>CAYSCK010000001.1:0-41143 GCA_964429525.1 uncultured Planctomycetia bacterium
AAAGCAACGCTCTTATGCCAGAGTATGCCCCAGCCTCCCCAGCTGGCGGTCATCACATTGTATTTATCAATTGTCCCGGCGCAGATCAGCATCCAGTCGGAGCCTATGCTCTTGAAAGGATTAGCCTTAAGCTCTTGCGGCTTTACCGAACAAAAAGTTTTTTCTCTCATATGCCTGTCGCCTCACTCTTCCATAACCCTGCTCAAGACCTGCTTTCTGTCCTTGGCGTCGCTATAAAAACTTATGACGGCTTTATCTTCCTTCTGGATATCCGAAAATTTGACCGCTTCGGTGCCGCGGAATAATTTAGCCTTGCCCGGGATAAAAAATTCAATATCCCCCGCGGCCGTCTGAAAAACTAATGTTGATCCTTCAGCGTCAATCTCTTCAACACTGCCCTGCATGGTCTCAATAAAGACATCCCTCGCGCTATCCTGGGCCATACAGCTAAAACAGGCTGCCAGGATAACACCTGAAATAGCAAATATGAATCTATAGCCTGCGCGCCAAATAATCAACTTTCTCAAGGACTCTCCTGAATTGTTCCGGCTCAAGGTCGCGCTCAATTGAATAACCAGGCTTACTTATGAATATCTTTTTCTGATCGCAGGTAAATCTATCGTAGCCCATGCGGAATAACTCGCGCATACTCTCTTTAGCCTGAGAATCATAAAAAATAACAGCCGCCCTCTCAGGCTTATCGGCAAATATCAGGAATTCCGAGTCAAAAGCGCCATCGCCGGTCTTTGCTTCACGGATCAAACCGATCTTTTCACCGGCTTCGCTTAAAAAAGATTCCCTGTACACTTTCAGCTTGATGAACGATCCTTTAAAATAACTGATCCGCAGATACTGCGGGGAATTTTTACCGCGGGGTATCAGCGTTACTATAAAAACTATGCCGCCAAACACAGCCCTTAGCGTCTGATACAATGAGAACTTGGGCAACGAGCCGCCAAAAGCAGCAGCGAGCCGCTTCAAAGCCATGCCCGTCTTCCTTGCTGAATTATACGCAACCCAAAAAACCGCCGCGATTATAAACAGCTGGACGGCTATTATAAATATAAATGAACTACTCAGGGTAAAGTTACAGATAAATTGTCCTTATAGATCGGGGCTGTTGTCTGTGATCTTCACAGCCTTCAAACCTGACATACCGTCATCATAATAATACACCGTTACAGAATCATTCTGGTCCACATCATTTATTGAGACATCTTCCGTGCCCTTTGCGACAGCTACATTATCAGGCAGTATGAATGTCATCTGATCACCGACGATATCAACGACAAGTTTTGATGCTACCCAGTCTACCTGAGAGACCTGTCCGTCTATGGTGCGAACCTGTTTCTTTGTTTCCTGCGCCTGGCTCTCCTGAACGCAAGAAAAACCGGTAAAACCCATTGCCGCGGAGAATAACATAATCATAAACATCTTCATATTGACCCCCATTATTACGCGCGGTACATTACAACCTGCGCCTTTTCCAGAGTGATAAGCCCTTCTTTGACCATCTCATCCAGGCGCGGCAGGAACTGGCTGATCTTCTCTTCGCTGTCAACTATCTCAACTATCACAGGCAAGTCCTCCGAAAGCCTCAGGAGTTTTGAAGTATGCATATGGCTTTTACAGCCAAACCCTAAAAAACCTTTTATGGCTGTCGCGCCCGCCATGCCGCTTTTTTTAGCCAAAAGGACTATCTCTTCATAAAGCGGTTTGCCCTGCCATTTATCCGCCTCGCCGATAAATATCCTTAGTAATTTACCATCCGCCGGTATCTTCACATAGCCTCCGCGATAAACCCGCCAACCCTGAAGAGCAAAAATCCCAAAATAACGCTCAATAATACATTCATCAGCGCGCGGGCGACCTCTCCGTCGCGCACAAGCGCGTCAGTCTCAAATATCAAAGTGGAAAAAGTTGTGAACGCGCCGCAAAACCCGATCATAAGGAACGTGCGCACATCCGCGTTAAAAATAAATTTCTTCTCGGCGACGGAGGCGAGAAATCCTATTATAAAACACCCTGACAGATTCACCGCGAGCGTCCCGTAAGGAAAACCTGTCCCAAGCAGGCGATAGACTAATCCTCCCAGCAGGTATCTCGAGACTGTTCCTATAGCGCCGCCTACGACAAGTTGCAAAATTTTGATCATTACACCGCGGCCTGAGTTTCAAACGCGCGCGGATGCTTTAAGCCAGAATTGATCTCAACCCTGAACTTTGGCTGGATCTTTTCTTTCCGGCAATTTTTCAAATCGCACGCTTTCTTCTTCTTTGGACCAAACGCTCTTCTACCCATAGCCGCCTCCTGGTATTATCTTACACAATTTGCGGCTCAAGCTTGCGAAATACATAAGCCACCGCGAGCATAACCGTCGGAATTGCGACAAATATACCTATGCCAAGAGCCAGAACCCCGAGAATTATAGCCCCAAAACACGCCAAATCGAACCAGAACAGATCCATACGCGCCCCTTTAGTAGCCTTAGAGCTCAATTTAAGCGCCTCAACCGGTCCAGCGTCCTTATCAATTATGAAATAAGAGAAGAATTGGAACCTTATCGCCCACATTATGCCCGGAACTACTAAAAGGATCAAACCACACAAAACGATCAGTGAATAAAGGAAAGAGCCGGCAACATAGCGAAAAAAGAACTTCCATGCGGAAAAGAGCCTGTCAAAACCGGTCTTCTGCCCATCGTTTATCTCAAGCGCGATCCTTATATTACCCATCTGTATAATAATGTTCAAGATCAAAAAACTAAAAGTGCCGAAAAAATAGGTAGCCCAGTCTGTCTTCGGGTCAATATGGGAAAAATGGCTCTGCATGCCCCGGCAGAAAAACATCACGGCGAAAATGCCCATCAGGAACCAAAAGTTCTCCTTCATTTTTTTCCAGCCGAAACCAAGCGCCTCTTGACGCGAAAACCTCTTCTCAATCATCCTGCCTTCCGGGTTGGAGTATTGACTCAGATCATGTTAACTCCGTATAGTAAATTTTACAAGGATGGAAATTAAGCTGATGGAAATTAAGCGAGCGATTACAGGTTAGGCGGATCATCAGATCTGCCCATCTGGCCATAACATAAACCAAGCATCTTCACTGCTTCAATGGAATTTGGATCCCTTTTAAGAACACCTTCAAGAACAACCACCGCTTTTTGATATTCTTTTTGCCGTATTAAAACCACGGAAGTTTTCAAAAGGATATTGCTGTCAGGATTTAATCGCTCAGCCTTTTCATACATTATTAAAGCCTCCCGATCCATTCCTTTACGCGAAAACCAATCCCCCAAAGCCAAATATGTTGGCCAGTAATCCTGATTGATCTCCAAAGCTTTAAAGAAAAAATCACGAGCTTCATCATACTTGGACTGCCTAACACTTATGAGCCCTTTATTGTAATATGCCAGGCCGCAGTTATGGTTGAACAGTATCGCCTGATCATAAAACAAAACAGCGCGCTCTAATTCCCCTTTCGCATAATATATATTTCCCAATCCAAGGTAAACATCCCAGGCTGTAGGCTCACTTTCAAGAATTTTATTGAACTCACGCAACGCAAGGTCATATGAACCATTATCAAAATAGATATAAGCTAAATTCAGGCGAATATTGGTATTATCGGGATAGGCTTTGAGTATATAGCGATATAGCGTTACTCTATCTTTCCAATGCCCATTGTTCAAAATAGTAAGAACGCTGCAATAACAAAAGAAGAGGATAAAGATCCAGAGCAACCAGCCGTTTTTCTTGATCAAGAATAGCCTGCTTAAAATAATAAAAATGCCAATAGACGGCAAATACATCCAATTCTCAGCCACAACAATGCCGAATCTTGGGAATAAATACATCATCCTTATTAATGGCAGGAATCCGCAAATAAACCAAAGAATGCCAAAAACAAACAATCGCTTTCTTTTTAAAAAAGCCCACAGAAAAAGCGATCCTGCCAAACCAAACAGATACACGACCCAGAGGACATTCCATAATGTTAAAGTTTCAATAAAGGGAATAGTCCTCATGGGATAAAATGACCATGGAAAAAGAATAACACTTAAGTATTCCTTCATGATACCGGCCAGGTTCACCAGCTCTAAAGGCAATGAAAATAATTTAACTTCGGGCACCAACATAGCCAATCCGCCCAAAAATAAAAAACGGCCATAAATATAAAAGACCGCGAGAGCTAAAAATCCGGCCAACGGCAAAAGGATCTTCTTAATTTTTTCACCCTGGACAAAAGCTAAAAGGATTAAAATAAACGGCAATAATAAGGAATTTTCCCGGGAAAGCAGGGCAAGACCGAAGAATAAAAGGCTCATCACATATTTATATAATTTTTTAGTCTTTAAGTAATTTAAAAAATCCAAAAGGCTCAAAAGCATAAAAAAAGTCACGAATAGGTCTGCCCTGCCGGCAATATAGCCTACAACAGACACATGGACAGGATGCACGCAAAATAATAGCCCTGATAACAATGCCAGGCGGAAAGAAGCAAAAAGCCGTAAAACAAGAATACACACTAAAAAACTATTAATGGCGTGGAAAAAGATATTACCAAAATGATAATAAGCAGGATCCAGTCTCCAAAAATGATGATCAATGGCGTAAGATACTAATTGTAACGGGCGATAATAATTACTGCCTGGGGAGGAAGAAAAATGATAGGCATTATTTGAAAATAAACGGGGCAAAAACTCAAAATTCTTTATATACGCATTATTAACAATAAGGTCCTGGTCATCAAGAACAAAACCATTCCTTATGGTGTTGGCATAAATTATCAAAGCAATGCTGAAAAAAAGCAAAAACAAAAGAAAATTCCGATGGCGAAATACTATATTCCTCATTTTTGTATTTTACCATAAACTCGCGCCTGTTCATTATAAAAAGCTGCTTGGCTGAATAGAATTGCGAGTCCCGCCTAACTTTAACTCTGGCGCAAAAGAAAAGGGCCGCACATTATGCGGCCTTCATAAAGGTGTTGGGACGATGGGAAACCATCGCTTAAAATTCTATCTATTATTTTGAAAGAGGTTAAATATATTTAAAAATAGATTGTGCCAAAACCTAGCTGCCTGTTTTCTGTGCATATACTTTAAATCTTCATACGCTAACAGTGTAGGGGCATAGTTTATATCATGTTTTGAAGAGACATCCTTGTTTTCAATTTTGAATCTTGCAATAAATTTCTTTGGCATAATAACATATTGGACGTAATTTTCATCAAAATTGAGATATTTATGTCCATTTTCCTCTGAAATGCTATTAGGATGATTTATCTTAGCTAACGTGCTTGGAATTATGCGCCATTCTCTTTCAAAATACTCTGCTCTCTCATTTGTTGTTTTAAAAAACTTATCCTGTTCTAAATGTGAACTATTGTATGGAAAACTATTTTTTTCATCATATGGTTTTACATAAGAAAAAATATATTTTAACAATGGCAAAGTATTTTTTTCTACAGTATGATCTTTTTCGTTATTATTAAAATCAAATTCTTCTTTTCCTGTTTTCTCTTTGACAATTTGAGCTAATTTGTAAAGGGTTTTAACAATATAATAAAGATTGCCAGCTGCTGCTGGATTTTGGAAGTACCATACAGGGGTCGCATGTAAACTTGTTAAATATGCTTTATCAAAAGAGATGCCAAACTTGGAATATTTTTTACAATGGGGTTCACATTCCGAAAGGGAAATATCTGTAAAACTTATTATTTCAAACAAAACATCTTTTGGGGAACTGCCCTCTGGCAAATATGGAGACAAACTATGTGATTCGGGTTTGCCAAACAATAATTTCTTTGGTTTTAAAATAAGTTGGGTTAGAATTCTATATTGTTCTTCCTCTGAATTTCCTTTGCCAACCCAATGAGTTAGTGGATTTGATCTATATGCCATTTATCTTGACATTCGGCGATGTTGGACTTATACTTTGCTCATAGCTGATTTAAAGGATCGGGGTGTCCCCGGTCGACAGAGGCCTCTCCAAAAGGGAGGCTTTCTGCTTTTATGGAAACAATTTTAACCCCCACCCCCATATCTCTCCTTTTTCGTCACAATAAATTTTGTTTCTAATAATATCGAATGGCGGATAAGGCTCCTTTGGATTCAACAGATGCCTTGCCAAAGGATAAGCGCTTAAATCTGCAATTTGTAATCCAAGAAGGTTTTCTCGCTTGCCACAAAATTTAAAACTCGAAACTCTCCTCTTTAGTCTTTCACGAGATACAAAGTTAGTTCCGCCATCCAAAATTGAATTAAAATGCGCGAGGAGCATTTCGTCTTCTTTTTTACCACGCAACTCCACCTTAATATCCACGCTTGATTGTTTATCTGATGCATCCAAACAAAAGATCATGCGTTCTATAATAAATGAAAGTGATAAACTATAGGGATCTTTCGCCTGTTTGCCGTATTTCTTTATATGTTCCTCTTTATTTATTCCTGCCGTTATTATTTTGTATTTTGCTTCCTTAAAAATACTATTTAAATCTTTATAAAACTCGGCTTTAAGACCTATGTCGAACAATATCTGAAACGCACCTTCGCACTTTCGTATTTCACGAGAATGTAGTATCACTTCTTTTGTTTGAAAATACTTTATTTTGAAATCGTTTATTTTTTGTTCTGTCTCAAAAAAACATCTTCTCGAAAAAGACAGCCGCATAACAAAAATAAGGGAAAATTCTTATCTATGAAAGATAGACCGCGATCGCCTGTTTCATATAGAAAGAAATAATGTTTCATGGTTTGATTTTACTCCAAACAAAAACTCACCACAACATAAATTGTCACAACGAATTGGAAATCAAGCAGATCTCGCAAAAATTAAGATAAGCATTTCAGGACTAAGCAGTGTGCCGTTTTTGTGTCATCGAAACCAAAGATACTCAATAAACAAAAAAATACGCAAGATATCCAATATTGCATATCTTGCGTATTATATGGCGGGGACGATGGGATTCTTTCTCGCCCGCCTCGCATTCGCTCGGCTCCTTCGAAACCGGCCGCCCTCGCTTGAAGCAATGCCGCTCGGGTCGGCTTCGAATCCCATCTTTAAACAACTGTATTTTTAAGTAACGGCCCATAAAAAGGCCGTTACTTAAATATGGCGGGGACGATGGGATTCGAACCCACGATCACTTGATCGACAATCAAGGGCCTTAAACCAGGCTAAGCGACGTCCCCGAAAAAATCAAAATTAAGTCTTAAGAGTATTGACTATTCTACTCAAAATTCTGATAATTTCAATATTTTCTTTTTTGATGACAAAAAACGCATTTTTATGAGATTTTTGTCATACTGTAAACTTTTCTCGCGTTTTTAACTTTTATCCTAAAAATATATGGTGGGCGATAGAGGACTTGAACCCCTGACATTCTGCGTGTAAAGCAGACGCTCTAACCAACTGAGCTAATCGCCCGAAAATCTCTAAAACTTGCCAAGTACCATAAGTGAAAATACCATGACGAATACAGCAACGGTTTCAGCCATACCAAGAACAGCCAGATAATTTCCAAACCCTTTGCCTGTCTCACCCATCGCGTCGCACGCTACAGCAGCGCACTTACCCTGAAAATAAGCCGATAATCCTATCCCCAAGCCGCTGAAAGCTCCTATACCCCAGACATACTGGCCCTTCGCTGCCAGCTCCACAACCTTGGTCATGACTATATTACCATAAATGGTCTGTGTCAATGGAGCGGCAACCAATGCCACAAGAATAAATGAAGCCGGTTTATTCTGCGCGAAACTTTTTTTCCAGGCGCCTATTGCCGCCATACCGGCGGTGCCGGCACCTAACGCTGAGCCGCAGGCAGCCAATCCCAAAACCATCGCGGCACCCAGATCCTTAAACTGCATTAAAACGTTTGTTTCCATTATCTTTCCCCTTTCTATTGACCTTCGAAATCACCAAAGTTAGCGTATAGGAGATAGCGGATAGGAGTTAGGAATTCTTAAAACCTATTCACTATACGCTAAACGCTATACGCCAGAAATGCTTTGTAACCTTATCTTTTCGCTTTTCCTATCAGCTTTGAGCTCCGAGCTTTGAACTTTTTATCCTTCTTTCTTCAACGGCTTATACGCCATGCCTGACCACGTAACGCCGGCATGCCCTGAAAATTCCAGAACATTAAGCCTTACGCCGTGCACCAGAACCGACATGGGCGAAAGAACAAAGTTCAATGTATGTCCTGCCAAAAGGATCAATCCCGCCGCGATAAAACCGAACATGCCGGACCCTGCCGCTCCTTGCGCCATAGAATTAAAAGCGTCCGATATGGCAACACCTGCCAATCCTACCGCGAACAAACGCACATACGAAACAATATCCCCAAAACTGTTCATTATACTCAACGCGATGTTCCCAAGGCCCGCGGCAATGGTCAATAAAAAATTCCTGCGCGGGCAGGAAAATAAAACGACAAGAGATATACCTCCTATTATCATATATTTTCCAAAGAAAGGAAATTCTGCTCCCAAAAGAAGCATCTTGACCAGAAAGAACGCCGCCCAAAGTATGCTTATCCAGCCCAATTCAGCCAGCGCTGTCAGCGACGGAAGCTGCACTATGAAACGCCATGCGTGGGCAAGGCTCAGATGAGTCGCGCCTATCAGAAAACACATACCCTGCACAAAAGTAGGATCATTCAAGACAGGCACAAGCGCCTTGACGCCTGTTGTAATAAGCCAGGCCTGACCGAAGAACGTTCCTGTCAATACACCCCAGGCTATAGCGCACAGGCTTAACACATACATCAGGGAAAAAATACGCTTATCGGGCATATTCGCCCCGAACTTACGCTGTAAAAGAACTGTGATAAGAAGATACAACAATCCATAGCCGGCATCTCCAATAATAATGCCGAAAAATAAACTGAAAAATATCAAAAATATCGGGCTTGTGTCAAGCTCGGTATACCCGGGAAGGATCTCTAAAAGTTTTATCAAAGGCTGAAGGATAGAAACCCATCTCGGATTGCGTATTAAAGTCGGAACCTGCTCATCAAGGCAAGGGTCTGTTATGAGCGCGCCCCATTGCTCCCTTTTTACCGCGGCAAGGATCTCACTCTCGGAATCAAACGGAATAAATCCGTTCACATAAGCAAGCTCCCCAGCCTTTCCCATGCCGCGCACCGCCTCGTGGAATTCCAGCTCTTTCTCAAGCGCTCGCGATATATTTGAAAAACTCCCGCGGAAACAGCTCCACTTGCGTATATCATTCTGCACCGCGAGAATTATCTTTTTATCTTCCATAAGCCTTGTGCCCATATCTGTCAGGCTTGAGCGCGGCAATACAAGCTCTTTGAATGGAATATCTGTTCTTTCGCGGGATATGATACAGCAATAAGCTGTACCCGCGCGCGTTGAAAGAACGCGCGCAACAGCATCATCCGGCAATTTAGAAAGCTCTTTTTCAGGTATCGCGTATAACCTTAGGAAGATATTTTTTGCCGCCAGCTCCTCTATCTCAGACGGCTCAAAATCACCCCAGGCCTGCCACTGGACTATGCTCGCCCTTAAAGATCGTGAGTAATCATTCAGCTGGTCAAAACGCTTCCTGTCGGCGATTATCCTGCGCGCCACCGCGCGCCAATCAGAAGGCACGCCGCCTTTATCCTCGCAACCATGTTCTAAAAATTCTTTCTCTGAAATTATCACGAGGGCTTCCTTAACCAAAGCCACATCCTCCAACAATCCGGACAGATCCTCGCCCTTTGGTTCCTGAGCATGCTCCACATGCAGAACACCCAGCGAGCGCAGTTTTGAAATAGCGTCTTCCGCGTCGCGGGAAAGGCACAGGATAGATATCCTCTTCATGGGAACTATCATAGATGCGCTCCTGCCAGCTCCGCCTCTTCGATCTTTTTCTTGGCTATCTTTGAACGGCCCACAGCATTAGTCATCTGGTCGCCTATATAGATCTTGATAAGCCTGATATTCTCTTCTGTCTCAGGAATTTTTACCTTCTCAAACAGATTGACCCGCTGTGTTGTGATAAGAAGCTCCCTGCGCAGTATCAGTATGCCCTGCTCCGTAGTCTCTATCTCACATCTGAGCGATATCAGGTCCCTTAACAATTCAAGCGCGTGGTCCACCCAGAGAGGAGCGGTAAAAAGATCGTATTCAGCTGTCTCAAAATCAACGCGGTTAAAAACCGGAATATCAACTCCGGCGACATTCTTGGAAGATGTTTCTATCTTTTCAGGTTTAAGCCATGGCCTGAAAGATATGCTCGTCTCAGCCAAAAGCCCGATCCAGGTTTCAGCGGACTTTTTCTTTGGAACCTGCGCGCGTTTTTTCTCCTCCAACAGCGCCAGTTGAGCCAAAATCTCCATCTGCAGCTGCTGTTTTTTCAACTGCAATGTAGGCAGATACCGCTCAAAACGCTTGAGCGAATCTCTCTGCTTTTTTAACTCACCTTTTGTTAGTCTTACCTTAGCCATGATTATTAAGGTTGCAAAGTCAAAATGTCAAAAAGTCACAAAGTTTCAGGTTACAGGGACCAGGTGTCAGGGACTAGATAGAACCTGAAACCTGTAACCTGTAACCTAGAGCCTACCCCTTATCACCTAATCTTTCGGCCAATACTTTTCTATGAGCGACTTCTTTATGCCTGTCTCCTCCGGGGAGAAACAATCGCTCATCAGCTTCCATCCAAGGTCAAGCGCCTCTTCCAGGGATATATTCACTTCCAAAGACATCATCTTCTCTTCAAAAAGCTTTCCATACTTCAAAAGCTTATTATCCCAATTCGTCATCTGAAAACCCATGGACTGCTTCTCCAGCGTCTCACGATAATTCGCGAAAAGCTGTATCATCGTATCCATTATTACGCGATGGTCGTCACGCGTCTTTCCGTTTACCTGCTGTTTCAAACGGCTCAGAGAACCAAAAGGCTCTATTACTCCGCCTTTTAGATAGAACTGCCCCTCTGTAATATAGCCCGTATTATCAGGCACAGGATGCGTTACGTCATCGCCGGGCATGGTAGTCACGGCAAGTATTGTTATGGAACCCGCGGTCTCAAAATCAACGGCCTTTTCGTATCGGGCCGCAAGCTGGCTGTAGAGGTCGCCGGGATAGCCGCGGTTAGACGGCACCTGTTCCATCGTTATTGAGACCTCTTTGAGCGCGTCGGCGAAATTTGTCATATCCGTCAGAAGCACAAGTACGCGCTTGCCGCTTAGCGCGAACTGCTCGGCAACAGCAAGGCTGATATCGGGCACAAGCAGGCATTCTACGGTCGGGTCAGCGGCAGTATGAATAAAAAATATGCACCTTGATAACGCGCCTCTTTCCTCCAGGGTATCCCTGAAGAAAAGATAATCGTCATATTTCAGCCCCATACCGCCGAGAACGATCACATCCACTTCCGCCTGTGTGGCGATACGCGCCAAAAGTTCATTGTAAGGCTCGCCGGCTATTGAAAATACAGGCAATTTTTGAGAAACGACGAGTGAGTTAAAGACATCTATCATCGGGATACCGGTCCTGATCATCTTGTCCGGTACTATCCTTTTTACAGGGTTCACCGAGGAACTGCCGATATCCACAGGATTACTTGTTATTGCAGGGCCCATATCGCGCGGTTCTCCGCTTCCGTTGAAGATCCTGCCCAAGAGATCATCTCCTGTCGCGGTACGCATCGGATGGCCCAAAAACCTGACCTTATCTCCGGTTGAAATTCCGCGGCTTCCGGCGAATACCTGCAAAGACACCTTTTTTCCATCAAGGCGTATGACCTGCGCCAAAGATTTACCGCGCGATGTAGCGACTTCAGCTATTTCCATATAACCTATGCCGTCTGCCTCGACGGTAATAACATCGCCGGCTATTTGAATGATATTGGTATAAACTTTCATAAATTCGTCCTTTGAGGTTAGTGTTTTCTCCCGCTTAAAAGATGTGTTTTTATCTCACTCTCTGTCTTTTTAAATTCGTCAGATTGCCACTGGCTTGAATTCCACCCGCGGAAAAGCTGCCTTAAAGCCTGAAAGAAATGGAGCGCTTTTTCCTTGTCTTTAAATTCAAGATCAGCCTCTAAAATATCGTATATAAAATCGTATACATAAGCCTGTCTTTCTTTTGCGGTCGCTTCATCTACTTCATCAAACGCGTTCTGCTGCAGATAGACAAAATCAAAAAACTCACCCTTTAAGTAATCTATATAATCAGCCAAAAGCGTGCCTTCCTCGCCGACAACCTTCATCATTGAAGCAACATCGTGGCTCTTACGCAATATTGAATGCCCGCGCTCAACCTTGGAGGCGCCTATAAAACTTTTATACTTTGTCCAGCTTATCAGAGGGTCTATCGCCGGATAACGCCTGGCATCTGAACGTTCCCGCGAAAGGCCGTGAAACGCGCCGACTACCTTCAGGGTCGCCTGCGTTACAGGCTCTTCAAAATTTCCACCCGCGGGGCTGACCGTGCCTCCGATAGTAACCGAACCCATAGAACCATCATAAAGTTTTACCAGGCCCGCGCGTTCATAAAATGAAGCTATGCGGGATTCAAGATACGCCGGGAATGCCTCTTCTCCCGGTATCTCCTCAAGACGCCCGGACATCTCGCGCATCGCCTGCGCCCAGCGCGAAGTTGAATCAGCAAGCAATAACACGCTCAATCCCATCTGACGGTAATATTCAGCAATAGTCACTGCCGTATAAACGCTAGACTCTCGCGCGGCAACAGGCATAGAACTCGTATTACAGATAATGACCGTCCTGTCGCTCAACGGCTTGCCGGTCTTCGGGTCCTTGATATTCGGAAAAGTCTTCAATGTTTCAACAACTTCGCCCGCGCGCTCGCCGCATGCCGCGATGATCACTATATCAACATCAGCATGACGGCTTGTGAGCTGCTGCAAAACAGTCTTACCCGCGCCAAAAGGCCCTGGGATGCAATATGTACCGCCGCGCGCCACCGGAAAGAGCGAATCTATAACGCGCATCTTGGTTACCAATGGCTCTGTGGGTTTTAATTTTTCGGCATACGCGATTATCGGGATCTTAACCGGCCAGACCTGTTTTAAAAACACTTCATGCAGATGGCCGTCGCTATCTTTTAATTGTGCAACGCTGGTCTTGAGGTTATAACGGCCGGGCTGGGCTATTTTTACTACCTCCAACACGTTCGGCAAACCAAACGGGACCATTATGAAATGCTTGAATATCTTCTCCGGCACAAAACCGAGTTTTTCTCCCGCGCGGACCTTCTGGCCAATTTTAACCAGCGGAGTAAAATCCCATTCGGCATCAGGCGGCAGGGCTGACAGATACACGCCGCGTTTTAAGAAAAAGCCGTACTTTTGCGCCAATGGCGGCAGAGGATTTTCAAGGCCGTCAAATATCTGGCCCAACAACCCCGGCCCCAGCTCAACGGACAAAAGTTCGTCAGAAAATTCAACTTCGCCCCCAACCTTTAAACTGGTCGTACTTTCAAATACCTGGGTCTCCGCCCTTCTGCCGCGCACCCGGATAACTTCGGCCTTCAGGCGTTCATCGCCGTGAATAATATATGCCACTTCATTCTGAATGATAAAGCTGTCAGCCTCGACCGAAACCATGTTCCCGCTAATCTTGACAATCCTTCCTTTTCTCAATTTATCCTCCCGACAATGCTTCTTCCAGTAATTTATGTTTATCCTGCGATGCTATCTTGTGCCAGCGCTCCAGAATCAAAAGCTTCCCGGCATAGGTGATCAAAAAATCAAGATCGAAATAATGGCCCGTTGAAAGCTCGTCTAAATACCTCCAGCGCTCCTCATCCAGCATCTTTTCTGCATCGAGCAACAAAGACGAGCTCGCGCGGGATGCCGCCTGGGCCAGATGGACGAGCGAGGGCTCCGCGTACTGTTCACGACGCAGATAATGCGCGGGATCCGCTTTCTTGCGGCTTGCGCGCAAACGAACGAGCTCATTCCTCAAGTTTGTTTCAAAGATATACCAATTCTCAATGGTCTCCCGCGCGCCCGAATAGGCAAACCCGTTAAGATGCGCATGAGGCAGGCTCTTTAAGACATCCAGCTCTTCTTCAGGGATCAGCCCGGAACAATTCTCTAAAAATTTATCAAAAGAAAACGGCGGACGCGCTCCATAATGAAGCGAAGGCAGGCTTGAAATAAGGTATATATAGAATTGAGCCATATAAAGGTCTCTTTACTGTTAAGGTGGATCACCACCGACTTTGTCGGTAGCTTCTTAAAAAAGGAAAATTGTTTTAAAGTGTAGCGACTGCCGAAGTAGAGCAGAAAATCGAGCGGCGCCTAAAGGCGCAAAAATGCACTGTCTGAGCCGTTACCAAAATCTAAATATTAGGGCGAGTTGTGCATTTTTAGCTGGATTTTCTGCGTTGCAAAGCACTACTTCGGCTCTTAAGCGGAGCTTGAAACAATTTTTCCAAAGAACAACACCAGCTTCGTTGGTGGACTATTGTAAATAATTAATTTTTAAGTTACAGCCAAAATCTCGGCGAGCTTAGGCTTCAAATAAAGGCTTATATATTCAGCGAGGGCCTTATCCGTAAAATCAAACTCTGACTTTCCGGAATCATAGCTTATCGTAAAACCTCCGGTAATATCCTTGGCAGACTTGAGCACTACCCCATGCTTGACTAATTCCCTTAACTCTCCCACAAAAGCCGATTCCAGCTTATCCTTATCCTCTTTCTTCAAAGACACGACCACTTCCCCCTCTTCAGAAGCAAGCGCGCTTTTTATCAACACGCCTAATATAGAGACCAATTCACCAGACGCCAAGGCATGCCGGACATTCGTAGATATGATCTTATTAAGCATGCTGTTTATCTCAAGCTTCAGCGCGAGGATCATATCGCGGCCCGCCTGTGTCATAGATGCCTTGGTTGAGCTTTCCAGCCTCGCTGATTCTTCTTTTGCCGCCGAAATTATAGCCTCGGCTTCTTTTTTGGCGTCTTTGAGCAAACTCTCGGCACGGCGCTTTGCTTCTTCTTCAATAGAACGCGCTTTATCCTGGGCTGTCTTAACCCCTTCATCCTGTATTTTTTTAATCAGGTCTTTAAGTTGTTCAGTCATGATAACTCCATTTCTTTTAATATCTGTTTCGCGGCAGACTTAGGGCTTTTAGCCGAAACAATGGGCCTGCCTACAACGAGAAAACTGCTTCCGGCTTCAAGCGCGGCTTTAGGTGTCGCCACTCTCTTCTGATCAGAGGCTTCAGAGCCTAAAGGCCTGATGCCTGGCGTCACAATAACAAAATCCTTAAATCTTTCGCGTATAGCGCCTGCCTCTTCAACCGAGGAGACTACTCCGTCGAGCCCGGAGCTTTTGGCGTCAAAAGCAAGGTCCATAACACGGCCAAAAACATTATCAAACTTCATGCTTGTCAGCACTGTAACAGCCACGATCAGCGGACGCCTCAGGCGCATAGCCTTAGAAACTTCTTCTGCCGCGTCTTTGGCAGCTTTGAGCATTTCAGCCCCGCCTTGCGCGTGCACTGTCAGCATAAAAACTTTCATGCGCGTCGCCTGAGACACAGCAGACGCTACAGTATTTGGGATATCGTGATATTTTAGATCTAAAAAAACCTCGGCGCGCTTCTTGCGTATATACTCCACTATCTTTGCGCCGCATCCGGTAAAAAGCTGGCTTCCTACTTTAAATATCTTTACCGAAGGATAAAGTTCATCCACAAGCTTCTTTGCTTCTTTATAAGTATCCACATCCAGCGCCACTATCAATTTTGATTTCATAAATTTTACCTATACCATTAACTTTAAACTATCGACTATCGACTATAGACTATAGACTAACCTATCCGACATTCAAGCTCCCGACAAGTTCTTTAATACCCTTGAATTTGTTATCTATTAAATATTTCTCTATCCCTTTTATGATCTTTAAGGACGCCTGAGGGTCTATGAAATTCGCCGTGCCCACGGCGACAGCCGACGCTCCTGCGATAAAAAACTCCAACGCGTCGCGTTCATTCATTATCCCGCCCATACCGATTATAGGCAGGGTAATTCTATTTCGCACCTGCCAGACCATGCGCAGAGCGATAGGCTTTATCGCCGGCCCGCTTAAGCCCCCTGTTATATTACCCAATACGGACTTCCTGGTCTTTACATTTATTGCCATGCCTAAAAGCGTATTGATAAGGCTTATGGCGTCGGCGCCCGCTTCCTGCGCGGCCTTTGCTATCTTAGCCGCATCCTCAACGTTCGGCGACAGTTTAACTATAAGAGGCAGGCGGGTCTTGCGCCTTACATCACGCACAAGATTAAAAGTAAGCCTCTCATCATGCGCTGTGATCTTTTCTTTATATTCCACATTCGGGCATGAGATATTAAGCTCAAACGCGGCAACTTCTTTATACCCGCTCAGCGCGTTTACCACCTCGGCATATTCTGAATTAGTCTCCCCTCCCACGCTGACGATCAGCCTGGTACGGAAATTCTTATACGCCGGAAGTTTATTTTCAACAAAATCCTTTAAGCCGCTATTCTGCAAGCCTATGGAATTCAGCATACCGCCGACAGTCTCAAACAACCTCGGCGGACGGTTACCCTCCCTGGGCTTAAGCGTTATCGTCTTGGTAATTATCGCGCCCAAAACTGCCGGGTCAACAAACTCCTTGAATTCATCACCGTAACCGAATGTGCCGGAAGCGACCATGACCGGATTTTTTAACTTTAAACTTCCTATTTTGACTGATAAGTCAGGCTTCATTTTGTAAATATCATCCTCAAAGCGATTAAAAGCAAGAATACCCCGAACGACCTTTTCAACACGAGGTCAGGGACATGTTCAACCAGGCGCGCCCCGAAATAGCCTCCGATAAAAAAACCTATGGCTATAAAGATAGCCGGAACAACCTTCACATTTCCGGCATGATAATAGCGCATTGCCGCAAGCAGGCCTATGGGAGGTATCATGGCAGCAAGTATAGTCCCCTGCGCCTGATGCTGGGAAAAACCGTAGAAAAAAACCAGGATCGGCACGACTACAGTCGCGCCGCCTAAGCCTAAAAAACCGCCTAATAGTCCGGTTAAGATACCTAAAAGTAGATAACTGATTGTCATGATTTTATACGTTCACAGCCAAAACAATGAAAATATCTGCAAGCCCACAATCAGGTATTTTTTGGCGAAGATTGACGAGGGATTAGGATGTCTTGAGTTCCACCGGTAATTTTGGCGGAAACGAAAGACTCCTAAACCGAAGTCAACGGCAAAAAATACAGTGGGCGCAGGGGTTTTCATTGGTTTTGCGTCTCCTATAATATTTCGCCTACAATGAACCGCGATAGTTACAACCTTTACTCTTTCCAGATAATTTCGGAGACGTCAAACACGGGCCCATCATGGCATATACGTTTATACCCTGAACTCGTGCGTATCACGCAGCCAAGGCAGGCCCCGAGGCCGCAACCCATAAACTCCTCCAAAGACACCTGCGCGCTGACACCACTCTGCCGCGCTATATCGGATACAACAGCAAGCATGGCCTTTGGCCCGCAGGCGCATATTACAGACTCAGACCTCTGGCTGCTTGCTCCAGCCTCAGAATGCGTATTGCCCTTAGCCTGAAGCTTACAGCTTGCAGATAAAACATTTTTTAAAAGGTCGGTAATCCTGCCCTTAGACCCCCTTGAGCCGTCTTCAGTCGCAACATGAACCTCACAACCAAGGTCTTTAAATTCTTTCTCACGGAGAATATCGTCTTTTGTTTTTGCGCCTATGAGAACGACTATCTTCCCTGCTTCGGATTTAGAGCCACAGGCCTCGGCGATCTTTCTTGCTAAAAAGAATAACGGCGCAATGCCCATGCCTCCTGCCGCGATATATATTTTTTTTGCGGCAATGATCTTTTGCATATCAAACCCGTTACCCAAAGGGCCGAGACAATCAACCTCACTCAAGGCCTTTTTGTCCGACAAAAGTGACGTGCCCTTTCCTACGGCTTCATAAAGTACGCGCACCACCAGAGCGCTGTTCTTGCCCTGGGCAAAGCAATCGTGGATGCTCAAAGGACGCCGCAAAAGCGGATCGCATGAATCTTCAACGCGTATGTGCAGAAATTGTCCCGGTAGAGCTTCTTTAAAAATAGCGGGTACAGCAAGCTCCAGAAGGAAGCGCCTGTCTTTTAAAAAAACATTGCTCAGGATTTTATATTTCATTAAACGGCCTAAAAAGGATGCTACTTTTGAAGCTTTTGCGCTGCAGATTTACGGGACATAATGGCCTGCCTGAACTCCGACATGGAACGTTGCTTTGTCTCATCAGATATCTTTGTTTGCTTTGATGCTTCATCAAGCATGCCCTGCTGCAGCGCGTTAAAAGACAAGAAACTTGCCTTTACCGATTCCAAATATGCCGAATGAGACTTTTTAAAGATCTCAGGCGCATAAAGACCATTCAGTTCAAAATAAAGCTGATCCATATAATCTTTGGCCTGCGCGAAATCTTCCTTTGTCGCGCTGGTAAGATTCAGGTAAATATTCTGCACCTTCTGGAATCTATCAGTGTATTTATTCAGCGTAGAGTTGAATTTATTGTAATACTCCGCCTCCTGCTTGCTCAAGGCGCTTTTCAACTCATCTTTTGAGAATTTCAGTTTATCAGTATCCTGGATCTGGCTGTCTTTATAGAGCGAGAGTTCATAAGAACTGGACTTATCCCTCTTGACCTGCACTTTAAAACTTTCAACATCTTTCAGATACGGGATCTGGGTTTCAACCGTCTTTTCATCCAGCTCCAAACGCTCAATATCTTCAGGGAAAAAACTCATCTGGAACTTTTCACCGCCGACATCCATAGAGAACAGATACCGCCTGTCTGATTTACCTATAAGCTTACCCTCATAACTCTTGCCATCCTTTAAGTAGATCTTATCAGCACAGGCCGGTAGAGAACAACAAACAGAAGACAGAAAACAGATAATTGAAACCAGAAGACAATTAAAAAGTACCACTCTTTTCACCCTTCGCGTTTCTATCATCAATCTGCTTTCTTCCATCTTCATCCGCTTTTTACCTATGAACTATACGCTATATACTGTTTCTTATGATACGCCTGCAGAGGCTTTACGTCTAAGTCTTTTTTCAGAAGGACTTCTATCGCGTTAACAGATGCCTGAGCGCCTGAAATCGTCGTAATACATGGCACCCCGCGCATGATCGCGGTTGAACGTATCTTTATCTCATCCTCGCGCGGTATCCTGCCTGAAGGCGTATTGATGATAAGGTTTATCTTGCCGTCTGTGAGATAATCCAGGATATTCGGCCTTGCCTCATAGACTTTATTGACGGTTTCAACCACTGATATGCCGCCCTTATTCAGCGCTTTTGCCGTCCCGGCAGTCGCGACAACTCCAAAACCCAGGTCTATCAGCCTCTTGACGATAAAAACTATGGCGCGTTTATCCTTATCGCGCACGCTCACAAAGACCGTGCCCTTTAAAGGCAATATCTGCCCGGCGGCAAGCTGGCTCTTCATGTACGCGCGGCCAAAATCATCATCTATGCCCATAACCTCGCCGGTAGATTTCATCTCCGGCCCAAGCATTATATCCACCCCCGGGAAACGATTGAACGGAAACACTGATTCCTTGACCGATGAATACTCCGGCACTATCTCCTTAACGAATCCAAGGTCTTTTAACTTTTGCCCTGCCATTACCTTTGCCGCAAGCTTGGCAAGAGGCACGCCTATGGCCTTTGACACAAAAGGCACAGTTCTTGAGGCGCGCGGATTGACCTCAAGGACAAAGACTTTATTATCACGCACGGCATACTGTACGTTCATCAGGCCCACCACCTTAAGCTCCTTTGCCATCGCCGTTGTCGCCTCGCGGATCTTATTCACCATCTCTTCGCTCAACGAGAACGGAGGAAGGACCATGGCAGAATCGCCTGAATGTATACCGGCCTCTTCTATATGTTCCAGAATGCCGCCGATAACGAATGTTTCCCCGTCGGCTATCATATCCACATCAACCTCTATCGCGTCTTCCAAAAATTTATCTATCAAAATAGGATGTTCAGGCGAAACGCGGCTCGCCTCAAGAATAAATCTTTCCAGCGTATCCTCGTCGTAAACTATCTCCATGGCGCGGCCGCCTAAGACATAAGACGGCCTTACCAGTACGGGATAACCTATGCGCTGGGCAACCGCCTTGGCGTCTTCAAAAGTGCGCGCGGTGCCGTTAGGCGGCTGGCGGAGCTTAAGCTTATCAAGCATCCCCTTGAACTTCTCCCTGTCTTCAGCTATATCAATAGACTCAGGGCTTGTGCCGATAATATTGACGCCCGCTTTTTTCAGGCTCAATGTAAGATTGAGCGGAGTCTGGCCTCCGAGCTGGACTATAACGCCCCACGGCTTTTCTTTTGATACGATATTCAGCACGTCTTCCTTTGTCATAGGCTCAAAATAAAGCTTATCGGATGTATCATAATCCGTTGAAACCGTCTCCGGATTGCAATTGACCATTATCGTCTCAAAACCAAGTTCCCTTAACGCGAAGGAGGCGTGCACGCAACAGTAATCAAATTCAATACCCTGCCCTATGCGGTTAGGCCCGCCCCCCAGGATCATGACTTTTTTCTTATCGCTTAATCGCGATTCATCCTCCGACTCATACGTTGAATAATAATAAGGGGTACGCGCTTCAAACTCCGCGGCGCAGGTATCGACGAGCTTATAGGTCGTATTTATCCCGTGATCTTTTCTCAAACTGCTGACTGAATCTTCGCCGACTCCAAAGTAAACGGAAAGCTGCCTGTCGGAAAAACCCATCTCCTTGGCATCCTGCATAAGTTTTTTTGAAAGGCGGCTTTTCAGCTCCCCTGAGTCAGCGGCGGCTTTTTTAAGCGTATTCTCAAAATCAACGATCTCTTTTATATTCTCCAAAAACCACTTATCTATTAAAGTCCACTTTTGGATATCAGCTACCGGCACTCCAAGCCTTATCGCGTCCCCGATATAAAAAATACGCGAATCATTCGGAACGCGCAACTTCTTGATCAAAAACTCCATCAGATGCTCGCGTGTATCGAAATCTTTTTCAGAGATAAGAGAATCAAGGCCGAACCGCTTGATCTCCAGGCTCCTTAAACCTTTCTGCAAAGCCTCCTTGAACGTGCGGCCTATGGCCATCGCCTCTCCGACGGATTTCATCGAAGTGCCGAGCGTGGGATCAGCCCCCGGGAATTTCTCAAACGTAAAACGCGGGATCTTGACCACGCAATAATCTATTACAGGCTCAAATGAAGCCGGGGTCTCTTTCGTAATATCATTGGGTATCTCGTCAAGCGTGTATCCGACCGCGAGTTTCGCGGCTATCTTGGCTATAGGAAAACCCGTAGCCTTTGAAGCAAGGGCTGATGAACGCGATACGCGCGGGTTTATCTCTATCATTACCATGCGGCCGTCTTTGGGATTTATCGCGAACTGCACGTTACATCCGCCGGTATCAACCCCTATTTCGCGTATCGCTTTTATCGCGGCGTCACGCATGTTCTGATATTCGGCATCCGTCAATGTCTGGGCAGGAGCGACAGTAATGGAATCACCCGTATGAACGCCCATCGGATCAAAATTTTCTATTGAGCATACGATGACAACATTGTCTTTTCTGTCGCGCATAACCTCAAGCTCAAACTCTTTCCACCCAAGGACAGATTCTTCCAGGAGGACTTCATGTATCATACTGCATTCAAGGCCGCGCGCGGCAAGTTCTTCAAATTCCTGCATATTAAATGCTATCCCGCCGCCGGTGCCGCCCAGCGTAAAACTCGGGCGTATAACGATAGGCAGGCCCAGTGTAAGGACGGCTTTTTTAGCCTCCTGCATAGATTTAATATTAATACTCTGCGGCAGATCCAGCCCTATCTTCTGCATCGCTTTTTTGAAGAGATCCCTGTCCTCGGCTTTCTCTATTGACTTCCTGTCAGCGCCGATCATCTGGACGTTATATTTCTTCAATACCCCGCGCTTTGCCACAGCTATCGCGACATTCAGGCCGGTCTGGCCGCCCAGGGTAGGCAATAACGCGTCAGGCCGCTCTTTGGCAATGATCTTCTCCACAACCTCAGGCGTCACCGGCTCAATATAGGTCGCGTCGGCAAACTGCGGATCAGTCATGATAGTCGCGGGATTGGAATTCACCAAAACCACCTTATATCCCTCTTCTCTTAAGGCCTTGCACGCCTGGGTACCGGAATAATCAAATTCGCACGCCTGCGATATTATGATAGGCCCTGAGCCTATTATCATTATCTTTTTGATGTCTTTTCTTTTTGGCATAATATTTCCTTAAAATTATTAGAGTATGCGCTATCTTCTGAAAGCTGATTAGTAGATACCCACGGGCATGCCCGTGGAACTCAAAGCAGGTATTAGAACTTCCTCATCATCTCCGTAAATCTCATGAACAGATATCCCGCGTCATGCGGCCCGGGCCCTGCTTCCGGATGATACTGGACACTGAAGGCGGGGACTTTCTTATGTTTTAAACCCTCTGTCGTCTTATCATAAAGATTGACGTGTGTCATAACAACGTTCTTGTCGCTGAAAGAATTCATGTCAACGCAAAACCCGTGATTCTGCGAAGTGATCTCCACCTTCCTCGTCTCCAGATCCATAACAGGGTGGTTGCCGCCGTGATGGCCGAATTTCAGCTTGTAGGTCTTGCCGCCAAGCGCTATGCCTAAAAGCTGCTGGCCCAAGCAGATACCGAATATCGGCGCTTTACCTAAGATGCCCTTGATCTCTTTTATCGCGTAAGTTAAAACCGCCGGATCACCCGGGCCGTTGGAGAGAAAAACACCGTCGGGTTTAAGCGCAAGGATCTCTTTGGCGCCGGTTACAGAAGGCACTATCCTGACTCTGCAGCCCGCGCGGTCCAAGAGCCTCAGGCTGTTCAACTTAACCCCATAATCAATGCAGACCACAAAAAATTCTTTCTTGCCTTCTGTCATCGGCCAATCATAAGGAGCCTTGCAGGTTACCTCTTTTATAAGATCGCGGCCGGCCATAACAGGAGAGCTCAGAACTTTCTTCTTTAAAGATTCCTTATTAAAATCTTCCGTAGATACGATACCGCGCATGGCGCCGGCAGACCTGATCCTGCGCGTAAGAGCGCGCGTATCAATACCTTCTATCGCCACGATCTTATTCTTCTCCAGATAGGAATCCAGAGAATCCGTTGCGCGCCAATTACTGTAGACCTTTGAGCGCTCTTTGACGATAAACCCTTCTGCCCACGGTCTTGTGGATTCAACATCCTCTTTATTAACGCCGTAATTACCTATTAATGGGTAGGTCATGGCTACTATCTGGCCCCTGTAAGACGGATCGGTGAGTATCTCCTGATACCCTGTCATAGAGGTATTAAAAACAACCTCTCCCAGAGCCTCTCCTTCAGAGCCAAAACTGCCGCCTTCCAGACTAAAACCATCTTCAAGTAAAAGTATCGCTTTCTTCATAAAATTCATGTTGCTCAGTGTTTCGCAACCTCCCCTTTTATTAACCTGTTTACAATTTTTCAGCGCTTCATATTCAGAGCAAAAGCAATTTCAGATAGTGTACCATATTCTCTCGGTAAAGCAATAATGATGTCGGCACAGCCTGATCAGCAAAGCATTTCTTGCATAACCAAGCCCTTCATCTAAAGGTTATCAGCGGCTAAACCACCCCCCATTAGACCTACCTTTTGTTACTGCCTTTATAGCTCCACCAAGACCACAATAAACCAATTTTACACCCACTTTTACCAATAAATTACCCAATTCAGTGACTATTTCATCCACTTTAGCATCATTTGTGGAAACCGACTACAGCAACAATAGTACCTTAGAAGATAAAGATGGTCTTTTCAAAACTGACATCAGCATTCAGAACCCACACAACCTTGATCTTCAACTGCTTTGTCTTCAGCATCGTCTTTTCATCAGTGCCTTCTTTCAGCACTTTTTCCACATACGCCTTATACACAGGCGTAAGATCGAGCTCTTTTTCCTGGCCTGGAGAAAAAGGAGCAAAACTCATCAGCCTGTTCATCACATATTCATCATTAATAAAGATGTAAAAATTCAAAGGCGGCGTTGAAGCCCTGCTGCTGTTCTTGACGCTCATTAAAACCTGGATATTTTTGTTGGCGAGCCTGCGATAATAGATGTCAAGAATTGACACGTTCAGATCAAAAATTGAAACGTTGGCAATACGGTCTTCTTTCAGGAGCAGGCCACAGTCAAAATTTATATTATCCAATACGGCATCAGGCTTCAGCTCAATAATGCCCTCCGATGCCCCCACATAATCTCCTTTAAGCCCGAGATTGATCAATGCCTTGCCACCCTTGAGCATCCTCTCTTCAACTAGAGGCTTAGAGATATCCCACAGCGCGAAGACACTGTATTCGCCCGAAGGAACACCGCTTATGGTATAGCGCACCATTCTATCCACGATATTATCAGGGGCTATCTTCTCGTAGATCATATCCCCGGTTGACACAAAACCCCTGCCGGCGCTTTTTTCCATAAGATAAACGTACAACGTACCATTCTTCTTCCAGTCTTGCGGCAGCCTGATAACACCGCTTAAGCTCCCGCTGCCGCTTTTAGCAACAGCCGCTAAAACCTCAGGCCGCGCTTCTTCTGTTCCAGCTCCGCCGGATGATTTTGCGGCAGAGATACTGCGGCTCTGAAGAACCATACTGCGGATATCAGAAGCGCCATAATCACCGACAGGCCTGAACTTGGAAAAAAGCGATTCTTCTGTAGCGGCTTTTTTAAAAATACCTGTTTTTTCGATCTGCTCAGTTATGAGCGATTCCTTCTTAGAATATTCCTCCTGCGCCTCTATCCTTAAAATATCCTCCGGGAATATTGTGCTGTCTACCGCGGACTCGCCATCGCCTATCCTTAAAACAATATAATTTTCTGTCTTTTCCACTATGCGGCCCTTCATAACTTTGCCGTTCTTCAAATAAACAGCGTCAGCGAAAACTGTCAAAGGGCCGAATACCAAAAACAGAATACAGAGAACAGAAAGCAGAAACCATCCGGCAAATTTTGCTTTCCCGGCACTTGCCCTTGAATCATCCATCTTCTCTCTTCTATCTTTTATCTTCATCGTCTTTTACCATTGACCATCGACCACAAGACTATGGACTATCAACTAATATATGCGCCTGGACAGAATCGAACTGTCACCACCAGCTCCGGAGGCTAGTGCGCTATCCGTTGCGCTACAGGCGCGTAATCCTTTACGCCGCTATCACGCGGCAACCATTCTTTTAAAATCTCTGCTGCTATCCCTGCCTGCCGGCAGGCAGGCGTTACAGCTACAGGCGCGTAATCCTTTACGCCGCTATCACGCGGCAACCATTCTTTTATACGCTATCTTTCCCGCAAGAATTACATATTCTACCGCGCCTTTAAGCTGGCGACCGATAAAAGCGGAATTCTTGGACTTTGATTTAAAATTCTCCGCCGATACCTTCCATTCTCTCTGCGCGTCAACGATAATGATATCCGCCTCCGAGCCTACACCCAGCGTACCCTTTGCGATCCCGAGAATTCTTGAAGGATTAAGAGACAGCTTCGCGACAAGCTGAGACCAATCTAATATGCCGGTATTAATAAGTTCTGTTATCGCGACAGCAAGTTCAGTCTCCAGGCCTATTACACCGAACTCGGCGCGGTCAAATTCTATCTCTTTTTCATTCTCGGTATGAGGCGCGTGGTCTGAAGCAATCACATCTATTGTAGAGTCTCTCAAGCCATTTCTTATGGCAAGGCGGTCGTCTTTTGAGCGCAGAGGCGGATTCATCTTAAGATTAGTATCATATCCCGTCAGGTCATCGTCTGTTAAGGCGAAATAGTGCGGAGCTGTCTCAGCTGAAACAACAACACCGTCTTTTTTTGCCTTAGCTATCAGCTCAACGGATCTCCTGCAACTTACGTGCGCGATATGTATACGGGCCTTGCTTTTTTTGGCAAGCTCTATATCCCTTTCCACCCTCTTGTATTCGGATTCAGCGGCTATGCCGCGAAGCCCGAGGATAGTTGACATAACGCCAAGATTCATTACTCCCTGATTGGCCAGAGCCTTATCTTCGCAATGGCATATTACAACTATACCCGCGCAAGCGGCCTGCTGCATAGCGGAAAGCATAATATCATCACGGTCAACAGAACTGCCGTCATCGGTTATCGCCAGAACACCCTCTTTTTTCAGCGGCTCAACAAGGACAACTTCATCTCCACGACGAGCTTTTGTAATAGCCCCCGCGATAAATACGTTGGCTTTAGCACTCCTTGCAACTATGCTTTTAAAAAATTTTATATTCTCGGCTGAATCCATGGCAGGCGTTGTGTTGGGCATGGCAAGAACCGATGTTATTCCGCCTGCAAGCGCCGCGCGCGTACCTGTCTCAACTGTCTCTTTGTCCTCTCGGCCGGGTTCACGCAAATGCACATGCATGTCAACCAGCCCCGGCAATACGATCCTGCCTGAAGCGTCTATTACCTCAGCGCCGTCTGCCTGTATATCTTTTGAAACCTTGGCCACGCGCGATCCATCAATAAGTATATCCAGAACACCGTCTATATTATTAGCAGGATCAACAACCCTTGCGTTTTTTATCAGAATTTTCATATTTTTTTACCTGCTGTATGGCTTGCGCGTCTTACCGAAGATGTCTTTCGGATATTATCATTTGCCTGCGACACCAGAAATAATGCCGCCATCCTGACGGCAATACCGTTAGTCACCTGGTCAAGAATAACAGAATTGGTCCCGTCAGCCACCTCGCTCGACATCTCTATGCCGCGGTTTATGGGGCCGGGATGCATGATAATAATATTTTTCTTGGCTTTCTTAAGCCTCTCTGACGTAATACCAAAATTTTTGAAATACTCCAATTGCTTCGGAAACGCGTTTTCCGTATCGCGCTCAAATTGCATGCGCAAAACATTCACAGCATCCGCGTTTTCAAGCGCCTGGTCGATATCGCACGTAACTGCCACGCCGAGCTCTTCAATGCCCGGCGGGATAAGCATGGCTGGCGCGCATACAGTAAGGCGCGCCCCAAGCTTGGTCAGGCCCCATATATTTGAACGCGCGACGCGGGAATGAGCTATGTCTCCTACTATCGCGACATTAAGCCCTTCAAGCCTGCCCAGCTTCTCTTTCAAGGTGAACATATCAAGCAAAGCCTGCGTCGGATGCTCATGCCAGCCATCCCCGGCATTGATGATGCTTGCCTTAAGGTTCTTAGACAACATGACAGCGGCCCCTGAACAATTATGCCGCATGATTATAATATCAACATTCAGGGCCTCAATATTTTTCCCTGTGTCTATCAGCGTTTCGCCTTTGCGCACGCTGGATGAATCTGTCGCGATATTTATAACATCGGCCGACAATCTCTTTGCCGCTATTTCAAAAGAAACACGGGTACGGGTTGAAGGTTCGTAAAAAAGATTAACGACGGTCCTTCCGCGCAGGGTAGGCACCTTCTTTATCTCGCGGCTTATCACTTCTTTAAATGATTCCGTAGTTGCCAGGAGAAGCTCAATCTCATCACGCGATAATTCAGCCAAACCCAGAAGGTCTTTTCTTGTCCAATTAAGATTTTTAGTCATTGCTCTCCAGGACTATAACCTCATCTTTGCCTTCCGACTCCTCAAGGCGGACTTCTATGGTCTCTTTGGGCGAAGTAGGGATATTTTTTCCGACGTAATCGGCGCGTATGGGCAGCTCGCGGTGGCCGCGGTCTATCAAAACGGCAAGCTGGATAAATTGCGGCCTCCCGAAATCAACTATCTCATCAAGCGCGGCTCGGATGGTGCGCCCCGTGTAGAGCACGTCATCAACAAGAATGACCTTCTTATCCTGAATATCAAAATCTATCTCCGTCTTATGGACCACCGGCTGCTGCGCTATGGAACTTAGATCGTCACGGTAAAGTGTTATATCCAGTATCCCGACAGGAGGCCTGCGGCCGTCAAACTTCTCTATCATATTTGCGAGCCTCTCTGCCAAAAACGCGCCGTGCGTACGCACTCCGATTATCACAAGATCTTCAGTACCTTTATTTTTTTCAAGCACCTCATGCGCTATACGCGCCAGCGTGCGCTGAAGACCGCTCTCATCCATTATCCGGGCTTTCTCTCTCATGGACACGTTCCCCTCTTTTTCATACAAAATGATTTATAATCTGTGTAATCGTTTTTATAAAAAAAGACCCCGGCGTTAAAACGCCGAGGCAAATAGATTTTTTATTAAAATTCGGTTTCATATCTCACTTACCTTGCCAGTTTCTCAAGAACCAGCTTAAAGGATTTCAGAAAATATAACACCTAAACACTGCTTTGTCAAGAGGCAGAAGGCACAAAGACCCAAAAAACCCCGCCTAAAGGTGAAGAGACAGCCTTTTTATACCCAAAACGTGCGAGATCAAGCTCAAACCTCAAAGGCATGGTATTTTCAAAGATCACGGCCTTTGGCTTATAAATTAATAGAAAATTCCTTAAATTTTCAAAATTTAAAGCTTTATGCTGGGGCAATATTACTGTAGGCCTTTCAAGATAGACCCTGCCTAAAAGAAATAGCGAGACAGCAACCGTATCAGCCGGCGCAATGTTAACCCTCACCCACTGGTACACCGTATCAAGGCTTGCTACCCACTCACGCGCCTCGTCTTTCTTCCAATAGACTTCCAGGACGCGCCAAGACTGATAAAAATTTGAAACAAAGATAATAAAGAGAACCATATGAAAAAACAACCTGCGCGTTTTAGGCAAAAACCTTTGAGCAGTATCGCGCAGGCCGGCAGCGCCCAAAGCAAGAAGGCATACAACAGGCAATAAAAGAAAACGCGTCCACTGAAATTCAGCCACAATATTATAACGATAAAACAACAGGGTGGATACCGCGGCAACGAAACTCAACCAGAACAAAAGCAATTCATCTTTTTTCCTGGTTTTAAATATATTAAAGAACCTTGCAATGGCAAAAAATAACAGGACACGAACAATACAAAAAAGCACGAGGAACATATCGCGCATATTCAGAAAATACACAGTATCAAGGCTATTTTTCATTACAGCCCTGATCACCGGCTGCTGGGCGAAAAAACCTCCGCCTGTGATAAAAGTAGCTGTGTAATAATTATGAAACGCTTTTGGATACTCCGGGAACATGGCGCCATAACGCAGATATATCAGAGCGGCATATGATACGGCGATAACCAAAGGCCACAGTATCAACGAAAACTCGGCGAGCTTGAAAGCCGGCCGCTTTCTCGCGAAAAACACGGCAAGAAAAAAAGCTAATGGGTAGACAATGGATGAAGCGCGTATCAAAAACCCTATCCCTAAAAGGACCCCTATCACAAAAAGATCTCTACGATTTAATTCCTCCTTTGAGACAAAAAGGCATATCGATACAAGCGTGACAAAAAGGCTCAGCTGTTCTGTCAGAAGCCTCAGAAGAGTTATCTCCATAGAGACAGAAGCCGCGAGAATACAACCGACCCAGGCAGCAAGCGCGCGGTCACTAAAGATCTTTTTAACGATAAGATAAATAAGCCAGGTGTTTATAAAAGCAAAAATAAAATTAAAATAAATAAGCTTCTGGATTGACGGCAGGAAAAAATAAAGTAAACTCAAAAATATTGAGAAACCAACATGCACAAAAGGCATGGCCGGATAAAAAACGCTCTCCCAGTATTGGTACGGATTAAACGACAATACAAGGCCGCGGCCCTGGGCAAAATTGCGGGCTATATCAAAATATATGAAGGTATCCGAAGAGTTATTATAAGCGGTATAATGAAGGCGCAGGGCCGTTACAAGATACGGCAACAGAGGCAGGACAAAAAACAGGCTTAACAACAAAATTATACGAGGCGAAGCCTCGCCGATCTGGGCCGAGGCTTCGCCTCGTTCAATAAGGGTAGGCTTAGAATATGATGACAAACTCTCCTCGCGGCTTTGCAGAAGTATATTTCTCTATTAGTTCATCTATGGATCCCTGAATTATTTCCTCAAATTTTTTTGTAACCTCCCGCGCAATAGCCACTTTCGAGTCTCCTAAAGATTCGCGCATATCGACCAGAGTCTTGAGCAACCTGTGAGGGGATTCGTAGACAACTATGGTTGTTTCAAGGCTTTTAAGCCATTTGAGCCTTTTTTTGCGGGCGCCGGATTTAACAGGCAAGAACCCTTCAAAAAAGAAGTTATGTGTCGGAAAACCGCTCAGCGAAAGGGCGCTGATCAGGGCGGTAGGGCCGGGTATTGATACAACTTTAATGCCCGCATCCAAAACTGACCTGATAAGGCTATATCCGGGGTCGCTTATCCCTGGCGTGCCCGCGTCTGAAACCAGGGCAACACTCCTGCCTTCCTTTAAAAGCCTTAAAAGATAATCACCTTTAGAAACCTTGTTATACTCGTAGTAACTGGTGAGATGCGTGGATATTCCATACGCCGCGGTCAGAATTCTTGTCTTCCTGGTGTCTTCGCAGGCGATAAGATCAACAGACTTTAGAACCTCAACAGCGCGATAAGTAATATCGCCGAGGTTCCCGATAGGAGTAGAGACGACATACAACATCGTTATAGAGTTATTGGATTAATAGGATTGACTATGTTAGAAAAAAGATATTTTGTAAAGCCGACATTTAATGATTCTTGCGGGCTGCACAGCTAAAATGAAGGAAGTATTCCCTCCATTCCTTATCGCTGGACCTGAATTGATTTTGTCCCTGAAAATAATCCGCCATCGCTTCACGCATACGCAAAAGCTCTCTGAAATAAGAAGGCTTTGAAGCGCTTTCTACGGTCAGATCAACCAACTCAAGAGCGCGCTCAAAAGCCTGTTGACAATAAGACGCGTTATTTTTTTTCTTCCAGCTCAAGGCTCTTTCAACTTCGCTTCCGATATTTGCCATCTGATTCAAAAATGGCATAATTGCCCAGCGCCCTTCGGCTAAATCTTTGTGCTGGTAATTCATCTTTTTATCCTCACCTCAATAATCCCGATTATCTTATTACGCGTAGCTTCATTCTCCACGCCGCGGCTTCTATTTTCCTGGGATGGACGGATATTGATCAAAGAATCAAATTCAACAAATTCGTTTTTCTCCATATCCGGATAAAGATTGATCCCCCACAAGTTTTTTTGTTTTGACCCGTTTTCCAAAAGTAGCGCTTCCAGGTCGGAATGAAGTTCTGCGTCAACTGCCAGTAAACCGCTCTCAACATCAACAACGGCCTTGACCATATTTCCAAAAATGTTCAAGGCCATATTGCTCAGTTCTTTCAGCGTTAAAGATTCTGCTATAATTTTCATTCTACCGTAACCGATTTGGCGAGATTCCTAGGCTGATCCACATTACAGCCACGGGCAACAGCTATGTAATAGGCTAACAGCTGCAGAGGCAGGACAGCCAAAAGGGGCGAGAAGAATTCATCGCATTTCGGGATATAGGCGACTTCCTGAACATGATTTTTTATTGAGACATTCCCCTGGGACGCTATCGCGATCAGCTTGCCGGAACGCGCCTTTATCTCCTGGATATTTGAGATCATCTTATCGTATATCGGCGAATCAACAGCGACGCACACAACCGCCCTGTATTCGTCTATGAGGGCGATAGGGCCATGCTTCATCTCTCCTGCGGCATAACCTTCAGCCGGTATATAGGATATCTCCTTGAGCTTAAGCGCCCCTTCAAGAGCTGTGGGAAAATTGACATTCCTGCCGAGGAAAAGAAAGCTTCCAAAATGATGATGCTTTTTGGCTACGCGCATCATATTATTTTTTGTCTTTAATATATCTTCCTGGAGCGCGGGAATGCGGTTCAGCACAGAATACGCCTTCTTATAAAAAGCCGCGCTTAAACACCGCCTGCTCTTTCCCAATTCAAGGCCCAGCATATAAAAAACAGCCAGCTGCGCGGTATACGCCTTGGTTGAGGCAACGCCTATTTCAGGGCCTGCCATAGTATAAAACACCTTATCAGATTCACGCGTAAGGCTTGAACCTACGACATTGCATATTGAAATTATACGCGCGCCTTTTTTCTTCGCTTCACGGGCAGCCGCTAAAGTATCTGCGGTCTCGCCCGACTGGCTGACCGCGATAACAAGCGAATCTTTAGAAATTATAGGATTGCGATACCTGAACTCCGACGAAAAATCAACCCAAACAGGCAGACGGACTAAAGATTCTATGACATATTTGCCGACAAGGCCCGCGTGATAAGCGGTGCCGCAGGCTACTATGACGACATTCTTTATATTTTTTGGAAAAGAAAAATTCCTTATATCCTTGAGCCCGCCGGATAAAAGCCTTCTTAATACTCCGGGCTGTTCATGGATCTCCTTTAGCATAAAATGCGGGAATCCGCCTTTCTGCGCGCTCTCGGCATCCATTGCCACCCGATCAAATTTAACCGCCAGCTTTTTATTATTAAGATCGTAAATCTCAATACTGTCATTCGTCAATACCGCCACTTCCCTGTCTTTGAGGTAAACTACCCGTTTGGCGCGCTCCAGGATAGCCGGCACATCGGACGCGATAAACCTTCCTCCGGCGTCTTCCGCGACTATCAACGGGCTGTCTTTGCGGGCAGCCACTATCTTATCAGGCTCGTCGCTGCATATTACCGCGACAGCAAAACTGCCATCAACCTGTTTTAAGGCCTTGATCAAGGCGCCCTTAAGGTCATCTTTATAATATTTCTCTATCAGATGGGCCAGCACTTCTGTATCAGTCTGTGAGACAAACCTGTGGCCTTCCTTGATAAGCGCGTTTTTAAGTTTCAGATAATTTTCTATTATGCCGTTATGCACTACGGAGATCTTTTTGTCACAGCTTAAGTGGGGATGTGAATTAACCTCATTAGGCGCGCCATGCGTTGCCCAACGCGTATGAGCAATACCCGTCACAGCATGAGGCAAGGGTTTTTTATTTATTATTGCGGCAAGGTCGTCGATCTTGCCCGGGGTCTTACGCACATGTATCTTCCCGCCTGATAATACCGCTACCCCTGCCGAATCATAACCGCGGTATTCAAGCCTTTTTAAGCCGGATATCAGAACCGGTAGCGCTTCTTCATTACCGATAAAACCTACTATTCCGCACATACGTTTTGCCTCTATATTTTTTATCTTCCGATATGCAAATTTTTTAAAGCAGGCATCCTTTTTGCGAATTTATACACTTGATGCGCAATAATTCAGCAAATTTTTTTAGATGGTTTCTTTCTTCTTCAAGAATTTTCCTAAAAGCTCTCTTTGCATCATCCTCTTTTGCATGCGAGAGGCATCCCTCATAAAAAATAATTGAACGCCTCTCCATATCCAAAGCTTCTTCAAGGGCGGTATGACGATGATCCATCTTCAAAGCATCTCCCTTCTCCTGCGATACGTCAAAGACCCTGGATCTCATATAATCAACTATATCGTCTTCTTCAAAATCATCTCCGGAAACCTCTTTTATGCCGCCCAAAAGCCCTGTAAAAGTCGTCAGATGCTTTTTTTCTTCTTCTATCAGAAAATCTATCTCGTGGCGCGCGTCCTCATCCTTTACACCTGCCAAAATCTCATTATAAAAATCAATGCCGTCGTTCTCCATGTGTATGGCTATTTTATACGCCTGAACAGGGCTAAAATCAGTTATGAAGATATTCCCCTTTTTATCTATGTTTACCCTCATACTTGCTCCTTACTTTTGCCTATTTTAGGTTTCTATTCTTCTCAAAAGTAACTCCGAAGCTTATTTGAAAATTATCGTAAGAGAATTTTCACATGTTTAAGCAAGGAGTCAACGCTTACGTAAGGGACAGATCCCATTTCCTCTCAAAAGCAACCCCGGAACCTATTGCTTAATGCAACAAACAGACCAGGTCTGTTTGTTGCATTAAGCTCAAAACGAACTACGCCTATTCAAAAGCCAATACAACCTTAGTAATAATAATGACCTGTGAATAGGCCAAGACTACAGCCCTCTTTACAATGAGCTATGGCCCTTAAAAAGTACCTGGGTCTATGCGTCATGTGTACCTCCTTGCTTTTGCTATTACAGGTTTCTATTCTCTACAAAAGCAACCCCGAAGATTGCCGAGGAAAATATCCAAAAGGAAATTTTACCGGCGCTTAATCAAGGGGTCATCTTGCAATATAGCCTACTCTTTAAATTTTGTTGCAACGTTTCTGTCCAGACCTGAAATGTTGCAACAAATTACTACCCCTTCTCTTACTTCTTTGATGTTGCCATCATGTAATTGACAACGCGGGTAGAGACGCCCTCTTTTTGCAGGACGTTTATCTCCTCAACTGAAAGGTTATAAATTGAACCGGTTTCAGCTATCTTGGCGATAATAGCGTCGTCTGTCATGCCTGATTTAGCCAAAATAATAACGTCGGAGATACCGAGCTTTTCCTTGCTGGATACGATCTCTTCTTTTGTGCGTTTCTTATCAATAGAGCTGCCAATCATGCCTCCGCCTAACGCGCCGACAGTGCCTCCGATAAGAGCGCCTTCAACACCATGAGCGCCCTGATGGCCTATTACTCCACCTGCGATAGAGCCTACCAAAGCTCCACCCAAGGCTCCGGTCTTGGTGTTTTCTCCCATAGTCTCGCAACCTGCAGCAAACACCGCCATGGTAAACATCAGACAACTTGCATACACAACTGATCTTCTAAACATTCTATCTCCTCCATTTAAGCATACATTACGATGTTATAAATATAACACAATACCGCTTATCATACAAAAAAATAATTGACACAAAACGAGCCAGGCACAAAGTGTGTCATTTTTGAAAATGTAGTTTAAGAATTGTTCTTGAGGCGGTCTTCGATATCGGATATTGCGGACTTCTTTTCTTCCCTTGCCTGCCTGCGCTCGCCTTCGTCCTGCCGGCCTTGCGCGCCGCTTGGCTTATCAGGGACATAATCATCAGTTATCTCGGCAAGAGACTTGATCTGCCTTTGCCAGACGATAAAAAATATGAGGCCCAGTATACCCAGGAAGACAAGTATGCCTATGATAAGCTTCCATGTCAGCATAGGGGCGATACTCTTTGCTTCAACCACCAGAGACTTTGCCGCGGCAAGATCAGACTTCACGGATTCAATAAGCTTCAGGTTCTCCCTGTAATCAGAGATATACCCGCCGGGATTTGGGTTCTGTATGGTCTGGGTGCGCTCAACCTGGTTCAGCTTGCTTTCAATGCTGTTCTTCAGATAGGCGGCACGGTCATAATAGTCCGTATTCGCAAGGACCTTGGTAAGGTTTAGCGCCTCATTCCTTAAAGACGTGATCTCTTCCTGGGGGATCTTCCAGACATCCTCCATCTCAATCTCAATGGTTATAGCGTCTTTGGGCTCAAGCTCAAAATCTTTATAGACATAGTAGGCGCCTTCCTTGGGATCATAGGCTATCTCCAAGTCACCGGCATCTATAATATTCTCGGGTTTTATCTCTTTGGGAAGGAATGATTTGAACGGCACCCTCTTTTTCTGGGTCGGGGAAGGATTGACGACTACAGCGCGCACGACGATGTTTGCCATGGCATCGGACACATACGCCATACACAGGAGCAATGCTAGCAGTGTAATCTTTAACTTGAGGTTTTTCATAAATAAGCAGGTTTTCGGTTATCGGTTTGCGGTTAGCGCAAACTCTTGACTAAATTCCTCGCCATTCTGGCGACATGATCAATCTTTTCTAAAATTGTTTCCGCTTGCTTACCGATCAAATATCCAAGCTTACTTGCAATGATAACCTGAGTCTCCAATTCAGCACAAGAGCCCAAGGCTATATATAGAAATTGTACATACTCATTGACGTGTTGTCGAGTCTTTCCTTCAGCGATGTTGGACGGTATAGAAATAGCCGACCTTCGCATCTGATTAATAATACCATATAATTCTTCTTTAGGGAATTTTCGAGTGGCTACATAAATTTCTTCAACTAATTCAATAGCTTTTTTCCAAACATCCAGATCTTTATAACTTTTTATCATTCTGTCTTCAACCGATAACCGCTAACCGTTCGCCGCTAACCGATCCCTGTTGCCTGAAACCTGATTTTATCTAAACTCAAACCACGTCTGGACAACGGGCTCTTCTTTCGCAGTGCCTTCCATCATCTGCTGGCTCAAAAGCATAAGCGCTTTGAGCTCCTGCGTCTTGTTGCGGATATAGTTAAGGTCTTTGGAACGTTCCTCGTTGACGTCATAGAGCTTCTCCAGGTCATAGCCCATGGTCGCGCCCAGCTCATGTATTTTCGCGCTCATCTCTTTGAGATTATCAAATACCGAGTTGATCTGGTTGGCGGCTGCTGTAGCATCGGACGTGCCTGCCTTGACCCCTGCCAAAGCCTCGGCAGCTTTTGTAATATTATCTTCTATGATATTAAACGCTGACGAGAATGCGTCTATCTTGGACTTCATATCGCGCACAGGAGTAACGCTTCCCAGGACCGCGTTGATATCGCCTGAAACATTCTCTATATCGGTTGACTTGGCGCTTATAACTATGGCATCCTTGACGCCATACGAGGCTTCAGAACAGACTATAGTATAATCCCCGCGCGGCCATCCTGATGCGAACATAACATCATAACCGTATAGACCCGACGATATCTCTGACATCGGAGCCTCAGCTACGCGCATCGCGTTATCAGGATCATAGACTGTAATGGTCGGCACAAGCCCAGGATATGTGCGGAACATTATACTTATCGTTGAACCAAGCATTACGATAGATTCCCGGTTCAATATCCCTGTCTTCTGCATAGTCTCCAAAGCGCCCGGTATCGTGGTCTCGGCGGCTGTCAGGATCTTGGCTGTCTCTGTCTTGACCGTTCCTATCTGAGTGCCCAATGTCTGCGTGGCTGCCCCGACCTCAGACGCAACTGTTGCCTTGATGCCGGCAACCTCGGTAGCCACAGCCGCGCTAATCCCCGCTATCTGATTAGTCAACGCAGTAAGCGTTTGTGATACCGTTATCGTAAATGTGGTGCCGGCAGCATAGGTCGTCGTGGTGCCGCTGGCGCCGCCATAGCCGACTCTGCATTTTGCATAATAAGTCTTTCCTGCTTCAAAGGCTTTGGTAAAACCGCTGGGCGCAGCGCTGGTCGCGTTGGAAACACTAAACCAATAATTACCCTGGGCGTCGGCTGTTGTATCTGTTAATGTGCCGATAAGAGTCTCTCCATCATATACTTCTATGGTGGCGATGCCTAAGTTATTTATACCATCTGATATTTTCTGCTGGCCTCTTCTCTCCAAGCGCTGGGTTATATTCAATACATTATTGATTTCATCATACATAAAATCAGCAATGACCTTATAATCTGCCAAGGATTCGGCAATAGAAGTCATCAGCGTATTCCAGGTAATATCATTGTTATAGACGCTATCCACGCCATCCTGCGTGGCATCCGCTGTCAAATCTATTGTTGTAGGCACATACGTCTCTTTTTCCAGAGAGATGGAATATATTCCATAAGGAAGATTAAAATTGTCTTTAAACGGGCTGTTTCCTGTCCATGGACTGCTGTGCGTAGGCACGGTTACGACATTGCCATTGCTATCTGTAATCGTCAGGGACACATTGGTTAAACTGCCCAGGGTTACAGAATCTTTTACATTCAAGGTAATGCTGTATTTTTCCACTAAAGTAACTGTGCTTGATGCGCTGCTTACGGTAGAACCGGCGGCCGCGGTCAGAGTAACTATCACCGGATAGGTCCCGGCAGTAGAATAAACCGCAAAATTATTAAAGGTGGCAACACCTGAAGAGGCAGTTACCGCGTTCGTGCTGGAAGAAGAAGTGGTTATCCCGGCGCTAGGAGTAATAGTAATACTGGCAGAACTCGGAGAAACATTGCCGTAGTTATCGCTTACACTGACGGCAAATGCCTTCCACGGAGCATTCGCTACAGCTTTGGCCTCTGGCTGAATATACCAGGATAATGCACTGGCAGTTCCACCATTGACTAAAATCTCCAGGTCATCCGCGCCTGCGGTGGTAATTGTGGGAGTGCCGGTTGCAGGATTGGCATTGTGCGCTTTAATGGCCGCGCCTTCTGCTTTATAAAGCGTCATCGAGGTACTTGCTACGCCGTTTATAAAGGTAAGTATGGTTTCATCGCCGAACTCGACAAGCGTACCCACGTTGTTCGCGCATGTCGGAGCAGTAACAGGGCTGCTGGACGCGTTTGCTCCGGTGAAATAAATACTCTTTGACTGCCCGGGGCTTGCGCCGCCGTAGGCGGTTACAACATTGTTATACGCATCATGGGCTGTAATCGTAATGGTTGTGCTTCCGCCTGCAGTCAGCGCTGAATCGGATGAAGTCACCTTATATTTGCTCGCAGTCGCAGGCGAGACGGTCAAGGCGTCTGTTGCATCATCTACGCCGTCTGTGCCGTCCGCGGGGACGGCGTCGGAAACAGTAATTGTCCAACTGCCTGCCTTTTCATCATAATACCAGAAGTTGGCAGAGCTCTGGCCGCCTAATGTTGTTACCGTAGTAATGTTACTGCCTAAGACAGCGGCGCTCTTAAAAGCCGCTGCTATACCTGTAGAGTTTGTGGTGAGGTAAAAGGTTTCTGAACCGACGGTCTGAAGGTTGCCGTAGACGTCATACCTTGTAACAGTATAGGCGGCCCTTGCGCCGCCGGCAGTTATATCCGCCGGCGAGGTTAAGACAAGAGAACTCGTGGTCCCGGAATTAACCGTAACAGACTCAGTGTCGGTAACAATAGGACTAACCGTATCAGTAACCGTAACGCTGCGCGTTCCGCTGGTCTTGAAAGTCAGCCCGTTGGTAAACGTGCGCGTTCCCGCATCGCTTGTGATAAATGTATAATTTGAAGGCAAGGTGGCGCTTGGGTCCGTTGAAGTAAAGGCAACTGTCCCGGTATAAGTCGTGCGGATGTTCCCGTCTGTGTCTCTAATGGTAACGATGATATTGCCTGCTGTGCCTGCGATTGCGGGGTTGCTAAGGCCGGTTATCTCAAGCACGGTAGTAAGTATGGTAAAGGTATCATTTGTATCAGCAGCCATAACATTGCCTGCCAAATCCCGCGCATTGGTTACGCTTATCACAGCTGCGCCGTCTCCTGTAGAGGCTGTAATCGCATTGTCATTGTGCACAGTATAAGTATCATTGGTGTTTGTCGTAGTTGACCATGTCCCTCCTGTGCAAGGCTGGGCAGGTATTGAGCCAACAGGATCATACGTTACTGTGGGAGTAACCGAAGTCTTCATGGTTTCGCTGAAAAGAAGCGACAACGTCAGGCCCCCCGCGGCAAGAGCGCCGTTAGTATTAGACGGCGTTGCGGTTATTGTTACCGTAGGCAGAGTTGTATCCGCGGTGACAGAACCTGTAATCGAGCCTAAACTCGTAATCGCCGTAGAATTGCTTGCAGCGTCGGTAATAGTAAAGTTTATATTATTCGGTGTAACTGCGCCTGTGTCGCCTGACGCGACTGTAAAGACAATAGTGTCACCTGAAGAGCTTGACGCAGAGGCATCACTGGTTACTGCTGTTGCGATGTTGTTTGCTGTAGAGGCGCTGGTAACCGAAGCCGTAACTACTTCATTATAGGTAATGGTATATGTTATTGTATCCCCTGCCTTGGCCAGAGTAGGAGTGCTGTTGCTTGAAGCCACGCTTACAGAGTTAGTAAACGGAGAGGTAGTATCATATGTAACGCTGGTGTTAGACACTGTGATAGCTGTATTACCCGCGAAGTCTGTAGCCGCAAATTGAATAGTATATATCGCGCCGTCTGCCAGAGAAGGAGCATTGGTTAGGATTATGCCGGAGTGGGCGCCGGCGCTCAACTCTAAACCTGTCAGGGCTTGGGCGTGCGGCGAGCCGGCGTCTGCCGCGCCGCCTGTCCTGGTCCAGGTAATTGTGCCTGAGGCGCAAATTTCAGAGAGCGTATAACTCACCCTTGTATTATTTACCTTTGTTGAGGCGGCGGGCGCGGTGGAGGAAATAACCGGAGAGATAGTCTCTTTAGACACTGCGTTTGATGTATAAATCTCTGTCGGCGCCGCGGCATTGCCGGCAAGGTCTTTGAGTAATCCTGAGCTTGGTAATACGCCGATAAATTTATTATCCGGGATATAAGCACCATCAGTTGCCTCATTCAAAGTAATTGTTGCAATCTTCTTCGTGCTGTTCCAGGAAACAGTGGCATTGCTAAGCGTAATCGGCACCACGCTTATACCGCCGCCATTATCAGAATAATCTAACCTGACAACAGGATTGCCGCTATCCTGTAATTTAGCGTTAGTTAAGGTAGTAATATCCATTACCTCATTAAAAGTAAGGGTAATAGTATCTCCGGCGTTATTCACAGAGGCGGCAGCCACGGTGAATGTGGGAGCAACTGTATCGCCGCCAATCGCAGCAACTGTCCAAGCCGCGGCCACGCCGGTATTACCCACCAAATCCCTGATATTAGTGAAATTAGGGACTACCTTAATATATTTTCCATTGGGAAGATACGCGCCGTCACTTGCCTCATTTAAAGTTATAATTACAATCTTCTTGGTGGAATCCAAAGAGGATATAGAAGCATTGGTGGTGGTAATCAGAGTCTCGCCTCCGGCTGTCGCATCATCATCATAATAAACTGTCCAGTTAGTAAGAGTCTGAGCTACTCCGCTGAAAACCTCATTTGATGTTATGGTAACTGTATCATCTCCTAATGCCATATACTGGGCAGTTACGCCTATTGTCGGCGCAATTACCTCTTTGTTTACCGCAGAACTATCATAGTATCTGGCGGAAGTTACGCTGTTTCCCGCTAAATCCTTTACTATGTTACTGCCAAAGCTTACGGCAACATATTTTCCGTCGGGGATATAAGCGCTGTCAGTCGCCTCATTCAGAGTTATGGTAGCTACGGTATTGCCAAAGCTCCAAGCCACTATTGCATTGGCAATGGTTATAGGCACCTGTCCGCTATTAAATGTATCGTTTGCGTAATTCAAGGTAATATTTGTATCCGCCTGCAATATCGCGTTGGTAATGGTTGTGGCATCCATTGCCTCGGAAAATGTTATGGCAATTGTGTCTCCTGCGGCATTAACTGAAG
>CAYSCK010000002.1:0-36016 GCA_964429525.1 uncultured Planctomycetia bacterium
GTCTGGGGGCAGGCAGCGCCGAAAGCCATAATAAATGATAATGTTTACGGTGTCGGAGATGAATTGGATGGCGCAAAAATATTAAATATTAGTAAAAAAGGAATACTTTTCGGGTATAATAATAAAAAGTATTTATTGAATAGAGATGGTTCATCGGTTGCGGATAAAGGAGGCAAGCAATGAGATTTGTTCCTTCGTGTTTCAGGAACTCTTTCCATTTTTTATTTTGTTTGGCTTTCGCGTATTTTTCTTTCGCGTCATTGATCAGCGCGTCCGATTTTAGTTTTGTAACCGGAGATGACCTGATAGCCAAAGAATCATACCGCAAAGTATCAATGGATTTTAAGGATGCCAGCCTTAAGAATATTCTGAAGATCTTTTCTGAACAGGCTGGCTTGAATTTTATAGCCTCTCAGTCTATCCAGGACAGAACTGTGACGCTTTATCTGGACAACGTTCCTCTGCAGGAAGCCCTGAATAAAATAATGTCCGCGAATAATCTCAGGTATGAGCTTGAATCGGGAGGGAATGTTTTTGTAGTAAAAGAGTCAGGAAAGCCCGATATAGACATCATAACCAAAGTTTTTCAGTTGAAGCACGCGCGGCTCAAGGGTTCCAAGATTGAAAGCGCTATAGCCAGCGGCGCTACCAGTTTGTTTGCAACGCAGGGGTCAAGTACCAGCGCAACAACTGCTACTGGCGCATCAGAAGACGCGAGCAATATTGAAGATGCTATCAAGGCTGTTCTTACAACTAACGGCAAGATGGTCCCTGATATCCGCACAAACAGCCTTATAATTACGGACATCCCTGATCAGTTTTCTATTATAGAGAGAGTTATCTCTATCCTTGATGTGCCTTCTCCTCAGGTAATGATAGAAGTGGAGATGCTTGATGTGTCTAAATCCGTGATAGACCAAGTCGGGGTAGATACTAGCGCGACTATTATGGAGTTGACGGGTTCTTCTACTACGAGCAAGTTTCCGTCTTTCCTTGCGACCGGAACTAATCCCGGGCCAGGAAGTTTTACATATGGTACGTTGAGTTCAGCGGCATTTACAGCTATTTTAGATTTCCTGAAGACTGATAGCAAGACTAAGTTTCTGGCTCGCCCGAGAATATTAACCATGACTAATGAAACGGCTGAGATACAGATCGCGACAAATGAGGCTATAGGACAAAATACGGTTACCTCGTCTGCTGAAGGGTCTGCCACTACCACAACCGAAGCAGAGCGTTTTTTAACCGGTGTCAGCCTTAAAGTGACTCCACAGATAGATACGACTTCGCAGACAGTAACCATGTTTATTCAGCCGACAGTTTCTGTCTCTAAGATCGGAGCCACGTTTCATGATACTACATATAAAGATCCTGAGGTGAGGTCTTCGCAGAGTACATTAATGGTAAAGAATGGTGAAACAATAGTTGTGGGCGGCCTTATAAGAAACAGCGATGAGACAACTATAAAGAAGATGCCTGTGCTTGGTGATATACCGTTATTGGGATTGTTGTTCAGGCATAAGAATAAAACAGTGGAGGAGAGAGAGCTGATAGTTTTTATAACGCCTCATATTATTGGCGGAATCGACGCTGTGGCTATTGCCCGGGCGCCTATTCCCTCGGCTTCATCTATTGCCGTAAGAGAACAATCCGGAGCTATTTCAAGAAGAGAAGAGATCGACAACGTATTGGGAAGATGGGAGAACTGATCGTAAATGGGAAGGCCATATTTTAAGTTAGGTGAAATACTGATCAAAGAAGGGATCATATCCCAGGCGCAGCTTGACGAGGCGATAAAGGCCCAGGCGAAAGAAGGCGGCCGCCTAGGTGAGATACTTCTGAAGATGGGTATCGCGACCGAAGAGGATATAGTCGTCGCGCTTGGTAAACAGTTGAACCTGCCGTATGTATCTATCGGTTCCGGATTGCTCAAGCCAGCGACAGATCAGACTTTAGACATTGCTATTTCCAAGGAATTCGCCCTGAAGAATTTAGTCCTGCCGCTATCAAAAACCATGAATTCTCTTACGTGCGCGATAATAGACCCGTTAGACGTTATCTTGATAGATAATTTACGAAAGATGACGAATTGCGAGATAAATCCTGTTATAGCCACCAAGACAGAGATACTAAAGGCTATAGATGATTTTTACGGCAAGAGAGATATATTGAAAGCCGCTGTAAAGGAGTCTTATAAAACTACGGATGAATTTGAGTCGTCTATTACGGAGGCAGAAGCAGAAGAGCTGAGTATTGACCGGCTTATCGCCCGTGCCGAAGAAGCGCCTGTAGTTAAGCTTGTTGATCTGATCATTAAGCAGGCCATAGATGAGAGGGCTTCGGATATTCATATTGAACCATTTAAAGAGAAGATAAGCCTTAGGTACAGAATTGACGGCGTGCTTCATGAAATTCCTCCTCCGGCAAAGCATCTGCATCTACCCATAACTTCAAGGATTAAAATATTATCCAAGCTTGATATCGCGGAAAAACGGCTTCCCCAGGATGGCGGTTTTACTGTACGCATAGAGGGCCGCAGTATTGATCTCAGGATCTCGGTTATGCCTACTATCTATGGCGAAAAGATAGTTATGAGAATTCTTGACAAAGAGGGTATCTCTCTTGATTTGGCGAAGATGGGTTTTGTCCCGCAGCAGCTTGAGTTGTTCCGTAAAGCGATCATTATGCCTTATGGGCTTGTCTTTATGACAGGCCCCACCGGAAGCGGTAAATCAACAAGCCTATATGCTGCCTTAGCTGAGATAAAAAGCCCAAAGAAGAACATTGTTACTGTTGAAGATCCCGTGGAGTATCACATGGAAGGCATTAACCAGGTGCAAATTAAGCCTGAGATAGGTCTGACTTTTGCTTCAGCTTTGAGGTCTTTTTTAAGGCAGGACCCTGACATTATGATGGTAGGTGAGGTCAGAGACTTAGAGACTGCCCAGATATGCGTACGTTCAGCATTGACAGGGCATCTTGTTTTAAGCACGTTGCATACTAATGACGCGCCGTCTGCTGTTACGCGTCTGATAGATATCGGTGTTGAGCCGTATCTGCTGATGCCTTCTCTTGTTTTAATCGTTGCTCAGCGTCTTGTGCGCCGTCTGTGCGCTGAGTGTAAAGAGGCATATGAGCCTTCTCCTGAAGAGAGGGAGCGTTTTAACCTGGGGCAGGACCTTATATATCGGGCAAAGGGGTGCGATAAATGTAACCATATCGGCTACCGCGGAAGGACGTGTATCGGAGAGGTCTTGTTTGTCGATGATGAGGTCCGCCAGCATATTGTCGCCGGGGTAAACGCTCAGCAGTTAAAGAAGGTGGCTTGTGAGAGAGGTATGATGACGTTATATGAAAGCGGGATGAAGAAAGTGCAGGATGGCACCACTTCATTGGAAGAGGCTTTGAGCGCTACCATAGGGGTGGAATAGTGCCGAAATTTTCTTATATAGGGCGCAAGTCCAACGGAGAGAAAGAGACCGGGATAATTGAAGGCCCGGGACAGGACGATGTCGTCGCGCAATTACAGAGAAAAGGGCTGTTCGTAACGTCAATTATTCCTTTTGATGTAGGTAAAAAGGATCCGATGGTTATGAAAGAAGCCAGTGCCGCTCGCAAGCAGTTTACGCACAGCGGCGTAGGCACGGGCGACTTGGTTATATTTTCACGCCAGCTATCCATGCTTCTGAGCGCGGGTGTCAGTCTCTTGAGGTCTGTTGACGTTATCTCAAAACAGGTTGACAGTAAAAAGTTGTTCAGTATCCTCGCGCAGATACGCAAGGATATGGAAGGCGGAAAAACTTTCAGGGATTGCCTGGCAAAATATCCCGATATTTTTTCACCGTTATGGATAAATCTGGTAGAGACAGGCGAGGCCAGCGGTAACCTGCCGATGGTCTTGGATAAACTGGCTTATTACCTTGAAGAATCCGCAAGTTTTCGCCGTAAAATAATTTCAGCTTTAATGTATCCCGGAGTTCTTCTGGTGATCTCTGTTTCGGCTGTATTATTTTTTATTATCAAGATCGTTCCGACTTTTACCACGATGCTGTCCTCTTTCGGTGTTGAGCTCCCTTTGGCTACCAGGATGCTTATCGCGATCAGCACTATACTGACAAAACATTTCCTTACTCTTGTCATTTCGTGTGTTGTCCTGGTCTTTGTCGTTAAAAATGTTAGTAAACGGCCGGTGGTCAGCAGAATGATAGAGAACTTCCGTTTTAAAATTCCGGTTGTAGGTGAATTTTACCGGTTCATGCTTCTTGAGCGTTTTGCAACGACAATGTCTATTTTGATAGAAAGCGGAGTGCCTATCCTTTATGCCCTGGAGATCTCTGAGCGCAGTTCGGGTTCAATGAGGATGTCGGAGACCATACAGTATATAAAAAAGAATGTCAAGGAAGGAAGGAGCATGGCAGCTCCCATGGAAAAGAGCGAAATATTCACGCCGATGGTCGTGCAGATGGTATCAATAGGAGAAGAGATCGGTGAATTATCCAACATGCTGAAAAGGATAGCAAAATTTTATCAGGATTATCTTGAGACCTTTGTTACGCGGCTTGCTTCTATCTTTGAGCCTTTGATGATAGTCTTTATGGGTATTATTATCGGCGCGATGGTCATCGCTATATTTTTGCCGATCTTTAATATGGCTACAGCTAAAACATCCGGTTAATTGCTTCTTGACTTGAGTATTATTTAGTGCTACTATCTTGCAAGTAAGGCGATTATACGTTTTTAATAAAAACTTTAACCCGCTTAACAGATAAGCGGACGAGAGGAGGAAAAAGTGAGAATGAGGAATAAAGGTTTTACGTTGCTCGAGCTTATCATAGTCGTTATAGTAATAGGTATTTTGGCGTCTATAGCGTTGCCAAGGTATATCAGGACCGCTGAAAAGGGAAGAGTCGCTGAAGCTAAGGCTCTTTTAGGTGCTATCAGAGATGCTCAGACCAGATATGGCGCGCAATATAACAATTTTACAACGAACATAACTCAATTGGATGTCAGTACTCAGACGAAGTATTTTACATACACTGCCGCTACAGCTGCTGCTGATGCTTTGAATGATACAGCTGTTGTTGGGGTAGCTACCAGGACTACCGTTGAAAGATCCAGTGGTTTCCCTGTGTATACTGTCAACATAACATCAGGCGGTACTATTGGTATAAACAATGCGTCTTTGACATACTTGTTGTAATAGTTTTTTCAATAATAATCAGATATGAGTGCTCCAGCGTGGAGAGAAAGATCATTTAAGTGAGTGATTGAATTCCGCTGGAGCATTTGTTTTGTCCGCGCAAATAAAAATAAAATTATGAAAAATAAAGGCCTAACTTTGATAGAGCTTATGGTGGTTGTGATTGTGATCGGTATTTTATCGAAGATTGCCTTACCACGTTATATAAGGACCGTGGAAAAAGGCAGGACCGTTGAAGCCCGCACAGTGTTGGGCAGGATCCGTTCTGCGGAGACGGCGTATTTTATGGAATTTAATACTTATTCCTCGTGTCTGACTGCTTTGAGCGTAGCTGTGCCGTCTACGGCGTGTAACGCGAGTTATTATTACAGATATGGGGTAACCGGAGGCGCTGGTTTTACCGCTACCGCTGTCAGATGTACGTCAGGCGGAAAGAATCCGAGTTTTCCAATTGCTTACAATTTTTGTTTAACAAATAGCAGTGATCTCTTCTGTTCACTCGGATATTTATCGTAAATAAAGGAGTTTGATGTCTATTGTCGATGGTGAGCGCGCGAAGAGACAATATTTGAAAGCCTTTACCCTCACGGAGCTTTTGATCGTTGTTATTGTTATCGGTATTATAGTTTCTTTGTCTGTGCCAAGCTATATCAATACAAGAGAAAAAGCTTTAGATAAAGAGGCTATTATGGCGCTTAAGCTTATACGCGGCGCTAATAAGCAGTATTATGTTAGGGGTAACAGATTCTATCCTATAGCTGGTACTGTGAATTCATTACCCACCATTAATTCAAATTTAAGCACGGATATCACAACCACGAATTGGGCTATCTCAATAACCTGCAGCGGCGCGGCGGCTTATTCTGCTACAGCGGTGCGCAGCGGAAGGACTTGGACTATAACTCAGGCAGTTGCTGATCCTGCCTGCACCGGTACATGCCTATAGGAAATTTTGGATCGTTTATTCCGAATAAGTAATGTTGTCTTTTCCAATTGATGGCGTTTTTACGCGTCATCTTGTGTCCGGTTTTTTAGTGAAGCTCATGAAAAAAAAAGGTTTTACGTTAGTTGAGATAATGGTATCTCTGGTAATTTTATCCTTACTTGCCTCAGGTATGATGAGTGTCTTTGTTTCATCCAGAAAGCTTGTATCAAGATCAAAGAGGAGATTATACGCGACCGAGATCGCAAGGCGCGAGATTGACAGCAGGAGGCATTGCATCAGGGCTGATACCTGGTGTTTGACAGGCGGAGCCAATTTCCTGGATCCTACTGCAACATGGTTTAATTGCGCTTCAGCTTCTTATCCTGGCTTTACTGTTGAGTGCCGCGTTGAAGGGTTTCCTAATCCTAGTCACGATTACCGGAAATTAAGCGTCAGGGTCAGATGGAATGAGCCAAATGTCTAAGAGACTTGTTTCAGGTGTTACTTTAATTGAGTTGATACTGGCTTTGGTCCTGGTCGGGGTTGTTATAATGACCGGACTGTCAATGGAGCTTGGTATGCGGCGGGTGCATTCTACCGTTGATATTGAAGCCCAGTTGCTTATGGAGGCCGCCCCTATTATTTCGATGATCGCCCGTGATATAAACAGGGGGATAGGCTGTCTCAAGTGTACTTCCCCTGCTTATCCTGTAGCTTATTCTTTTTCGGCGCCCAATAATGTAATTTATTACGATTCCAATGAAAACCATCAGAGGGACGCAGGTGACAGAGGCGCTAATTACCGTTATACAAGCGGCACGGGTACGCTTGACTATACCCGTAATTATCCTGGCGGCAGTTATCTTGTTCTATCTAATAAGGTGGCGGAGTTTTCAATTGCCCCGTCGGTTAACGGTACTTCAGTCATTACTCTACGGCTTAGGAATAATCCTGCTCAGGCCGCAAGTTATGCCAACCCCGAAATATTGGTTACTTCCGGCGCGCAATTTCGCGAGTGTTCAATCAGTTAATTTCATCCATTATAGGTATTTTGGGGCAGTAGCTCAGCTGGGAGAGCATCACGTTCGCAACGTGGGGGTCGGGAGTTCGAATCTCCTCTGCTCCACCAATTTTTTGCTCTGGCGCAAAAAATTGGTGCCTGCCTGCCGGTAGGCAGGGATGTCGATGAAGCCGTAGCGGAGCCGAGTGCGAAGCCTCCCCGAAGGGGGCAAGGCGAGCAGGCTGAATCGACGCCACTACTATAATTTAAGCGCCAGAGCAAAAAATTGGTGCCTGCCTGCCGGTAGGCAGGGATGTCTCTACGTTTTGATCCGCTTTTGCGAATGCAAAACGAATCAGCAGGGACGCCACAACTTTAATCACTGAACTAAACCACCGGCTTTATCGGTGGTTTCTCGAAGGAAAAAATTGCTCAAGGCGTATCGACTGCCCAAAGAGAGTATAAAATCCAGCGGCGCGTTGAGCGCAAAAATGTACTGTTTGAGCTGTTTCCAAAATTTTTTATTCTAGGGCGAGTTGCGCATTTTTAGCTTGATTTTATGCGTCGCGTAAGCGCTCTTTGGGCGCGGAGCAAAGACTTGAGGCGATTTTTTCAAAAGAACATATACAGCCAACTTTGTTGGCAGGCTCCATGATGCGTGTGCGGGGCTTTTGCCTTGAGCTCTGCCACCGATAAAGTCGGTGTTGATCCGCTAATGCGTCAGAGCAAAAGATAAGTATCTGCATGAATGTGTCGCGGCAATTCTACGTAGACTAAAATGAAAAGAACGAGATTGTACCTGTTGGTATTTATAATTTTTCTCCTTGGTTTCCTTCCTTATGTGTTTTCTTCAGAGATGCTTCATGAAGCAAGTTATTATTTCAAACTGGATAAAAAAGAAGTAAATTGCGTACTTTGTCCGCGTCGCTGCGTTATTCCTCTTGGCAAGCGCGGATTCTGCGGGGTCAGGGAGAACAGGGGCGGGGTGCTTTATTCGCTTGTCTACGCAAGGCCCTGCTCACTGCATATTGATCCTATTGAAAAAAAGCCGTTGTTTCACGTCTTGCCCGGCGCGAGGGCCTTTTCTCTGGCGACTGTCGGCTGTAATCTCAAATGTAAATTTTGTCAGAATTGGCAGATATCACAGGCTTCCCCTGAGGATGTTGTGGCGATCAGCATGTCCCCTGAGGAGGTCGTCCGACGCGTAAAGGAAGAGGGGAGCCCTGTAATCGCCTATACTTATACGGAACCCACTGTTTATTATGAATATATGTTTGATATAGCCAAACTCGCTAAATCTGCGGGGATAAAGAATGTCATGCATTCAGCAGGTTTTATTAATGAAGGGCCGCTGCGAAAACTTTGCCCTTATCTTGATGCCGCGAATATCGATCTGAAAGGTTTTAACAGCAGATTTTATTCAGAGATGACTTTGGGGAATGTTGATGACGTTCTGAGGACCCTGAAAATCTTAAAAAGCGAAGGAGTCTGGACTGAGATCACAAACCTGCTTTTGCCCGGCTTGAATGATGATCCTGACCAGATACGCAAGATGTGCCTATGGATAAAGGATAATTTGGGCGAGGATACGCCGTTGCATTTTACGCGTTTTACCCCTCAGTATAAACTGGCGTATTTGTCTCCCACGCCTGTTGAAACGCTTGAGAATGCCAGGAAGATAGCCATGGAATGTGGATTGAAATATGTTTATCTTGGAAACGTCTCGCATAGCGAGGCAGAAAACACGTATTGCCATAAGTGCGGAGGTTTGCTTATCGGAAGGGCGGGTTATGTTATAACCGCGATCAATATAGTTGGTGGAAAGTGCAAATTCTGCGGGGAAGGTATTGAAGGGGTATGGAAATAGTTGCAAGGTCACAGAGTCGCATGGGCGAAAGGATACAAAGTCACAATGTCGCAAGGTCGCAAGTCTGTTAAAAAAATTGAAAAATATGTTTTTTTAGGCTGCAGCCTGTTGTTTGCGGTTGTCGGCGCTTTTGCCTCGGAAATTAAAGAGCCGAATGTCGCGGGAGCATTTTATTCATCGGACAGCTCAGGGCTTAAAAAAGAAGTGTCAGGATATCTGGTTTCAGCAAAAAAAGTAAAAGTTAGGGGGAAGCCGGTAGTCTTGATCTCGCCACACGCGGGTTATGTTTATTCCGGCCCTGTTGCAGCACAGGGCTATGCCGCTATAGCGGGCATGAAATTTGACACGGTTATTATACTTGCCGCTTCCCATTATTTTCCATTTAAAGGGATCTCAGTGTATAAAGACGGATATTTCGGCACTCCGATAGGCGCGCTTGAGGTTGATAGCGCGTTAGCTTCAATGCTTGTGCGGGAGGATCCTGTGATGTTATTCTCCAAACCGCAAGTATTTGACCGGGAGCATTCCGTCGAGGTTCAACTGCCGTTTTTACAGGAGGCGCTTGATCCTGGTTTTAAAATACTGCCGGTTCTTTTTGGAGAGCTTAACTATGAAGAGTGCGTTAATTTCGCTAATTATCTGAGCCGCGTTACCAGGGGCAAGAATGTTCTTGTCGTTGTTTCTACAGACCTCTCTCATTACAAGCCTTATTCAGAGGCAAATGCTTATGACGGGCGGACAATTGATCTTATAAAAAATTTTGATTCCCGTGGTTTATGGGATGCGGTCAGCCGGACGGGTTGGAATGTTTGCGGCGTAAGGCCGCTTGTTGCGGGGATTGAATTTGCTATACTTGAGCGAGCCAAAGATATTGATGTTATTGAGTATGCTAACTCCGGAGATACGGCCGGTGAAAAGGACAGAGTTGTTGGTTATCTGAGTGCTTTAATTACGAAGAGGACACCCTGCTCTATCGGATCGGCCGGTGTTCAACCTACTGTGGAAGAAGTTTTAAAAAAAGAAGAGGCAGGTATGTTGACAAAGTCAGAGCAAAAGCGTTTACTGGAGATTGCGAGAAAAACAATTGAAGCGTCTGCTGAAGACAGGCCTTTACCGGTCTTTAAAGAGTACAGCGCCGGGCTTTTATCGCATCGGGGCGTATTTGTTACTCTGCAAATGAAAGGCCGGTTAAGAGGCTGTATAGGTACTTTTACGTCGGATGAAGCTTTGTATAAGACTGTTGCCAAGATGGCCGTAGCCTCCAGTACCCAGGATTACCGTTTTTCTCCGGTCAAAATGGATGAACTTAAAGATATCACGATTGAGATCTCGGTATTGACTGAATCAACAGAGGTGTCCAGTTGGCGTGACGTGCGTCTGGGCCAAGATGGTGTTATTATCCGCAAAGGTTATTCTTCCGGCGTCTTTCTACCTCAGGTGGCAACAGAGACAGGATGGGACCTGGAGACTTTTTTGTCTGAATTGTGCGCTCAAAAAGCAGGCCTTCGGTGGGATTGCTATAAGGATCCTTCAACTAAAATTTATACATTTCAGGCTTATATTTTTAACGAAAAAGAGAAATAAGAGGCTGCAATGCTGAGAGTAGTATGGAGTTTGTTTTTAACAGGCCTTTGTTTCGGTTTTGGGCCATGCCTGTTCACCTGCGGGCCTCTCCTGGTTTCATATATCGCAGGCACCGGGGAGAGCGGAAAGCTTGGGCTAAGGACTTATATTATTTTTTCCTTAACGAGGGTTGTGATCTATTCGGTAATGGGTATCCTTATCGGCGCGTTTGGTGAGAAGGTGGTGAATAATTTTCAAGATGAATTTTTTATGCGGGCAATTTATCTATTTTTCGGCTTTTTTTTAATTGCCATTGGTTTTATAATAAGTATTGAAAAGGCGCATTTCACGCACAGGTGTCAGGATTTTATTCATCGCTATGCGGAGCCAAAAAGTTTAAAGAATGTTGTTATCTTTGGTTTCTTTGTAGCTCTGTCTCCATGTATGCCATTGATAGCTATCCTGGGTTATATCGCCTTGGTATCGGATTCTATTTTTAAAGGCGTTGCATATATGTCAGCATTTGGAATCGGTACCGTTATAAGCCCTTTGCTGTTTTTTTCACTTGCTGCCGGTTGGGCCGCAGGAATTCTTGAGAAGAAGAAGGCAGCCGTGCGTTTTGTAAAGGTAGTTTCTGGAGTGATAATTTTTGTTTTGGGTGTGAATTTAGTAATAACCGGCCTCGGTTTTTAGGCCGTGAGTTGGAGCCTTAGGGAATGAACCGTTATTTTGTTGATAAAAAAAATATCCTGAAAGACAGTATCGTTATTGCTCGGGGAGAGGATGTGCATCATCTGGCTCGTGTATTGCGGGTCCTGCCTGGCGAGGAATTGTATGTCAGCGATGGAGAAGGGGCTGCTTATATTGCCGTAGTTGAGAGGATATCAGGCAATGAGGTCATCTTGAAAATTAAGCAGGCATTGAAACGTGTTTTAAGGCAGGACCTGCCGGTTGTTATATCTTTGGCTTGCGCGATGCCAAAAAATGTCAGGTTTGATGAAATTATAGATAAGTGTACACAACTTGGTATAGATGAGATCATTCCGATCATTACGCATCGTTCTCTGGTAAGAGAAGATATCTACGACAGAAAGAAAGAGAGGTATGAGCGCGTGATGATAAGCGCGGCTAAGCAGAGCGGAGTTCTCTTTCTTCCCCGGTTAGAAAGCCCTTTGGAATTTTCAGGCCTTTTGGGAAAATTAGCTGATTATGATCTTTGCCTTCTCCCTAATTTGTTAAATAAGCAGTTGAGCATCAGGTCGGTGGCTGAAGATTTCAAAGGCAGGCGGATCCTTGCTATTATAGGGCCGGAGGGTGATTTTACGCCTGAGGAGATCAGGGCGGCTACTGAAGCAGGCTGTAAAGCAGTCAGCCTGGGTGATTCTGTGCTCAGGGTAGATACAGCGGCAATTTCTTCTGTTGGATTCTTGAGGTTATTCTTTGGATAAACCTAAAAGATGTTGCTTTTGTTGGCTGAGGATTGAAGCAGTGGTTTGAAAGAAAAAATGTTGACAAAACCGCCAAAAGTGGTATATTGTAAAAGTTATAAAAAGTTTTAATTAATCAAAAAACAAGCCAAGAATCGTCCAAAATGCTTAAAACCCGCCAACCAAAATTTCTAAGTATTTTTATTCCGCTGTTTATTCTTGGTTTTGTCATTCTGCCTTCGGCTTTTGCCGCTTTTACCATGACCGCCACGCCTTCAGATGGTGGTTTTGACCTGCGTTTTCCAAGAGTCAACGCGTCAGATTTTAAACAGAGTAAAGAAGTTGTTTTAAGGATCAATTCTGATATCGGCAAGCAGTATCGTGTTGCTCAGAACGTCATCCAGCCGCTTTCCTCTGTGGACGGGACAGAATTGCCGGATGACCAGTTTAAAATGTACGCCTTGCCAAGTTCGAATTCTGCCGGAACTTTGATCTTCAGGGAAGAGACGCCCGTGAATGCTTTTGATGCAATTCTTTATACTTCTAATGGGGCCGGTGACAGTGATTCTTTCAAGTTGGTCTATACGATAGCACCTAAAGACAATCAGATTTTGGGTTCGTATTATGGCCGGATATCATATATTCTCACGCCCTTGGATTCAACTCTTTCCCAGGTTGTTGTCAGCCTGAATATTTATGTTGATATGGCGGCTGGGGAACAACCTGTAATTGAAGTAACAACTAATACCGGCTCAAGGCGCTTGGCATTCAGCTCAAAAGGAATGAGGCCTGGAAATGAGGCATTTTTTAAGGGAAATCCATTGGTCTCGATAAAAGTCAGAGGGGATATTGGCGCAACTTATCGTTTGTATCAGGCTTTTGAGGGTGGATCGGTAATCTCCGACTCAGGAGAAGACTTTGATCTCACAAAGATCCAGTTTGCTGTTTCAGGAGGGGGTAAAGGGGTTTTGACTCCTGAGGGAGATTTAAAGCCGGCTAAACAGGAACAACTCCTGTACGTTTCTGATATAGCAGGTTCATCAGATGAGTTTGTTATCTCTTATGAGCCTGCGGATGATTTTCGGCTTAACAAGACCGGCTTCTACAGAGGCAGGCTGAATTTTGTTATGGAAAAAGAAGGCTTATCAGGCAGAACTTCTCAGGCGGCAGGGACTCTGGATGTTGAGATAGAAGTTGTTCCTTTGTTTGAGATGTATGTTTATAGCGACGGCTGTGAGGGTGTAAACCTTAAATTTGGGGAGGCCAGTTTTAAGACAGGCCCGAAGACTTCTGATGTGGATGTCTATGTTGAGTCCAATATGGGCAAGCCTTATCAGGTTTCGCAAAAGGTAGCAAGCCTTATGATGAATGAATCAGGAGACAAAGTGCCCGCGGGAGATTTTACTTCCCAGGTAAGGGATATCGATTCAAAAGAAGAGCCTAAATTTTATGTTATGGATACTGTTCCCGTGAAAGAGGGCGAAAGTGTCCTGTTCTCTTCAGGTCATGATGGTGAGAGCGCGCGTTTAAAGATCAGATATGTTCTGACAATGCGCCCTGATACCAAGGGCGGGAATTATTCGACGCAGATATCTTATTCACTTTCAATGAATTAAAAACATGGGGAGAGAGGGGGTGAGAAATGAAAATGAAAAATAGAATCGTGGTGTGTATAATGGTTTGTGCTTTTTTGGCTCTTGATATTGTGCCTTTAAGTTTTGCGCAGACAAGTTCTACCGGTCCTTCAGGCACTGCTACTGCTGTAGTTCCGCAGTATCTGGAGTTCAGTATGCGTATTGTCAAGAGGATGACTTCGACATCGTTTGATCCGTTGATTAGTCCTTTTGATCAGGGAGCCGATATTTCTTCCGCTCCTTCTTTTAGTTTCGGAACTTTATCGAAGGTCGTGGATGAGGATCCTACAAGCGATACTTACGGGCAGTTATTGTATATGCGCGGACAGTATTTCTATTATGTTCTGTTAATGGCATCTACATCCGGCCGCAAATACGTAATTACCGAATCCGGTAATCAGTTAGCTTCCGGGACGCAGAAGTTGGCTAATGAGTCAATTCTCCTGGTTCCTGATTATCAGTGGAAGGATGTAATAGGAACACTCGAGCAGGGGGCTCCTCCAACAGGTGCGTATGTCGGCCCAGTTACATCGGCGACAAGCACGACCGGTACAACTGAGTCTGTTGTGTATCAGAGTGAAGCTGCTGGATTAGGCAGGATAGTGCGTGCTATTATCGTTATCGGCGGTCCTGGAGCTGGGTCAAATTATCCTACTAACTATAGGTTTGGTTATAATGGATCATCTCCTCAAGGAAGCCCTCAGCAATACCTTGCTTGGAAACCAGTTACTCCTGATCAAGTCTCAGGTACGTATACCGGTTCGATGAAGTTTACGTTAACGCTTAATTAATGTTTGCGTATAATGTTTAATTTTTGAGTGCAGGCTTGATTTTTTTGAAGCCTGCACTCAAAAATTCATAAGGCTAAAATGAAAAATTGCAAAACTGTAAAAATGGCATTTTATATTTTTATATCTTTTTGTTGTTTGTGTGATTTTGCCTGGGCGGGTGTCAGGATAAATAAGCCTAAGGTTTTTTTAAATATTGCTCCCGGAAGCTACGATAGCGGTGAAATACAGGTAGATAATAATGGAGACGAAGCTGTTGAGGTAAAGGCGTATCTTGAGGACTGGATTTACAAGGCTCAGAATGGCGAGAAGGAGTTTATGCCAAAAGCTACTGCGCCATTGTCTTGTTCCAATTGGATTTCGTTTTACCCTGCCGATTTTACTATTGCCGTAGGAGGGACGCAGGTAGTGCGCTATACGGTTACAGTTCCCAAAGAAGCTGAAGGCGGGCATTTTTCTGTTTTATTTTTTGAGACTGGCGGCGGTGAAATGGAGAAGCTTGATGAAAACGGGAATGTGGCTACTGTAAAGGTCTTAAACAGGCTCGGTTCACTTTTTTATGTCGAACCCGAAGGTAAGGTAAAGAAAACAGCAGAGATAAATAATATCGATATATCGCAGAATCTTAATAAATTAACGTTAACATTCGATTTTTTAAATACAGGTAATACCTATATTACGGCAAAGGGCACGTTCAATATAATGGATTCTCAAGGGTATGTGTATGCTCGAGGAGAATTGGAAGAGGTTTTTACTCAGCCTAAGGATAAGGCTCAATTCCGCGCGTTAGTCCCGACAACAAATTTGGGTACGGGAAATTATGATATGCTGGTCAATCTCGACTATGAGAACGGTGGCACACTAATCACAGAAGTAAGTTTTTCCGTTGAACCCAGCGGGGCAGTGACTTCCTTAAAAATAAAATAATCAATCATGAGCAGATTTTCCAGAAAAATTTTGAATACTTTTTTAATAATTTTTTTAAGTCTTCAATTCATCCTGCCTGTAAATTCATCTTATGCGTCTGTATCTCCGCAAATCTCTGATTTTCTCTGTGAGAAGGGTATCTCTTATTATGATATCGGTAAGTATCCGCAGGCTCTTGCCGAATTCAAAAAAGCGCTATTAGCTAATCCTGAATCAAGTGTTGCCAGGAAGTTTATTGATATGATTGAGACAGAGCAATCGCGCTCCGGCAGTGATAAAGCATCTCCGGAGAAGATCTATTCTATTGAGAATTATCTTGATAATATTGAAGTTTCATCAGCTCTAAAAGGCCGGCGGGTTGTTACGGATGTAGATGAGTTTGAACAGCAGGTAGTCCGGATGAAATCGGCTCTCAGCAGTGTTGCAGTGTCCGGAGAACGCAAGGCTCAGGATATTTCAAAAAAATCCGTTTCAGGTGCTGATGCAGAGATCGATCTGCCGAAGGAAATAGTTATTGATATCAATAAAACTCAGGAGGAGCCTTCGCTTGTTAAGATAGAAGCAGGCAAGGATCAGATTGATGTATCAACTAACGTCGGCGAACGGATTGTTTTGAAGGGTGACAATATTTCGAGATATCTGGTAACAGAACCTCAGTATCTGAAAATTACCAAGCAGGATTATAATACATTGATAGCTGAGCCATTGGACGTCGGCTCTACAAATCTGCATGTCTGGGACAGCGGGGTGAGGCGTTCTTTTAAATTCAACATAGGGCAGCGCCGATTTGTGGAAAGACTGTTGGAAGAGGCTAATGAAAAATACGCGAGAGAGAGCCTTCCTGAGTCGTTTAAGGTGAGTTATTCGATAGATGGGGATTCTTTCATGTCCGGCCGCGGAATAGGTGATCAGGAGCGCCAAAGTTTGAATTATTCATACAGCGCATCGGTAGTAGGAGAGACTCCGTACGGTAATATAGATTCAGCTATCGCAGGCACAAGGACTGATTTAGGGAATTACAGGGTTTCAAATATGCGGCTTGGATTGACCAATGGTCATTATGACCGGTTTAAGGGTTTTACTATACGGGCGCTTGATTTTTCTCCGAGTTTATACGCTTTTGGCGCGCCAGTTGCAGATTTAAGAGGTATCTTATTTTCTTCACCAGCTTTTAATAATAAACTTCATTATACGTCATTCTGGGGAGCTCTTCCCGGAGGCGATTTTACACAGTTGACTCAGACATCGGGATATACGCCAACCAAGAAAGCCTGGCTTGAAGGCGCGGGTTTAAGCTACAAGCTTAACAAATTCATAAACTTAAAAACTTATTATGCCCATTCATACGGACCGGAAAGGGTTGAGCCGGTATTGACAAGCGATGTAGCTGGTTTTGGTTCAAGTTATCATTTTGGCGGTTTTGATGTCAATGCTGAAATGACGTACGATTTCTTGAAAAGTGTTTCTTATACAACCATGACTTCATATACTTTGCCTAAATTCCGCGCCAGTTTTTCAACGACAGACAATAATAAGAATTTTACAAATCTTTTGGGAGGGAGTGCTGCTTCCGGCTCCACAAATAAAACCGTAGCTTTTGATTATAGGCCCCATCAGGACGTTCTCTTGTCAAATGTGTTTTCTATAGCAAAGGATGAAGTCTTCGGTAATCCGGCACGGCCGGATAGGCCTAATTACAATGATTCCGCGCGCGCGCGCTGGACGATCGACGCTCAGACTGAGATGGAGCTGGGTTATATTATGGATGACCAGATCGGCAGTATCTCTCCGGCTGTAACTGAAACTAAAGAGGTTGTGTTAAGGAAGACCCTTTATTTTTTAAGGAAGCTGAACACTTTTATTACATTTCAGAATACAAAGAGCAAAAATTATAATTCTCCGGCGCAGGATTATGATAATAACAGGATAATGGTCGGGACGAACGCAAGGCTTGTCTATGATATCTACGGTTATTACCGCCAGGAATTTGATTTTTTAAAAAACAAGTTTACAAACGCGACCGCTTTTCCTACCGCTACCGAATTCGGATTAAATTATAACAGGCGGATCTTCAAGACTCCTTTTTCCACGAATATAAGGTTATTTTACAGGAATGAGGAGCGCACTGAATCTGTTTTGAGTTTTTTAAGCGGAGAGGACAGGCTTGAGGGTGAGGCTGAATTGTCTTTCAGGCCCACCCCTGATAACGAGGCATATATTAAAGTGCGCGTAGCTGATGTATGGGCAGAAAAAGCCGGAGTTGCCAAGCATTATGATCTTGATATCAGTTGGGGGTTGAGGCTTCTCTGGGACACGGCTTTTCGATGGGAATCAATGGGTGGTTTTAGCGGGTATGTATTTTACGACGTCAACGGCGACGGTATAAGACAGCTCGACGAAAAAGGTTTCAAAGGAGCTGTAATAAAAGCGGATAATGGGAAGACGGCCGCGACTGATACACTCGGATTTTACAAGATAACAGGTTTAAAAGGGAAGCAGGCTGGTTTAACGCTTGATCTGAGTACTGTGCCTAAAGGTTATAGTCCTACGACGGATGTGGAGCGCAAGGCGGATATAGTTAACGCGAGCGTAAAGAGGGTTGATTTTGGTTTGGCAACTCGAACAGAGATCGCTGGTTTGATATTCAATGATAAGAACGGCAATGGACAGTATGATCCTGGCGAAGAATCCATTCCGGGTGTGGTTTTAATCTTGGATGGCAAGGCGAAAACAGTGACAAGCCCATTAGGAGAATTTATGTTCAGGCAGCTTGTTCCCGGAGAACACGAGATAAGGGTTGACTTAAAGTCCATTCCGATCAAGTATATCCCTAAAGTTCCCATCTTAAAAAAAGTAAAGATTTTAGAAGGCACTACTTTTGTTTATAATATACCTCTTGCGCAGATTGAGGAAGCGCCTGCTGTGCCTAAAGGGGAGAAGTAAAATTTATCAGGTTGCACCTGTAATAATTCCTGGACAAAACCACCGGTTTTAGACAGTGACAGGCTTAAGGGTGCAAGGCAACCCACGTATTGAACAATTTTTCCGTCGAGAGGTCGTCGGAAAAGTCAGTGGTGATCCATTAAAAAATTTTAAGTGATTTGAAGCTTGCGCAAGGTTTTAAAAAACGAAACCCGCCTCAGAATTATCAAGGGCGGGTATTTTATTGTCCAGGTCTATAGGCTTATTTAGCGCAGACTGAATATATTGTTATTTCTTCTCCGTTAGGGCTGTCCTGCAGAACGACGGCTTTTTCTGTCTGCATCATTCTTTCCTCTTTCTGAATAAGGTAATTTCCAGACGCGCCGGATGCCGCGGGCGCAACAGAGTCTTTGGGGGGCTGGACAGCCGGCATATCGGAGGCGCTGATCGTTGTTGTCCGCATTTCGATCATCTCCGGCATATAACATGTCGCTGTGCCGGTAAGGACCGTGTCACCGGCAGAACAATAATTCGCGCCTATCAAGACTGATACGATTGCCATGAGTAGTGCTCTTTTTGCGTCCATATTACCCCCGAGTTACAGGTATGCAAAAGAGCAAATAAAAAACCCATTCAAAGTTGAATGGGTGTCTTTGAATTAACGGGCACTTTCATGGCGGCCCACAGAGTGTGGGTCGTCATGCAAGTTCACGGCAACCTGACAGCCATAGCTTGCGCTTTAGGCTCGAGGCTTTGCCACACCCGCCTTTTAAAAGGCGGGCGGCCTGCGACTCCATAATTTCTTATGGTGAGCAGGCGTCTTGTCCTTTCGGACAATCTGCTCTTTTACATATAAAAGAACGGTTCAAATCTATGTAAAATATAACATATGAAAAATCGCTTTACAAGGGGGTGGGGTATTATAAATTTTGATCAGATCTTGGTGATTTTGTCGTCGGGATGATTTTTTTCATTAGATTAGATTCTTATAGAACGATCTGTTTTGGCTTGTTTGACAAAAGGGCCTGTTTTGCCCGAAAGCGGGCAAGGACCCCCGCAGCTTTGCTTCGCAAAGCGAAGCTGCGGGGGGAGCGAAGGGCAAAACGCGGAGCGAAGATTCGGCTCGCAGGGACGAATCAAGCGTCCCTGTGGCGAACAAGCCAAGGCAGATCGTCTCTCGTTACTTGTTTTAAAAAAAAGGTTAATCGGAGTAAGCAAGCAAAAATTTTTGTTTAAATGTGCTTTTTGGGCGTAAATTGTGAGCCTTTAGCCGAGAGTATATGCCGCTGCCAATGTATTTGACTAAACGTGTGTTAGGCTGTATAATTTTACCCTAAATTACGAATACGAAAGGGGATTACAAATGGTCAATAAAGACAATAAAGATAAGGATTTAAGTAAGAAAGAAGATAGTTCAAACAGGCTTAAAGCGCTTGAGCTTGCCTTGGCCCAGATCGAGAAGCAGTTTGGCAAGGGCTCTATTATGAAGCTTGGTGAAGATGTCAGGCTTGATATCCCTATTATACCTACCGGCTCTGTTTCCCTGGATTTAGCTTTAGGTGTGGGTGGGATACCAAGAGGCAGGGTTATTGAGATATTCGGCCCTGAAGCCTCAGGTAAGACAACGCTGACATTAAGCATTATCGCCCAGGTTCAAAAGCAGAGCGGGGTTGCCGCTTTTATTGACGCTGAGCACGCGTTTGATTCTACGTATGCCAAAAAGATCGGGGTAAACCTTGATGAGCTTTTGATATCGCAGCCTGATACAGGAGAACAGGCGCTAGAAATTGCCGAGACTCTGGTCAGGTCTAACGCGGTGGACCTTGTTGTTATCGACTCTGTGGCGGCTTTGACTCCGCGCGCCGAGATCGAAGGAGATATGGGAGACAGCCACATGGGTTTACAGGCGCGTTTAATGTCCCAGGCTTTAAGAAAATTGACAGGCACAATATCAAAATCAAAGACATGCGTTATCTTTATTAATCAGATCCGTGAAAAGATAGGCGTAATGTTCGGCAATCCCGAAACAACCACCGGCGGAAGGGCTTTAAAATTTTATTCATCTGTCAGGCTTGATCTGAGGCGTACAGGTTATTTAAAGAACGGCGATGAGGTTATAGGAAGCCGTGTGCGGGTGCGCGTTGTGAAAAACAAGGTTGCTCCGCCTTTTAGGGAGACTGAAGTGGATTTTCTACATTCAGAGGGCATTTCACGCGAGGCTGATATTATTGACACAGGCGTAAATCTTGGTGTTTTGCAGAAGTCCGGGTCCTGGGTACTTTATGGCGAACAGAAGCTTGGCCAGGGAAGGGATACCGCGAGGCTGTTTTTAAAAGAAAACCAGAAAATTACTTCTGAGATTGAAAAGAAGATCAGGCAGGAACATGCCGCAAAGCTTGCGGCAGCTCACGCGCCGGCAAACAAAAAATAGAGGATGACGACGCAAAAAGACCTTCTATCCGCGAAACAGAGCGCTTTTCGCCTGATAAAATTCAGGGCAAGGAGCGAGAAAGAAATAAGAGATAAGTTAAAAGATAAAGGATATGAGGCAACCGTCATTGACCAGGCGGTGGAGTTTTTGCAAAAGGCAAGGTTTTTGGATGACGCGCTCTTCGCAAAACTCTGGGTTGAGAGCAGGGTCAAAAGATTCATAGGCGTTAAGAGATTGATTTTTGAATTGAAGAAGAAGGGCATAAGGCGCGAACTGATCGATAAAACTTTGGATGCTGTTTTAAAAGATAAGAATGAAGACGAGGCTATCAGGGAGCTAATTGATATCAAGTTAAAAAAGATGCGCGGCTTAGAGCCTGTAAAGATAATGGCAAGGCTCTATGGCCTTCTCCTTCGCCGCGGATACCCCCATGATAAGGTCTATAGCGCTTTACAGGCAGCAATAAAATCCAAGAGAGTTGACGAACTGATCCCATGAAAAAATTGACCACAAGCCAGCTTAGAAAAGCCTATCTTGATTTTTTTGTATCAAAAGGGCATAGCCTGGTAAAAAGCGATTCGCTCGTTCCCTTAAACGATCCTTCGGTGTTATTTACCTCTGCCGGAATGAATCAATTTAAGGATAATTTTTTAGGCAATGTCAAAGATCTGCGCAGGGCTACAAGCTGTCAGAAATGCCTGCGCACAGGAGACCTTGAAGAAGTCGGCAGGACTCCTTTTCATCACACTTTTTTTGAAATGCTGGGTAATTTTTCTTTCGGTGATTATTTTAAAAGAGAAGCTATTGAGTGGGGCTGGGAGTTTGTTACCGGGACGCTGGAGATTGATGCAGAAAAACTCTGGGTCTCCGTTTATGAAGACGATAGCGAGGCATTTGATCTATGGCATAAGCACATGAATCTGCCTTTGGAGAAGATAAAAAAGCTGGGCCAGAAAGATAATTTTTGGCCGTCTAATGCCATTAAGGACGGCCCCAATGGCCCATGCGGCCCTTGTTCTGAGATCTATTATAAGAAAGAGAGCGGCGAATCCGTTGAAGTCTGGAATCTGGTCTTTACGCAGTTTAACAGGCTTGATGGCGGTGTTCTGGAGCCTCTGCCGAATAAAAACATAGATACCGGTATGGGCTTGGAAAGGATCAGCGCGGTCCTTCAGGGGGTTGACTCTAACTTTGAGATCGATATATTCAGGCCGATAATTGATTCTGTAAAAAAATCAGTTGAGGCCGCAGATCTGAAGTCTGTCTATAAAATAGCAGATCACGCGCGCGCCGTGGTTTTTTCTATTTGTGACGGCGTGTTGCCGTCAAATGAAGGCCGGGGTTATGTTATACGCAAGCTTATAAGGCGCGCGTCGTCCTACTCCTCAAGTAAAAAAGCCAGGCCATTCCTTTATAAGATCGTTTCAAGCATAGCTGAATCTATGGGAGACCAGTATCCGGAGCTCTTGGAGAGGCGCGACAATATCGCCCAGATAATTAAGGCTGAAGAAGAGAAGTATATTAAGAATATCCTTGAAGGCGGGAATGAGAAACTTGATGAAATAATAAAAGAATATAAAGAAACAGGGGATCTTGAGGTTTCGGCGCGGGTAGTTGCGCAGATGTATATGACGCATGGTATCCCTGTTGATTCTACCAGGGAAGCGTTGGATAAGGCCGGCTTATCCGTGAATTCAGCCGCCGCTCTTGAGATCATTAAGCAGGAGCAGGACAGGACGAGGGAAACCAGTAAGATGTCGGCGTCTATATTCAGCAGCGATTTTATAGATTTGAAAGACTCGGAGTTTGTCGGCTATGAGGCAGATTTCTGTGAGGCGCGTATTTTGCAGATCATCCGGGATGGAAAATCTGTTGAAAAGATCGACACAGATGCTGCCTATGGCATTGTCCTGGACAGGACCCCATTTTACGGAGAATCCGGAGGCCAGGTCGGAGATAAAGGTTATATTCAGATAAAGGGGAATAATTTTAAACTTAAAGTTGAGGATACGAAAAAAGACGGTAACTCTATAATCCATCTTGTTTCTGTGGAAGGCCTGTCCTCAGGCAATATCAAAGTCGCAGACATTGTAGAGGCACGGGTTGATAAAGACTATCGTGAAGGAATCAGGCGCTCACATACGGCAACGCATATACTACAGGCGGTTTTACGTAAAGTATTAAGAGAGCATGTCCGGCAGGCTGGTTCTTTTGTTGAGCCTGACAGGTTCCGTTTTGATTTTCATCATTTTAAAGATATCAGCGCGGAAGACCTGGAGCGGATCCAGGATCTTTTGAATGAATATATTTTGAGAAATGACCGGCTATCAGCGCAGGTCATGAAAAAAGAAGACGCGAAAAAGACTGGTGCTACGGCGCTTTTTAGCGAGAAATATGATGATCTGGTGCGGGTTGTCTCAGTGGGGGATTACAGCAAAGAGTTCTGCGGCGGCACGCACATTGATTTTACCGGCAAGATCGGCGTGATATTTATTATTTCAGAATCTTCCGTAGGCAGCGGGTTACGCCGTATTGAAGCCTTGACAGGGAAGTTGGCCTATCAGGAGGCAAAGCGCGCGTTCAGCACGCTGTTTGACGCCGCGGACAGGTTGAAAACCCGGCCTGAACAGGTAGTCGTGTCATTGGATCAGTTGATTAATAAGGCCAGGGCTCTTGAAAAAGAAGCGGCAAAATTCAGAGAAAAAGACGCGGCTGATCAGAGCAGGAATTTTGTTCTTGAGGCACCGCTGCACAGGAAGATAAAGATGGTCGTGCAAAAAATAGCAGGCCTTGAGGCAAATTTACTGCGCCAGACAGTTGATAAAATGAAAGAGCAGGTGCCTGATAAGGGCGTGTTTGTTCTGGCCGCCCAAAATACCGGCAATATACCGATCGTTTGCGCCTGCACGCCTGATCTGGTTAAAGCCGGTTTTGATTCTGGCGCTCTGCTAAAAAAGATATCCCTTCTTGTAGGAGGCTCAGGCGGGGGGAGAAAAGATTTTGCTCAGGGGGGTACCAAGGATATTTCGAGTCTTAACAATTCATGGGCAGCTATCCAGGAGATGGTTAAACAGGAAATTGACAACATTGGAGATATCTCGTGAAGATAATTAAATCTAATTCAAAAGACCTTGAGAGGCTGGAAAACAGGCTAAGCGGCTTGGATAAGCGTCGTATCAAAGAACGCGTTGACAGCATTATCCATGATGTGCGCTCATGCGGCGATGAAGCCCTCCTGAAATACACGCGCAAGTTTGACGGCGTTAAGCTCTCTTTGAGATCTATGCAGGTCACGGAAGCCGAGAAGAGCGGCGCGTATCAGGATATTAAGCCTGAATTCATTTCAACCTTGAAGAAGATAATCGCCAATATCACAAAGTTTTACGCGAGGCAGCAAAAGCGCTCATGGAAGCAGATAAATGAAGACGGTGTTTTTTTAGGGGAGAAGATAGACGCGCTCGGTCGTGTAGGTGTCTATGTGCCTGCCGGAACTGCACCGCTTGTGTCATGTGTTTACATGAGTGTCCTGCCGGCGCGCATAGCTGGAGTTGAAGACATAGTCCTGGTTACACCTCCTGATAAAAATGGGCATATTAATCCGCATATACTTGTTATCGCGGATCTTCTGAAAGTGAATGAGATCTATAAAATAGGCGGAGCTCAGGCGATAGCTGCTTTGGCGTTCGGCACAAAGACTATAAGGAAGGTTGATAAGATAGTAGGCCCCGGCAATAACTATGTTACTGAAGCAAAGCGCCAGGTTTTCGGCTATTGCGATATAGATATGCTTGCTGGGCCGACTGAGCTGGTAGTTATCGCAAACAGTTATTGCAATCTGGATTTTGTTTTAAGCGATTTGTCCGCGCAGGCAGAACATTCCGGCGGCTTGGCTGTATTGATAACGCCTTCAAAATCATTGGCAAAACAGGTTAAGCAGGCTCTGCCAGGAAAAGATAACGGGTATATTGTTCTTGTTAAAAATCTTGATGAAGCTATAGAGGTGTCCAACCGGATAGCTCCTGAGCATCTGGAAATTCTTACGAACAATCCAAGAAAATTCGTCAAAAAGATAAAGAATACAGGAGCGCTTTTTCTCGGGCCATACAGCCCTGTCGCGATAGGCGATTATTTCGCCGGGCCAAGCCATGTCCTGCCGACAGCCGGTAGCGCGAGGTTTTTTTCAGGCTTATCGACATGCGATTTTTTAAGAAGCACGCATATAATATCTTATTCTAAAAAGGCCCTTGAAGAATCAAGGCCGCATGTTGAGAAGCTATGCCAGATAGAGGGCCTGATCAGGCACTTTGAATCTGTAAAAAAGAGATTTGAATAAAACTAAAAATGAGGGAGACATGCCAAAAATAACAGTGAAGAGAAAGACCACTGAAACCGATATATCCATACAATTGGATATTTACGGCAAGGGAAGCTTTGATGTAAAAACCGGAATTTCTTTTCTGGATCATATGTTGTCATTATTCGCAAAACATGGGCTCTTTAACCTTAAAATTTCCGCGAAGGGCGATCTGGATGTTGATATTCACCATACTAATGAAGATGTGGCAATTACGCTGGGAGAGGCTTTTTTAAAAGCCCTTGGTAAAAAGCGCGGCATAAAGAGGTTCGGCGAGGCGACTGTTCCCATGGATGAGGCGCTTGTGCGGGTTGCTGTTGATCTGTCCGGCAGGCCTTTTTTAAAATTTGATATTGAAAAGATCAAGGCCAAGGATATCAGTGGCTATAGCTTGAATTACGCTGAGCAATTTTTGAGGGCGTTTGTGATGAATATTGGTGCCACTGTCCATATCGATGTCCTGGAGGGCAAGGATCAGCACCATATTCTGGAAGCTGTTTTCAAAGCTTTGGCAAAGGCACTTATGCGCGCGCTTGAGAAAGAGCCTCGCTCAAAAGGTATTCCTTCAACAAAAGGGCGTCTTTAGAATATGAAAGTGGCAATAATTGATTATGGTATGGGTAACCTCTATAGCGTGCGCAATACATTCGCGTCTTTGGGCATAAAAGCGGATATAATCAATGACCATCGTTTAACGCTTGGCTATGATAAACTGATCCTGCCCGGGGTCGGAGCTTTTGGCGACGCGATGGCTGAATTGGATAAGAGGGGTTTTATAGGAGCCATTAAGGAGTTTGTCGCTTTGGGCAGGCCGTTTCTGGGAATCTGTCTTGGTATGCAGCTTCTGCTTGAAAAAAGCCAGGAGGCAAAAGGCATACGAGGCCTTGGCATTATACAGGGAGAGGCGCGCCGTTTTTCCTCCAGGCTTAAATGCCCTCACATGGGCTGGAATAAAATTGAAAAGTCCGGCAAAGGTTTAAAGATATATCAGGGCCTGAATAAGGATATCTATGTTTATTTTTGTCATTCATATTATTCGTGCCCTAAGGTCAAGGCCCGCGCTGTTGGTCTGACTGAGTACGGGGTCAGGTTTGCCTCTATCATAAAACAGGGCAATGTTTATGGTATGCAGTTCCACCCGGAGAAGAGCCAGGACACAGGTTTAAAACTTCTGGAGAATTTTATCCGACTATGCTGATAGTGCCTGCTATAGATATAATGGATGGAAAGGTCGTGCGGCTTGAAAGGGGCGATTTTAACCGCGTCAGGGAGTATGGTCTTTCGCCTGTTGATTTTGCAAAAAAATGGCAGGCAGAAGGCGCCTCTATCATTCACGTTGTTGACCTTGACGGAGCCAAGACCGGGGAACCCAGGAATTTTGACGTTATAAGCGAAGTTATCAATTCCGTTACCGTAAACGTTGAGGTCGGTGGCGGGATAAGGAATGAAGATACAGTAAAGAGATATTTAGCTGCCGGGGCTGAAAGGGTGGTTTTAAGCACTAAGGTGATAGAGGATCCTGGCTTTCTTTTGTCCAGCGCAATGGCCTGCCATCTCGGGCATGTTGCTATAAGCATTGATATTAAGCATATGGAGAGCCCTGAGGTTGTAACGAGCGCTACAGCGGGCTGGCTTCAGAAGGGAGACGTGCTTATTGATATTCCGTCTTTTATGCAGAGTGTCTGTTCGGTGGGTGTGCGTTTTGTTAATTTTTCAGATATTTCAAGGGATGGGATGATGATCGGCCCGGATGCGGCAAAGATCATTAATTTTATGAAGAGATCAAGGAATTCCTGCCTGCCTGCAGGCAAAACAGGTGGAAAGGCAAGCCTGTTTTTTACCTATGCCGGCGGAATATCATGCCTTGAAGATATTAAAGTTCTTAATCGCCTTGGCGCTGATGGGGTTGACGCGCTGATCGTAGGGCGCGCTCTATATGAAAATAAATTCAGTTTAAAAGAAGCTATAGAGCTGGTTGAAGAATAACCTGACCGCAGGCTGACAAATTATGCTGACAAAAAGAATTATTCCATGCCTTGATGTAAAAGATGGGCGAGTTGTCAAAGGCGTGCGCTTTATTCATCTAAAAGACGCGGGTGATCCTGTTGAGACCGCCAAAGCTTATGAAAAGCAGAAAGCTGATGAACTGGTCTTTCTGGATATAACCGCAAGCTTTGAAGGAAGAAAGACTATGCTTGAGGTGGTTCGTCGCGTGGCGGCTAATATCTTCATGCCATTCACTGTCGGTGGTGGGATCAAGAGCATAGATGATATAAGGGCCCTTTTAAATGCCGGGGCGGATAAAATTTCTATCAATACCGCCGCGGTCGAGGATCCGGGTATTATTTCGAGAGCTTCAAAACGTTTCGGCAGTCAGTGCATTGTTGTGGCAATTGACGCGAAGAAAGTTGCGGGTAGAAAAAATAAATGGGAAGTCTATACACATGGCGGCAGGACAGCCACCGGAATAGATGCCGTAAGCTGGGCAAAGAGAGCGCAGAAATCAGGCGCAGGCGAGATACTTTTGACCAGCATGGATTTTGACGGCACAAAAGATGGTTTTGACATTGCTTTAACTCACGCGGTAAGCACGTCGCTTAAGATACCGGTTATCGCTTCAGGCGGTGCTGGAAGCAAAGAGCATTTTTTTGATGTGTTCAGCCGTGGAAAGGCTGACGCTGCTTTGGCCGCGTCAATCTTTCATTACGGCGAATTTAAAGTCGAGGATATAAAAAAATACCTGAAGAAAAAAGGCGTGAATGTGCGTTCGTAGAGGAGAGGAGTCAAATGTCTGAAATGGATGATATAAAAAGTCTAAAAGAGCTTAAATTTGATGAGAAGGGGCTCATCCCTGTTGTGGTTCAGGATTATAAGAGTTCCGAGGTTCTTATGGTGGCTTACATGAATGAAGATTCTCTTAAGAAAACGATCAAAGTAAAAAAGACCTGCTTTTGGTCGCGCTCCAGGCAGCAATTCTGGATAAAAGGAGAGACATCCGGCCATTTTCAGTTCGTCAAAAGTATGTTTTATGATTGTGACAAGGATACATTGCTGGTAAAGGTGCGCCAGGTTGGCGCTGCCTGCCATACGGGTAAGAGAAGCTGTTTTTACAGGAAGATACGGCTGAATACCAGAAAACCGAAAAACTAAAAAACTGAGAGTTAGGTTTTAGGTTCTAGGTTCCAGGTGCTAGCTAAAACCTAGAACCTGACACCTGAAACCTGAAATTCTTTGACTTTTTAACCTTGCGATCTAAACATATGATCTATCCGACATTTGAAGAATTTAAAAGACTGGCTCAAAAAGGTAATGTTATACCTGTCTATCGCGAGATTCTCGCTGACCTTGAGACTCCGGTATCAGCTTTTTTAAAGCTGGGAGAGAGCGATTATTCATATCTCTTGGAGTCGGTTGAGTCACAGCGGAATGTAGGGCGCTATTCTTTTCTTGCGACAAACCCATCGCTGGTCTTTTCAAGCAAGGGGAGAGTCGCGACTTTTACAAATTATAAAGCCGGAAAGCGAACCTGTCGTACTTATGATTGCCGGGCCGGGGAATCGCCTCTGGATGAGATACGCAAGATTGTCAAGGGCTTCAAGTTCGTTGAAGTGGATGGCTTGCCGCGTTTTTGCGGCGGCCTTATAGGTTATATGGGTTATGATATGATCCGTTTTTTTGAAAATATACCCGATAAAAACCCTGATGATCTTAACGCCCCTGATTGTGTCTTCATGCTGTCGCAGGACCTGATAGTCTTTGATCATGTCAGCAGAAAGATCAAGATAGTATCAAATGCTATTTTGAGCGGTAAGTCGCATAAGGACCTTAAAAAAGCTTATTCAGCGGCAAAGAGGGCGATAGAGGCTCTTCTAAGAAAAATAAAAGCTCCGATCAAGAATGAAACTTTTCCTGAACAGAAAAAAACGGATATTAAAGTAGCATCCAATATGAGTAAGAATGAATTCAGCGCCGCTGTGAGGAAGGCAAAGGAATACATCCGTGCCGGGGATATAATACAGGTTGTTCTTTCCCAGCGTTTCAAGGTTAAACTGGCGAGCCGTCCTATAGATATCTACAGGTCATTGAGGTCCGTTAATCCTTCTCCGTACATGTTCTATTTAAAACTTGATGATATGGTCCTGGTAGGTTCATCTCCTGAGCTGTTGGTCCGTTGCCAGGATAAGGTGGTTGAAACAAGGCCTATCGCCGGGACGCGTCCGCGCGGCTTAAATGAGGCGCAAGATGAAACGCTTATCCGTGAATTGCTCGCTGATAAAAAGGAGAAAGCTGAACATCTGATGCTGGTTGATCTGGGCCGCAACGATCTGGGCAGGGTCTGCCGTTTTGGTTCGGTGAAAGTCAGCGAATTTATGCAGGTGGAAAAATATTCACATGTCATGCATATAGTCAGCAACGTGCTTGGCAGGTTGAAGCCGGGTAAAGACGCTTTGGACGCGCTTGTTTCGTGTTTCCCCGCGGGAACGGTAAGCGGCGCTCCCAAGATCAGGGCCATGGAAATTATCGATGAGCTTGAGCCTGCGAGAAGAGGCCCGTATGCCGGGGCTATAGGATATTTCAGCTTTTCAGGCAATCTTGACTCTTGTATAATAATCCGGACAATTGTCATAAAAAATAAATATATATACATTCAGGCAGGGGCGGGTATTGTGAATGATTCTGACCCCGGGCGTGAATATAACGAGACAGTAAACAAAGCAAGGGCATTGTTTGAATCTGTTAAAATAGCTAAATAAGAGAGGAGTAACAAAATGGCGGTAAAGATCCGTTTAAAAAAGGTGTCTGACACGTCGAAGAAAAGGTATAATTTCCGTATTTCCGTGATTGAGGGCTCAGGGCCGCGCGATGGCAGGGTGATAGAGGAACTCGGATATTATGATCCGGCAAAGAAACCGGCGTCATTGAAGATCAATAAAGAACGCGTAGAACATTGGGTCAAGCTCGGCGCGCAGCTTTCCCCCACAGTTAAGAGTTTTATGAAGAAAGCGAAGTAAGAAAAGTCACAAAGATAGCGGATAGGGATTAGGAGTTAGGAGATAGGACAACAAAGTCAAAAGGTTATGGGAAGTTGCTTAAAGTTTCGGTAAGTTTCTTGAAGTTGCAAAAGCAACCTTAAGTAATATTAAGAAACCCAAAGAAACATTACGGAACCTTTAAAAGATGAATGACACAAGTTTAATAGTAAGTTAAAAATCGAATGGAGATAGAATGAATCCACAGATGGGATTAATGGCGAATTTGATGCCGTTGGCGATCATTTTCTTGATATTTTATTTTATCCTGATCCGTCCGCAGCAGAAACAGCAGAAGGATTTCAAGAAGATGGTAGAGAATCTGAAAAAGAATGACCAGGTGGTCACTATTGGCGGTGTCTATGGCACGATAGTTAATATTAAAGATAAGACGTTTGTTATCCGCGTTGACGATAACGCGAGGTTTGAGATAGATAAAACAGCGGTCGCGCGAATCGAGAAACAGGCGTAATTTTGAAGCAGCGGTTTATTGACGTGGTTGTTCTTTGTGAAAGAATTGTTTTAGGCTTCGCTTCAGGCCAAATGAGTGCTTTGCATAGCATAAAATCCGCCTAAAAAGGCGCAATGGTTCGAATTCGCTTGCCATCTTGAGTAAAGTCGAAGGACTCGCCCCGGAAGTAAAAGTAAAAGAAGGAAACAACTTGAAACACGCGCCTTTTTGCGTTCAAAACTCGCCGTCGGATCTTCTGCTCTCATTCGGCAGTCGCTACGCCTTAAAACATTTTTTTTCAATAAGTTACCGGTAAAGTCAGCGGTAATTCATTTAAGATCACGATTTTTATCTTTTTTGTGATTGAAACAAACAGGAGGTAGTCTTAGTATGCAAAAAAATTTGATGTCTCGCGTATTGCTCGTTTGCGGCGTTGTATTGGCGTCCGTCTTTTTGGCTTTTCCTCTTCAGAAGCGTATTAATTTAGGCTTGGACCTTCAGGGTGGTATGTACCTGATATTAAGGGTTGATACGTCCAAGCTTCCGGAAAAAGCAAAAGAAGACGCGGTTGAACGCGCTTTGGAAATTATCCGTAATCGCATAGACCAGTTCGGCGTTAAAGAGCCATTGGTTCAGATGCAGGGGGTTGACCAGATCGTTGTTCAGCTTCCCGGGCTGACAGACAGGCAGCGCGCGTTGGATTTGATCGGCCGCACAGCGCTCCTTGAATTTAAATTGGTTTCAAGCGACGCAAACGCGATATCAGAGGCGCTCTCCGGCAACGTGCCGCAGGATTATGAATTGAAAGAATCAGAAGGTGAAAAGATACTCGTCAGTAAGACTGTGGAATTGACAGGCGAGTACCTTGAGACGGCTAATGTCAGTTTTGATCAGGGTTCTTTCGGGCAACCGGTTGTGTCAATGCAGCTCAAGGGCGAAGGGATAACTAAATTTGCCCAGACAACAAAAAATAATGTCGGCAAGAGGCTTGCCATAGTTCTTGACGGCAATGTTTATTCCGCCCCGAAGATAAATGAGGCTATCCCAAGCGGGGAGGCTGTTATAACCGGCAGGTTTACCCCTGATGAAGCAAAAGACCTGGCTATAGTGCTGCGTTCCGGCGCTCTGCCTGCGCCATTGGTTGTTGAGGAAGAGAGGACTGTTGGCCCGCTTTTAGGCCAGGATTCAATAAGAAAAGGGATCGCTGCCTGTATTATAGGTACTGCTTTTGTTCTTTTATTTATGTTTTATTATTATGGCGCGACCGGGTTGATAGCGGACCTGGCTTTGTTGCTGAATATTCTTATAATATTGGGTGGTATGGGGCTGTTTCACGCTACTCTCACTTTGCCGGGTATCGCGGGTATTATTCTCACCATAGGCATGGCTGTTGACGCAAACGTGCTTATAAACGAGAGGATGAGAGAGGAGCTTCTGTCCGGCAAGCCGATACGCACAGCAATTGCCAATGGATATAATAAGGCCTTCAGCGCTATATTCGATTCAAACCTGACTACTCTTATTGCCGCATTCTTTTTGTTCCAATTCGGCACAGGCCCTATTCGCGGATTTGCTGTAACCCTGACCATCGGTCTATTGGCAAGCATGTTCACGGCTATTGTGGTTACCCGCGTTGTCTTTGATTATCTTGTTTCAAAGAATAAGATCAAAACTTTAAAATTCAAAAGTTTTATAAAAAAAGAAACAGCTATAGATTTTATTTCAAAGCGCTGGTTTTGTTACGCGCTTTCCGGCCTGATCCTGATCGTTGGTATGACAGCGCTTATTATCAAGGGAAAACAGGCGTACGGCGTTGAATTTTCAGGGGGACAGCTGCAGGAGTATGTGTTTGAGAAACCGATTTCGATCGGCGTCTTAAGGGATTCTTTGAAAAAGATCGGAATGAATGATGTGGCCATTCAGCAGGTTAAAGAGGACCAGAACCAGGTCATCATAAGGAGTTCGCAGGAGTCATCTGATGTTGTGCAGGCAGAGTTCAGAAAGAGTTTTCCGTATAATAAATTTGATATCCTGCGGATAGAAAAAATCGGGCCGACAGTTGGGCGGGACTTAAAGAAAAAAGCTATTTTCGCCATTGTCTGGTCGCTTATCGGTATTCTGATCTACGTCGCTATCCGTTTTAAACACTTTGATTTTGCTGTTGGCGGAGTTTTTGCCTTGCTTCACGATGTTGTGCTTACAGCAGGTTTTATTGTTTTGATGGGTAAGCAGATCGACCTTCTGCTTGTGACCGCGTTTTTGACTATCGCCGGTTATTCAATTAATGATACGATAGTCATATATGATCGTGTCAGGGAACTCATGAGAACCAGGCATAAGATGACATTACGCGATGTTATAAATCTCGCCCTGAACCAGACGCTCGCTCGTACTATTCTGACTTCATTAGCCACGCTCCTGGTCGTCGTATCCATGTATGTTCTGGGAGGGGAGATCCTGAATTCTTTTGCTTTAGCCTTGCTCTTTGGTTTTATCATCGGCTGTTATTCCACGGTTTTTATCGCAAGCCCCATCGTCCTGGCGTGTCATACCATGATGAAAAAGGTAAAGTAATTTTACCAAAGGGGGTTGTATGGGATCTGATGATGTTTTAAGGTCGTTCAAGTTTTTCGAAGGTCAGGTCCTTGATATGGAAGGTTTCGTTTCAACTCTTGCGGCTTTTGGGTACAGGCGGCATGATAAGGTTGAGGAAGAGGGTGATTTTTCAAGGCGCGGCGGTGTTATAGATTGCTTTCCCGCGACATTTGAATATCCTATCCGCATAGAATGGGATAATAACGCCATTGTTTCTATTGAAAGTTTTGTTCTTTCTACCGGTAAGCCATTTTGGAAGCATAAGATCGTCATACTTCTTCCTAATAAAGCCGGCCACAGGTCAAGTGCTGTAAAATCTGTCTCCAGTCTGCCTAAGCTCCATCCGGGCGTTGGTTCTGCTGGATCAGGTTTTCCTGTGTCAGGTTTTGTTGATATTAAAAAAGGCGATTTTGTGGTGCATAGGGACCATGGTGTCGGAATATACCTTGGTATTGAAAAGATCAAAGGTATCGATGCTCAGCGGGAATGCCTGGTGATCCGCTATAGCGGAGAAGACCGTTTGTTTGTGCCTGTTGATCAGATGCACCTTGTGCAGAAATATATCAGCTTTGGCGCGAGGCCGCCAAAGATCCATAGCTTGGGTTCAGGCGAATGGAAGCGTTCGAAGCTGAGGGCTAAAAAAGCCACAGCCAGAGTCGCGCTCGATCTTTTAAAATTGCAGGCTATGCGCAAGGCAATGGGCGGTTACGCGTTTTCCAGGGATACACAATGGCAGGGTGAGTTTGAAAAAACATTTAAGTATCGTCAGACCCCTGATCAGGAAAAAGCTGTGGGCGATATGAAGATGGATATGGAATCTTCATACGCGATGGACAGATTGCTGTGTGGTGACGTGGGTTACGGTAAGACTGAAGTGGCGATGAGGGCGGCTTTTAAGTGCGTTATGGATAACAAGCAGGTAGCTTTTCTTGTGCCGACCACGATCCTCGCTGAACAACACTATCAGAATTTTGTGAACAGGCTCGGTGCTTTTCCCGTCAAGGTTGAGATGCTGAGCCGTTTTAAGACTAAAAGAGAACAAAAAGCCATTATTGAAGGGATCCATATCGGCAGTGTGGATATAGCCATAGGTACGCACAGGCTTATTTCGCCGGATATGAATTTTAATGACCTCGGGCTCGTCATCATTGATGAGGAGCAGCGTTTCGGCGTAAAAGCCAAGGAAAAACTTAAGGAAATGCGCGCTTTGGTTGATGTTTTAACTCTTACCGCGACTCCGATCCCGCGGACGTTGTACATGTCTTTGATGGGGGCAAAGGATATATCTGTTATAAATACGCCTCCTGAGAACAGGATGTCCATAGAAACGCACGTTGTTGCCTTTGATAAGCATCTGTTGGCGCAGGCAATTGAAAGGGAATTAAGGCGGTCCGGCCAGGTATTTTTTGTGCACAATAGAGTTGATGATCTGGAGGAATTGGCACGTGAAGTAAAAAAAATTTCTCCGGAAAGCGCGCGAGTGGAATACGCGCATGGGCAGATGCCGGCGAAGATTCTTGAAAGGATAATGATAGATTTTCTGAGTAATCGTATAGACGTGCTTGTTTCTACTACTATTATTGAATCCGGTATAGATGTGCCTAATGCCAACACTATTATTGTTAATAACGCGGATTGTTTTGGTTTGGCGGATTTGCATCAATTGAGGGGCAGAGTAGGTCGTTTTACAAAGCGGGCATACGCTTATTTTGTGGTAAAGAGCGGAAAGCCTGTTGAAAAAGAGGCGCGAAAACGCCTTGAAGCCATAGCTGAATACAGCGAATTAGGTTCGGGTTTCAAGATAGCTATGGAGGACCTGGAGATACGCGGGGCAGGTAATCTTTTGGGGATCCAACAGCATGGACATATCTCGGCTGTGGGTTTCGATCTTTATTGTCATCTCTTGAGGGAAGCTGTTGCTACTCTGTCGGGTTCTCTTAACTGATCGCAAAAAAACTTGAAGTTTGTGTTGATCCATTTTTGAAGTTTATCCGTCTGGATTGGAGGCTTTAAGGTAATGAATAAAAATACGTCGTTTGTACTGCTTGCTTTGATCTGCTCAGCCTTTATCTGCGCGCAGCCGGTTTATTGCGCCCAGATGGACAAGATAGCCGCTATTGTGAACGGAGATGTGATAACAGAAAATGAAGTCAGTACTTTTATGAAGATGACTGATATGGCGCAGGAATCCGGGATGGCGACCAATGATCCAATAAAATTACGCAGGCAACTGCTTGAGAGGATGATCGAAGACAGGCTTATACTGCAGGAAGCAAAAACCATGGGGATAAAACCTGACGAAAAGATGATCGATGACCGCATAAAAGAGATAAGATCCCGGGCAGGAAGCGAGCGGGCTTTCGAAATGGCCCTTAAAGATCAGGGGGTCAGCCTGTCTGAACTTAAAGACAAATTCAGAAATCAGTTTCTGATATACCTTGCAGTTCAGAAAGAAGTAAAAAGCAGGATACAGGTCAGTCCTAAGGAAGTGACAGAGTATTTCGATACGCATGAGAGTGATTTTATAACGCCTGAAGCGGTTTCTGTTGATTCAATTTTTGTGAAAGATAAGGAGCAGTTGGCTTTGGTTGAGGACGCGTTGGCCGGCGGAAGGCCTTTTGAAGACGTCGGTAAAGAATATTCCCGGAAGTCAGCCCTGGGCCTGGTTTACCGAGGCCAGCTTAAAAAAGAACTGGAAGATACCCTGTTTTCTTTAAAATCCGGCGTTGTGTCAAAACCATTCGCGTTTGAGGGGGGCTTTTTTGTTTTTTTATTGAAAGAGAATATCAAACCATCAAAGAAGCCTATTGATGAGGTAAAGGATGAGATCTCGGTAAAACTTGAAGACGGCAAGACTGAAAAGATACTAAAAGGCTGGCTTGAAAGTTTAAAAGATAAGGCT
>CAYSCK010000003.1:0-35645 GCA_964429525.1 uncultured Planctomycetia bacterium
GTTTTGCCGTAAGGGCCTGTTTTGCCCGAAAGCGGGCAAGGATCCGCCAATGCTTTAATGGCGGAGAGCGAAGGGCAAAACGCGGAGTGCAGTTGCGGCTCGCAGGGACGCAACAAACGTCCCTGACGGAAAACAAAGCCAGAACAGACAATCTCGCTTTGTTAATACACAAATGGATCAGCATGATATCAATAAATAATCTATCAAAATCATACGGTAAACGGACATTATTTGAGAGTATATCCCTCCATATAAACCGTGGCGAGAAGATCGGCATGATCGGGCCTAATGGCGCTGGAAAGAGCACATTTTTTCATATGCTTTTGGGCGACAGCGAGCCAACGAGCGGTTCCATACAACAACAAAAAAATACGCGTATAGGTTACCTGCCCCAGGAGTCGAGTTTCCATTCTGAGCGCACTGTCTTGGGAGAGCTTACTGAAGGCGATGATACGATACGCAGGTTAAAAAAAGAGAAAGAAGAGATAGAGGAGCGGCATGAGGCTGATTCTCACCGGTACGGCGATATTCTGCATGAACTTGAGATGCTGGGTTTTTTTGAGCTTGAACACAGGGCTGAAAAGATCTTAAGCGGTTTAGGTTTTAAAGAGCGCGATTTCAACAGGCCCATACTTCAGATGAGCGGCGGTTGGCAGATGCGCACTCTCCTGGCCAAGCTTTTAACTTATCAGTACGATCTTCTTCTGCTCGATGAGCCCACAAATTATCTTGACCTGAACGCCGCACTCTGGCTTAAAGATTATTTAGCCGGTTTTGACGGGACATTTATCATGATCTCGCATGATAAGAGTTTTTTGACTGATGTAACAAATTATACCCTTATTCTTGAACATGGTTCGATAGCGAAGGTTAGCGGGAATTATGAGCACTATGAAAGAATTAAAGAAGAGAGGCTTAAGCATTTAGAAAAACAATTCAATGTCCAGGAGAAGAAGCGTGATCAGCTCGAAAAATTCGTTTCGCGTTTTCACGCCCAGCCTAATAAGGCGGCCGCGGTCCGCAATAAGAGAAAGACTTTGGAAAGGATGGATGATATCGTCCTTCCGCCTGATACTAAGGAGAGCATAAGGCATTTTAAATTCCCTCAGACACGCGCAAGCGGCCAGCGTATCATTACTCTGGACAAAGTCTATAAATCGTATGGCGATATACATGTTTATCAGGGGCTTGATTTTGAGATAGAGCGCGGAGATAGGGCTGTTTTGGCGGGAGAAAATGGCGCGGGTAAGTCTACGCTATTGAAGATTCTCTCCGGTGTCATACCGGTTGATTCCGGGGCCAGGTCTGTCGGGCATAACGTGGATATAGGTTATTTTTCCCAGACCCGCCTAGATACGCTTAATCCGCAGAATTCGGTGCTGACCGAAGCTTACAATTCGGCTCCGGGCGCTATGTCTCAGGAGTCTATCCGCACTATTCTGGGAGCTTTCCTGTTTACAGGCGATGATGCCGAAAAGAAAGTCAGCGTTCTCTCAGGCGGTGAAAAGAGCCGCCTCAATCTGGCAAAGTTTCTTATTAATCCTCCGAATTTTCTGCTTCTTGATGAGCCGACAACACACCTGGATGTTGACGCGGTGGACGCGCTTATCCAGGCCTTGGTCTCTTATCAGGGGACCCTTGTCTTTATAAGCCATGATATTTATTTTGTCCGTTCTGTCGCCAATGTAGTATATGAAGTTTCAGGCGAAAGCGAAAAAACAGGATCGCATGTACGTAAGTTCTATGGTAATTTTGATTATTATTTAGAGAAGAAAGCTGAGGGCGAGGTTTCGCTAAAAGCCGGGAAGATAAAAGCTCAGGATGAAAAAAAAGATGAGGCTAAGACGGAGCGCGAAAAGGCTAAAGAAGAAGAGCGTTCAAAGAAAGAAGAAGAACGCGGCAGGAAGGCGCACAATACGGCGATAGGTGCCAAAATTCAGAAGCTGAATAAAGAAAAAGAAGAGCTTGAGCTTGAAAGTTATGCCAAGTCGCGCGCGCTATCTGATCCTCAGACGTATTCTAACCAGGAAAAGGCCAGAGATTATGGCCAGAGGCTTAAGGCGATAGAAAAGAGATGCCGCGAGATCGCCGTAGAGATTGTGGAACTTGAAAAGAAACTGATCTGAATATTTTTGTCAGGCCAGTCAGGCCAGGGGGCTTGACATTTTATTTTTATATGGTATATTCGAATCATCTGGCACAAGGCTTGTGCCGAATTGCAAAGAGGCGTTTTCCAATGGAGAACGTCTTTTTTATTTTAACGAATTAAATTATAAGTCTGGGTGCCGTTGTAAGGCAAGTGGATGAAGTATAGGCGGCAATAGGAGCCGCAATGGATATTGACGTCCAAGAAGACCGCGAAGGTCTTTTTGGGCGTTTTTTTGGCTGATTATTTTAGTTAGTATTGCCAAGAGCACGGCGCGGTGCGCGAAATGATCATTAAGGTTACGACGAATATAAACGTAAAGAGGGGGTAATTATGAACAGATTGAAAAAGTTGACTTTATATGTGGTTTTATTTTTTTCAGTATTGGGGCTTTCGGGGGCCGCTCGCGCGGAACTGGAGGAGGGCGATACAACTTTATTTGGTTATTGCCGTGAAGCTGTTAAGTTTTTGGATATTCAGGCATTTGGTTCCCTGGATTATTATTCAAAGTACATATGGAGGGGTTTTGCTCTTGATAAGGATCCGGTTCTCCAGCCATCTTTCAGCCTTTCAAGCCATGGCCTGACATTCACCACCTGGGGTAATATGGACACTGATAATTCTGACAGTCTTGATTCTAACGAAATAGACCTGACCGTTGATTATACAAAAACCTTCGGGATATTCAGTGTATCAGCCGGGCATACGTATTACGATTTTATAGGCACGAACGGCTACAGCAAGGAGTTTTATGTAGGCGCCGGATTAAGCCAGGTCCCAGGGCTTGGCTGGCCCGTGACTCTGGGTTTCAAGTATTATCGCGATTATGGTGATCAGAATCATGGCGGAGGGCTTGGTAATTATTTTGAGACCGTCCTCGGGTATAGTTTTACGCTTTTAAAGGAACCGCAGATCAATATGGATCTGGGTGTGGTAAATGGGTATAACCATAATCTCTTTATGGCAGGGGATGGAGGACAGACGACGTTGTCGGCTGGTTTGAGCATTCCATTGACCAGGAGCCTGATCTTTAAACCAAAACTGAATTACACTATTCCTTATGGAGACCTTGCTGATGACAATATAGGTAATCAGGATGATCTTGTCTGGGGCGGGTTTAGCATGAGTTATAGTTTTTAACTGCGGATAAAAGTTAAACCAATGACTCTGTGCTTGAACGCTTGTCAATTCTTCTCACAACGGTCAGAGGCGTGAGCAGAATTGACTACGCAAGCTGCGCCTGCCTGCCGGCAGGCAGGGAGTCATCCCGCCAGAGGCGGGATAAGGAGGTTGATATGTTTAAAAATATACGGAAAATTGTTTTTGCGCTATCGGCGGTTGTTTTGCCTGTTTTAGCTTTTACTGAGTCTTCTTGGGCGGCCGATCCAGGAGGCGCGCAGACATTGGCGGCCAACGCATCGGCGCCAATAGATTATGTATGGATACTCATGTGCGGATTTTTGGTTTTTTTCATGCAGGCAGGGTTTGCCATGGTTGAGGCCGGTTTTTGCCGTGTAAAAAACGCTACGAATCTTATGGCTAAAAATACCATTGATTTTGTTGTCGCGTCTTTGAGTTTTATGGCGGTTGGTTTTGCCTTAATGATGGGCCAGGATTATCATGGCTTGGTCGGCACAACAGGCTGGTTTCTACATGGTGATAATTATGATGTCGGAAGGTATCTTATGTTTTTCTGGCAGCTTGTCTTTGCCGGGACAGCAGCAACTATTGTTTCAGGCGCGGTGGCAGAACGTTTAAAATTCAGTGCGTATTTTTTATACAGTATTATAGTAAGCATATTTATCTATCCCATCTATGGCCATTGGGTATGGGGAGGTGGATGGCTTTCGCATCTGCCTTTTGGCTTAGGCCATCTTGATTTTGCCGGTTCAGGTGTGGTTCATACGATTGGAGGCTTTGTGGGATTGGCCGGCGCGATAGTGCTGGGGCCAAGGTTCGGTAAATTCGGTAAAGACCGTAAGCCAAAAGCTATCCCGGGCCACAGCATAACTCTCGCGGCTTTGGGTACGTTCATACTCTGGTTCGGATGGTTCGGTTTTAATCCAGGTTCGACTTTTTCCGCGCATCAGCTGCGCATAGCGGTTATTGCCGTTAATACTAATCTGGCAGCTGCCGCAGGAGCTGCATCAGCGATTCTTTTGGTCTTTGCCCGTACTAAAAAATGGGATGTAGGTATGATGCTCAACGGTTGTTTGGCGGGCCTGGTGGCTGTTACAGCGGCTTGCGCCTGGATTGAGGCATGGGCGGCTGTAGTGATCGGTGCTATCGCCGGATTTATCGTAGTATCCGGTGTTTATTTTCTTGAAGCACGAGGTATTGATGATCCTGTTGGAGCCGTAAGCGTCCATGGGTTGAACGGAGTATGGGGGTTGTTAAGCGTAGGGTTGTTCGCTGACGGGACTTATGGCCTGGCTGTGACCAGTGAACCTTTGGTGCGAGGCCTGTTTTATGGCGGCGGCTTTGGCCAATTGATCGCTCAGTCTATCGGAGTGATTACATGTGTCTCCTGGGCCTTTGGATTGGGTTTTCTTATGTTTAAGATAATGGATAAGCTTTTTGGTATCCGTGTTTCTCCGGCAGAAGAGGTTAAAGGATTGGATATTCCGGAGCATGGGACACCCGCATATCCTAATTTTGTGACTATAAATAATTAAGTTAATGGGCGGCGGGCAGACTATGCCCGCCGCCAAACCAATTGAGGTGTCGATATGAAAAAGATAGAGGCTGTTATCCGTGTGGAAAAATTAGAAGATGTTATGGATTCCCTGAAAGCTGCAGGGGCGCCCGGCTTGACCATTACCCGTATTGAGGGCCACGGCAGGCAGAAAGGATTGACCGAGCAGTTCAGAGGACGGGAATTTAAGGTTGATCTGTTGCCGAAGATCAAGGTGGAAACTGTTGTAAAGGATGACGAAGTGTCTAAGTTTATGGATATCATAGTTGTCGCGGCAAGGACCGGTGAGATAGGTGACGGCAAAATTTTTGTTTCTCCTGTTTTAGATGTTATGAGGATCCGTACGAAGGAGACAGGTGAAGCTGCCGTCTGATGCTTTTCCAGTCTAAGTAGCCGATTTTAGTCGGTGTTGGGAGAGTTGGGGGGCGAAGCCCCCATACATCATATAGTTTGTGAGCTAAGTTGGTGGCATATGTTCTTTTGAAAAAACCGCTTCAAGGCTTCGCTCCAAGCCCAAAGAGCGCTTAGGCGACGCATAAAATCAAGCTAAAAATGCACAACTCGCCCTGGAATAAAACATTTTGGTAGCAGCTCAAACAGTACATTTTTGCGCTTAACGCGCCGCTGGATTTTATGCTCTCTTTGGGCAGTCGCTACGCTTGAACAATTTTTTCATCGAGAAGCCACTGCTAAAGCTGGTGTTGATTCACTCCGGTTAAAGCCGCCGATTTTAGTCGATGTTGGTTTCACTGAACGCTAAAATTTATCATGGAAGATCCTGAATTAATACGCAGATTGAAACTATTAAAAGCTAGGGAAGGTTATACATTGTATGACCTCTCCCGTATTTTGGACATACAGGTTGCGACGATAGAGCGCTGGTTTCGTACGAACAGGATCAATAAGGTTTATGCTCGTCTTATGCAGGATAAGTTAAATCTTCATTGAATAATGAGGTAGAGGGGGAGGTGTTTCTTTGTTTTGTATTTGTTCAATTGAATTGTCAAAAGACTAATTTAAATTATGAAGCGTAATCAATTTTATAGGGAAGTGGATAAAAATAAACCAATGACTCCTTACTTGAACGCTTGTCAATTCTCCTCATAAGAGCCAGAGGCTATGAGTGAAATTGACTAGCGCAAGCTGCGGGATTTGTTTCGGTAAACTCCTTGTCTAATCACTTGGAAATTTTCTTTCGGAAATTTTCCTACGTAGACTGCGGAGTCAATTTTGTAGGGAATAACCCTTAAAAGGGCAAAATTGAGGAGGTTGAGATGATTAACGCGGGTGATACGGCGTGGGTGATGATATCTACCGCCCTCGTTATGTTGATGACGCCTGGATTGGCGTTTTTCTACGGTGGCATGGTGAGGCGCAAGAATGTGTTGAGCGTTCTTATGCAGTGTTTTATTATTATGTGTGTTATGAGCCTGCAGTGGGTATTGTTCGGTTATAGTTTGTCTTTCCATCCGGGAGAAGGCTTCTGGGGCGGGTTTGGATGGGCAGGATTGAATGGTGTAGGTTTGGAGCCTTATGCGGATTATGCGGGCACTATACCTCATCAGGCATTTATGATCTATCAGGCAATGTTCGCTATCATTACTCCGGCATTGATAATAGGCGCATTTGCGGAAAGAATGAAATTCTCCGCGTTTTTGGTATTTACTATTCTGTGGGCAACTTTTGTTTATGATCCTGTGTGTCACTGGGTCTGGGGCATGGGTGGCTGGATAAGAAACCTCGGAGCGCTTGATTTTGCCGGCGGTACAGTTGTTCATATAAACGCCGGTATCGCGGCTTTGGCAACTGCGCTATTTATCGGTAGGAGGAGATGCCTGAAGATGAGCTGTCCTGCGCCTCATAACCTTCCTTTTGTGGTATTGGGGACGGCTTTATTGTGGTTCGGATGGTTTGGATTTAACGCAGGCAGTGCTTTGGCGGCAAACGGCCTGGCTGTGAATGCTTTTGTAGTTACAAATACCGCTGCTGCTGCAGCAGGCCTTAGTTGGGCGGTCATTGAATGGATACGTATAGGTAAGCCGACTATGTTCGGTGTAGCCTCAGGAGCTGTTGCCGGTTTGGTGGCAATTACACCTGCGGCAGGGTTTGTATCCGTAGTACCGGCTATTATTATCGGCTTATTAGTAAGTGTATTTTGTTACATAGCGGCCGCGATAATAAAGCCCAAGCTTGGCTATGATGATGCCTTAGACGCATTCGGAGTGCATTGCGTAGGTGGTATATGGGGTGCTTTGGCAACCGGATTATTTGCGTCTAAAATGATCAATCCAGCCGGTAACGACGGTTTATTTTTCGGTAATCCTTCGCTGTTTTTGATACAGTTAAAAACTGTAGGCGTAACTATAGGATATGCTTTTATCGGCACGCTGGTACTGTATAAACTTGTAGACTTTGTAATGGGTATGAGGGTCGGGGAAAAGGAAGAGAGCATAGGCCTTGATCTTACTCAGCACCATGAAAGGGCGTATACGACGTTGGAATAGAAGCAGGTTCCAGGTGCTGGGTGCTAGTGTAGTTACAACCTAAAACCTATCACCTGTAGTTGCCTGTTTTTTAGTTTTTAGGTCTTTTGGTTGTTTTAAAAAAAGGAGCTATTATGAAACTTATCATTGCTATAATCCAGCCTGATAAACTGGAAGAAGTAAAGGAAGGGCTTTATGGTGCGGGTGTAAATCTTATAACAGTCAGCGAAGTCTTGGGCCATGGACGGCAAAAAGGCGTGACAGAGGTATACCGTGGAGCAAGGGAGATGGGCAATCTTCTTCGTAAGATACGCTTGGAGATCGCGGTCAACGAGGATTTTGCCGAGCGCACTATCAAAGCCATAGTAAAAGGTGCCAAGACAGGCGAGACTGGTGACGGCAAGATATTCGTCCTAGATATGAAAGAATGTATCCGTATACGCACAGAAGAGCGCGGCCATGATGCCATAGGTTGACGGTTAGCGGTGAGCGGTTTGTGGTGTGCGCAAACTAAAAAACAGAGAATATGTTTCAGGTTCTAGGTTTTAGGTTTCAGGTTCTATATAGCCCCTAGCACCTATCACCTAGTCCCTGATTGGTTGTCTTGACTTTTGACCTTGTATCCTTTTGATAAAACATTTGAACGCTTTCTCCGGTGGCCTTATAATAAGGCCCATTGGCATAGGAGGTAAGGCGTAACATGTTTGTTTTTCAGTATATTATGAATATTTTAAAGATTCATAAACCCAAGCTCTGCCTTGGGCTTTTTTGTTTTGTATTTTTTAGCTTATCGTTGATTATTCCTGCTAAAGTTTCCGCGCTTTACTGGAAACAGCTTAAAGGCGATCATTTCATTATCAATTATACCGGCGAAGAAAAGTCCGCGGCGGGTATTTTGAATCGCGCGGAAAAATATTATGGCCGTATAGCTGACACCCTTGGTTATCCGCGTTATTCTGATTTTTGGACCTGGAATAAACGCGTCAATATCTTTGTTTATCCTGATCATACGTCATATACTTTAGGTACAGGCCAGGCTGAGTGGGCGGATGGAAAAGCTGACTATGCCAATATGGCCATCTCTATTGATGCCACCAATCCTAAATTTATCTCATCTATCTTGCCGCATGAACTTGCTCACCTTGTCTTTCGTGATTTTGTGGGTTTCAATGGGAAGATCCCGCTTTGGCTTGACGAGGGATTCGCGGCTGTCGCGCAGGAAGATGCGTATTTGGATATGAAAAAGGATATCGTGAAGCTGTATAATAACAGCGCTTTGATGACTTTAAAGGAATTGATGACTGTCAATTTTCAAAAAGCCGCTTCAAAACCATCATTTCATGATGTCTTAATGAAAGACGGTTCGCCCGGGTATATCATATTTGAGCCTGCCAATTTCATCACTGTTTTCTATGTCCAGTCAGCTTCTGTGGTTGATTTTATGATCGTGCATTTTGGAAAGGCTAAATTCATTGAATTTTGCCGACAGCTGAGGGACGGTAAAAATATAGATACAGCATTAAATACGGCTTATGGAGAAGGCTGTCCTGACTCAGGTACTTTGGAGAGAAAGTGGCGGCAGTATCTTTCAGAGCAATAGGAGGCTATAATGGCTATTATATGGGACAAGCAAGTAGAGGAAAAATTCAGGTTATTAATTGCGAAGATGCCGGTTTTTATGAGGCCTGTCGCGGAGAAGGCAATAATAGAGAAGGCGCAAAAACTGGTCGCAAAGGATGGCCGGGATATGGTTTCGGAAAAGGATATGGTAGATGCCTTTTTTCTTGAAACCCCGTTTGGTTTTCAGGGCCTCATGAAGAATGACCTGCTTTCTGTGGGGATAGATTATACAAAATATGGACACGCAAAATGAGAGTATTTAAAATTTTTGTAGGTATTTCAGGTTTGATGTTTTTGATCGTTATCCTGTTATCATGCGCTGCATTCGCGATAGTCAAACACGTAAAGATAAAAGACCTGGTTGAACGCGGGATTGAAAAAGAGCTCGGTATAAATATTTCAATAAAGGAGCTTAAATATTCGCCGCTTTTGTCGCATATCTCCGCCGAGGGGGTTACGATCGACAATCCCCCGGGGTTTGATGAAGCTGAGCTGGCATATCTTAATTCTATCCATATTGTCTGGGATCTCGCGGAGCTATTGTTTATGAAAAAACCGGACATCTATCTTGCGGGTATAGACCTAGAGAGGTTGAATATCGTCAAGAATGCCCAAGGTGAGGTGAATATAAAGGAATTGATACCGATCCGCGACCCTTCTGTAGCCGCGCGGGATGAAACTCCGTTCATCTTTGATGTTCTTATTTTAAGTATTGATAAGGTAAGCTATACGGAATATGTGCGTTCCGGCAAAAAGACCACCATCTATAATATCGGTATTAAAAACCATGCGTTTGTCCTGCTTAAGGATGAGAGTGAAGTGATAAAGCTGATAATTCATAACGCGATACAAAATACCGATATAGGCAAGTTGATCAATCTGACCGTATCCCCGGTTGTTTCCGGTGTTACAAACACGATCGATGCCGCCTGGGGTACTGCCAAGACGGGCGCTAAGAGTTTTTTTGATATCGTTTCCATGCCTGTTAAGCTGATATTCGGGAAATAACCTATGACTGATAAAAAGTTCATGAATGTGGCAATAGAAAAGGCCAAAGCCGGCATACGGCTTGGCCAGGCGCCTTTTGGGGCATGTATTGTAAAAAATAATAAGGTTGTAGCCGCGGCGCATAATTATGTCTGGAAGAATACGGATATTATTGCTCACGCTGAAGTGCAGGCTATAAGGCAGGCCTGCAGGAAGCTTAAATCGGTTGACCTCTCCGGTTGTGTTATTTATTCGACCTGCGAGCCGTGTCCCATGTGTTTCAGCGCCTGTCACTGGGCAAGGATCTCAAAGATAGTTTACGGCGCGCACATTGCTGACGCTAAAAAATCAGGTTTCAGCGAGTTGGCTATATCTAATGTCAGGATGAAGCGGCTTGGTAAATGTTCTATCAGCCTGCAGGGTGATTTTATGAAGGATGAGTGCCTGGAGCTTTTTTATATCTGGAAGAGTATAAGCGGAAATAAGGCCTATTAGCGGCGGAGGTGGAAGATGATTGACGTAGAAGTTTTGAAGTTCGCGCTTGGAAAAGAGGAAGAGGCGATAAGAATTTACCAGGACATGATCGTTTTGAACCCTGGAGTAAAAGACCTGCTTTATCAACTTGTGACTGAGGAGCAAAAACATAAAATTTTAATAGAGAAGCGCATCGCTGAATTGATGTGTTGAGTTTAGCTTGAGGTTTTTTAGATGGATAATAGAAACATTGAGAGGGATCTGGGTGAGCAACCCATCGCCAAGATTTTGACTGATAGCGGGTTAAAGCCGCATGACCTTGTTGTAAGTTCTGTTGAGCAAATTTCGCATAAGATGGTCAGCCGGGCTCTAAAAGGCAGGCGCCTTACCCGTCACACTCAGTTCAAGATCCTTAACGCTCTGAATAGAGCAGCACAAAAGGATTACTGCTTAAAAGATCTGTTTAATTATTAATTATTTACCTAAATCACTGATTTTTTATTCTTTGGAAAAATTGTTTCAAGCTCCGCTCCGAACCGAAGGAGTGCTTTGCATCGCAGAAAATCCAGCTAAAAATGCACTCTCTCGCCCTAAAATTTAGATTTTGGTAATGGCTCAGACAGTGCATTTTTGCGCCTTTAGGCGCCGCTCGATTTTCTGCTCATCATGGGCAGTCGCTACGCTTTGAAACAATTTTTCCTTTTAAGAAGCCACCTTCAAAGACGGTGGTTATTCACTCAATAAATTATTTGCTATGAAAAATAACCGAAACACCGCGATAAGATTCATAATCCTTATGGGGTTGGTCAGCCTGTTCGGCGATATCACCTATGAGGGCGGCCGAAGCGTTACCGGGCCATATATGGCTTTTTTGGGCGCGAGCGCCGCGATAGTCGGTTTGGTCGCGGGCCTTGGTGAATTTTTAGGCTATGCCCTGCGCCTGGTCTTTGGTTTTATAGCGGATAAGACAAAAGCTTATTGGCCGCTGACTTTTTTGGGTTATGGCCTGATCTTTGCCATACCGTTTTTGGGTTTTGCCGGTAATTGGCGGATGGCCGCCGTGTTTATAATCCTTGAGCGCCTTGGTAAAGCTGTGCGTTCTCCAGCCAGGGATGCCATCCTTTCTTATGCTACAAAGGAGGTTGGAAGGGGCTGGGGTTTTGCGATACATGAGGCGATGGATCAGATAGGCGCGATAGCCGGCCCATTGGCATTTTCTGCCGTGCTTTTTTTAAAGGGAGGGTACAGGCAGGGTTTTTTTATTCTCTTCATTCCTGCGATATTGACTATAGCTGTTCTCCTCGCGGCGCGTATCAGGGTTTCTTCTCCTGAGAAACTGGAAGAAGAAAGCGCGGCAGGAGAAGAAAAGATAAAGGAACATGAGCCGCTATCAAAAGTATTCTGGCTCTACACTTTATTTACTTTTTCGTGTGTCGCAGGTTTCGCCAATTTTCAGCTAATTTCGTATCACTTTAAAGCCAGAGCAATTATTCCCGACATTCAGATACCGTTATTTTATGTCATTGCTATGGCTGTTGACGGTGTTGCGGCCCTGGCTGTAGGCAGAGCGTACGATAAAATAGGGCTGAAAACTTTGATCGCCGCTCCGGTCCTGACCATCTTTATTCCGTTTTTAGGGTTTTCTGACAGCTACGGCCTTGCTATCGCCGCGGTGGTTATATGGGGCGCTGTGATGGGTATGCATGAGACTGTAATGCGCGCGGCTATAGCCGATCTTACGCACATTAAAAAGAGAGGCATGGCATACGGTATTTTTAATACAGCCTACGGCCTGGCCTGGTTTTTGAGCAGCGTCGCTATGGGTTTTTTATACGACTCTGCCGCTTTTTTGATCCCTGTCTTTGTCATAATAACTCAGGCGTTTTCTGTCTTTGTATTTTTATCCATGAGGAGAAAGAGGTTGATATAATGGCTGTCATGAAAAGGGCGCTTGTTACAGGCGGTGCAGGTTTTATGGGTTCACATTTATGTGAAGAGCTTCTGTTTGAACGCGGTATGAGCGTTGCTGTGATCGATGATCTGTCTACTTCTTCCCGGTCCAATCTTGTGTTTGTCGAGGATCAGAAGAATTTTAAGTTTTACAAGGGTTCTGTACTGGACAAGAAACTGGTTGAGCGCCTTGTCAAGGATTGCGATATAGTCTATCATCTCGCCGCGGCTGTGGGTGTTAAGTATATCATCGAACATCCGCTATCTTCCATGCTTACGAATATTGAGGGCTCTCAAAACATATTTTATTTTGCGAGTAAATACCGCAAGAAGGTTGTCTTTGCCTCAACGTCTGAGATCTACGGCAAGCATTCCTGTTCTGCTTCTGATGAAGAAGATGACCGTATTTTAGGTTCAACCAGTATCAGCAGGTGGAGTTATTCAGAGTCAAAGGCTGTTGATGAATTTCTCGCTTTGGCATATGCCAGGGAGAAAGGCCTTTCTGTCGTCACAGTCAGGTTTTTTAATACAGCCGGGCCGCGCCAGTCCGGCAGTTATGGAATGGTACTGCCGCGTTTTATACAACAGGCGTCTCTTGGAAAGCCTCTGACTGTCTATGGAGATGGCGCGCAGGTCCGTTCTTTCTCTCACGTTAAGGACGTGGTGCGGGCTGCTGCCGACCTGAGCCTTGAGCCTAAAGCATCAGGCAAAATATTCAACGTTGGTAATGATAAGCCGGTTACTATCCGCGCGCTCGCGCAAAAGGTCAGGAAAAAATTGAATTCTGATTCAGAGCTCCGCTATATTCCGCTGAATAAAGCGTATGGTAGTTTTTCAGCCGGTTTTGAAGACATTGGTTGCCGCATACCAAACCTTTCAAAGGTAAAGAAGTTGATCAATTATAAGCCTAAATACGACCTTGATGCCATTATTGAAGATGCCGCCCGTTATTACAGGAATAAGAAAAAAGGGGGTGCCATTGCGTAAATATTCCTGGATTTTATTGGGGTTGTTTTTTTTCACAGGTGATATTTTTGCCGAACAGGTTGTGGTCGAGCGCGAAGCAAGGGCTTTGCCTCAGTTGACGCGTGAGCCTTTAAAAAAGTTAGGCGTAGACACTTTTTATGAATACAGCTGGATAAAACAGGCCGGCCGTCATATTCTCTGGAAGACAGGTTTAATGCATCTTTCATGTAATATGGATGGACTGTCTCCCTATGTGGAAGTCTTGAGCTACGACCGCGACCACGTTAAGGATGAGACGATAGAATTGGGGGCTTACGGAAAGTGGAAGGGCGGAGTAATGCACGCGGCTTTAGGTTATGGAACACAGGATGCTGATTTTGTCTATAAATTCCAGGCCGCTTTAGGTTATGAACACAGGCTTATTAAAAATTTTACCTGGAAAGTTGATTACAGGTTTGTTGATTATAAGGTAAATGATGCCAACATTATTTCCCCAGGGCTTGTTTATTATTTTGGGAATAGTTACGGTGTTTTAGAGTACGGCAGTTCTCTTATTGAGAAACGCGGCCTTGCCCAGTGGGGAGCCCTCAAGGCTAATTTTTATCTCAACAGATTGCTGGATTTTTCATTAGGTACGGCGGTAGGCGAAAGGTTGTATGATATAGCCGATACTCTAAGCGCCGGCGAAGAATATGGCTATATATTTTTCTGCGGCTTACGTTTCAAAATGGGTGATGATAAGTCGTTTCGTATAGGTTATTCTTACGCAAAGGAAAAGCCTTCTTTCTTGAAGCGAGGGGTCGATCTAATATTTTCACTTAAATTCTGATGGATTACCGGTATGTTGATCTGTTTCTTGGAATAAACCGCTTTGTTGTTTTAGCGGTTTTCTTTCTTTGGATCTTTATCCTTACATTAGCTTTTTATAAAGAACGTTCCCGCAAAACATACCTCCGTAATTTAGAACGTGTTAAAAAGATAAGCTTGAGTATGTGTCTTGTGGAAAATCCCGATAAAGGGATCGGCAGGGTTAAAGCCACGGCGCTTAAATCAAAAAATAAATGGAAGAGGATAGAGGCCTTGCTTATACTCGGTTACGCTGATTGCCCGGCTCCTGAAAATGTTTTGCGTGACGCTCTATTTTGCGCGGATGAAGATGTGGCTTATTTTTCCATGCTTAGTCTGGGGCAGGTAAAGACTAGACAGGCCGCTGTCATACTCCTTGATTTTTTATCAGCTCATGTTTTCAGCGGTTACAGGATAATCTCTTTACTTGAGGAATTTCCGGCAGGGATCGCGCCTGACATCAGGCGCGCCGCTGAGAGTGAAGATGCGCTATCCCGTTTTTGGGCGATAAAACTTTTTTCTAGGTTTCCTGATAAAGGATCCCTGCCTTTTTTGAGTAAGCTGGCTCAAGACAGTTCTGCTGATGTGAGGGCTGCCGTGTGTGAATGTCTCGGCGTCTGGGGATATGGCGAGGCAAGAGATACACTGGTTAGGGCGCTAAAAGATGAGGCCTGGTTTGTCCGTATGCACGCGGTAAGGTCGCTTTATAAAATAGCCGGTTATGAATGCCTGCCTGATATAGTGCCTTTAATAAGGGATAAGTCCTGGCTTGTAAAAGAGAGCGTCGAGACGATAATGAGCAGGCATATTGATGAAGTCCTGCCTATAATAAGCGAGTGTTTGGCTGATTATGACGATAATAGTAAATTTGCCTGCGTGAACGCGCTTGTCAATTCTCATCATATCGCGCAAGTCCTGCAGGATACATTGAGTCTGTTTCCTTCTCAAAGAGAACACGCTATGGAGCTTCTGGGCAATCTTATCAAGACTAAATTTTATTTCGGTTTAAAGAAAAATCTGGGGTTTTTTTCACCTGAATCCCGCGATAAATTGCTGGCCATAATCGCCGAATTTGATAATGAGCTGGCGGGCCGTCTGAGGGAGCGATAGAATTTATGATAAGCTGGCTGTTTTTTATTTATTTTATCTATTTTTCGGCACTCATGTTCTATTATCTCTTTTTAGGGCTCATCGGTATTTTTGAAGGCAAGCGCAGGGAGATGGAACATGAAAGCGAAGATTATTCCTCATTCGCGGTATCTAATTTTACTATACCGGTTAGTATAATTGTGCCGGCTCATAATGAGGAGACCTGGATCAAGAACGCCGTGCAATCCCTTTTAAACCTTAATTATCCCGAGTTTGAGATCATCGTTGTCAATGACGGTTCGACCGACAGGACTCTTGAGTGCCTTATTGAATTACTGGACCTTGAAGCATTGCATAATCCATATATGGATTATTTTCAGGCCGGCAGCCCGGCTTCTAAATCAGGCAGTGTATACGGCATATATAAATCCAAAAAGTATGCCGGAGTAAAAGTATTGAGCAAGGCTTCCGGGTATAAAAAAGCAGGGGCTATCAATGCCGGGCTGAATTTCGCAAAATATAAATATGTATGCGTAATAGATGCCGATACTGTGCTTGAGCCTGACGCGCTGTTAAAGGTCATGGTCCATGTTGAAAAAGACCCGGATTCAGTAATCGGTATCGGCAGTTATTTTGGCCTTTCAAACGGATTCAAGATAGAGAACGGCAAAATTTTAGACAGGAGCTTTTCGTATCGTCCTATAATCGCCTATCAGAATCTTGAGTATATACGTTCTTTCATAGGCAACAGGATAGCCTGGAGCCGCTTTAATGCCTCTCCTATAATAAGCGGAGGTTTTGGCGTCTGGCGCAGAGACATTGTTATGGAAGTCGGAGGTTTTTCGCATCTATACAGCAGCGAAGACCTTGAATTCACGTTTCGCGTAAGGGATTACCTCGTTAAAAACAGGAAAAAGGGCTATAAATTAATTATGCTGCCGTACCATATCGGATGGACTCATGGCCCGGGTAATGTGGCGGCTTTGATAAAACAGCGCAACAGGTGGCAGCGGGTTATGAATGAAGCGGTTGACAGCTATAAACACATGATATTTAATCCCCGCTACGGTTCATTCGGGCTTCTTACAGCTCCGTATTTTTTATTTTATGAGATGTTGGGTGTGTTTTTTGAATTTTCAAGCCTCGTTATCGCGATCGTCGGATTTGCGGCGGGCTTCATCCAGCTTAAGATATTTTTGACGTTTTTCTGTTTTGTTGTTTTGACGCAGGCTTTTATCTCTTTGCTCTATCTTTTAACTTTTGTCCGTTCTCAGAATATGATGAGTTTTCGTTATATTGCTTATTTATCAGCTCTTTCAATTTTTGAATTATTCTGGTATCGCTGGATAATACTCATCGCCAAAATAGCAGGGACCATATCCTACGTAAGAAGAATCCGCACTCACGATCAGTTCCTTCGGACATCTAATTAGGCTCTTTCCTCTGGTCAATACTCGTTAGTTTTATTTGAAATGGGCACATTTGACGGTTTTGTTGTCTGTTGGGTTTATGCCAAAATACGTCAATTGTAGTGAAAAAAATCACAAAAACCCTTGACTTGTAAAATTAATATGTTATATTTTTATAGATATTGTGAAAAAAATAACAATAAATATTTATTTTTGGGCTGTTTATGAGTAAAAGATCGGGAATATGGCGATTTTACGAGGCGAATTAATGACAAATAAGAAATGCATTATCAGGTTATTGAGGTATAAAAACGCTCTGCACAGGCTTAATGCGTTAGGGTTTGTTAAGGTATTTTCTGACAATCTGGCTGATGCCGTGGGAGTTACCGCTGCTCAGGTTAGAAAGGATTTTTCTCTTTTCGGCATCTCCGGCAATAAACGGGGCGGTTATCAGGTGGATGCCCTTATGGAGAAGCTTAATTCAACGTTAGGCAAGAACGAGCTTCAGAAAGTGGTAATTATCGGCAGTGGAAATATCGGCAGCGCTCTCATGAAGTATAAGGGTTTTGAAAAAGAGGGCATAAAGATAGCTGCGTGTTTTGACATAGACCCGGCGAAATGCGATAAAAAAGAAGGTGATATTCCGATCATGCCGCTGGAGGAATTAAAAAATTTCGTTAAATCGCACAAGATAAAGATAGGCATTATCGCCGTTCCTGATGTAGCGGCTCAGCAGATATTGGATATGATGCTCTCCTCCGGCATAAAGGGGGTCCTGAATTTTGCTCCTATCAGGTTGCGCACCTCCGGAGATTGTGTCGTAAATAACGTAAATCTGATACTTGAGCTTGAGACTGTGATCTATTGCATTATAAACGGCATGGATAAAATGTTCCACGAGATCAATGAAGATGAAAAGCCTTAAGAACGAGATACAGTCAGCTTTTTTCGCGATCATCGCGTTATTCGCCTTGCTTATCGCGCTTTTTGGTTATTATGAATTTAAGCATAATATGATCCAGCGCGCGCAGCGCCAGGTTTTGGCTGATCTTAAGATCGCCCGTTGGGCATATGACTCAGAGAAGGAGCGGATACGTTTTGCTTTTAATCTGGTTGATCCAAACGATGACTTAGGCGAGCTTAAGAAGAAGATCGGCCTTGATTTCCTTTATGTTATTAAATATGAAGACAGGCTTAAGACAAAGAGTGACCTGGTCCTCAGGGCTTTTGACGGCAATCCTGCTGCCGGGACTAAGATCATAGGCGCAGAAGAGCTTAAGAATATGGGGCCGGAGATTCATAAGAGGTCATCGATCAATGTGGTTTCCACCCCCAAGGCAAGGCCGGCGAAAAATAAAGTACTGGAAGACGCGATGGCTGTAGGTTTTGCCAAGCCTCTCTATGGAGAAAACGGTAAAGTCAAAAGCGTGATGCATGGAGGCAAGATAATCAACCGTGATTCTGATCTGGTTGACAAGATCCGTGATTTTGCTTTTGAGAACAAGCTCTACAACAAGAAGCCGATAGGAACGGTAACTATTTTTTTAGATGATGTGCGCATAGCGACAAACGTATTAAATTCAAAAGGAGACAGGGCTATAGGCACTAGGGTTTCCGAGAGCGTTTATAAAAAAGTCGTTGAAGGGGGACGGCCGTGGGTGGACAGGGCTTTTGTTGTGACAGACTGGTACCTGACCGCTTATGAACCGATCAAAAATATCAACGGGCGTACTATAGGGATACTTTATGTAGGCACTTTAGAGAAGCCCTTTTTAGATATACAGCGTAATGTATTTTTTGTTTTTCTGGCCATTGTTTTTCTGGCATCGGGATTGGCTGCCGTGCTTTCCGTGATACTCGCCAGGCGTATCACTTACCCATTGACTAAATTTGCCGAGGCTACAAAACGTGTCTCGGAAGGAGATATGGATTTCAGGATCAAGAACCTTGACGCTAAGGTTAGCGAGTTATTTGTTCTGACAGGTTCGTTTAATGATATGGCGGACCGGCTCAGAGACCGCGAAAAGAGCTATCTTGACCTGATCGGTTTCGTGGCGCATGAGCTTAAGGCTATCTTAGCCTCTACCATTATGAACGCTTACACTGTCAGGGATGGGTATCTCGGTATGGTGAATTTTAAGCAGAGAAAAGCTCTTGATTCGGTCGCGCGTAATCTGGACTATTTTTCAGCTACTGTTAAAAATTTTCTGGAGCTCAGTCGTATTGAGAAGAGAGAACTGAATATACGCAAGACTGAATTCCTGCTGAAAGAGGATATATTCGACATGGCGGTCGATCTGTTTTTAAAGCAGGCTGAAGGTAAACATAAGGTGATAAAAAATCTTGTTCCTGCCGGAATAAAGATAAAGGCGGATAGGGATCTATTGCAGATAGCGGCGAATAATTTGATTGGTAACGCTGTTAAATACGGTTCTGAGAATGGGGAGATAATGATCAGCCTGCTTGAGACTGGCGGCGCGATAAGGGTGGAAGTCTATAATGACGGCGATGTTATCCCTAAGGCCGAAAATGACAGGTTGTTCAAGAAATTCTCGAGGCTTGATATGCCGCAGGCAAAAAGGGCAAGCGGCACGGGGTTAGGGTTGTTTATAACCAGAGAGATCATTGAGAAGCATGGTGGAAAGATATGGGTTGAGGCAAGAGAAAAAGGCAATGCTTTTATATTTGAGATCGACAAGGAGGGCTAGACGTGGTTACACCGCTGGATATTGTAAAAAAGAAGAGAGCTGAAGCTATCAACAGGATCATCAGCAAAGGTTATCTGTCGACCAAGCGTGTCTATGTCGGCATGGCGACATGTGAAATAGCCGCTGGTTCCAAAGATGTTATGGAAGTTTTTAAGAACGCCATTAATAACGGGCTTACCGATATTTATCTGAGCCAGAAAGGTTGTGCCGGCAGGTGTAATCTTGAGCCTACGGTTGAGATCGTGGAAGAAGGAAAGATACCTGTCAAGTATGGCAAGGTTACGCCTGATATGGCGCTAAGGATAGTTGAAGATCATTTAAAAAAAGGGCTTGTCATAAAGGAATGGATTATTAAATAAGAGTAGAAAGGATAGAGCAATGCCGAAGAAGTTTAACATCACACTATGCGACGGGCCTACTTGCATGCACAAGCGGTCCAAAGAATTAGAACAGGCGATTGAGCTGGAATTGGCCAAACATAATATAAGGGATAAGGTCGGTATAAATCTTTCCGGGTGCCTTGGGATGTGCAGTAAGGGGCCGGTTATGATCATCAATCCCGGCTATACGATATATGGAAATGTGGGTATAAAAGACGTCCCTGAGATCGTTGAAAGCCATATTATGAAAAAGAAGCCTTTGGCCCGCCTGAGCATTGACGAAGACCATCTTTACAACCGTTTCTTCAGGGTATTTGGAGATGTGAATTTTTTCGGCAGGCAGATGCGCGTGGTTTTGCGTAATTGCGGGATAATAGATCCCGAAAGCATGGATGACTATCTTTCGGTCCGTGGATATGAGGCTTTGGCAAAAGTTGTAACTGAGATGAAGCCAAAAGATGTTATTGAGACGGTTAAAAAATCCGGTTTACGCGGCCGCGGCGGAGCGGGTTTTCCTACTGGGCTGAAGTGGGATCTGACTGCGCGCGAGATAAGCACGGAGAAGTACCTTATATGTAACGCGGATGAAGGCGACCCGGGCGCGTTTATGGACCGCTCGACTATCGAAGGCGATCCTCATACGGTCTTAGAGGGTATGATCATCGGCGCTTATGCCATAGGAGCAAGTAAGGGTTTTGTCTATATCCGCGCTGAATATCCTCTGGCGATAAAAAGGCTGGAGAAGGCATTGGCAGATGCCAAGCGTGAAGGTTTTTTAGGCGATAATATCCTGAATTCTGGATTTTCGTTTGATATTGAGATCAGGCTTGGCGCGGGGGCTTTTGTGTGCGGAGAAGAGACGGCTCTAATACATTCTATTGAAGGCCACCGGGGCATGCCGCGGACTAGACCTCCTTATCCGTCGGTACAGGGCCTATTTGACAAGCCAACGCTTATAAACAATGTTGAGACCTGGGCAAATATACCGGTCGTAATACTTGACGGGGCGGATTGGTTCAGTTCTATAGGGACTGAAAAGAGCAAGGGCACAAAAGTTTTTGCTTTAGCCGGCAAGATAAAGAATACCGGCCTGATAGAAGTGCCTATGGGCATAACATTGCGGTCTATTATTTATGACATCGGAGGAGGGATCCCGAACAATAAGAAATTTAAGGCCCTTCAGACCGGAGGCCCGTCAGGCGGCTGTTTATCCGAAGAATACCTTGATACGCCTATTGATTATGAATCTTTGGCGCGCGCGGGCTCTATTATGGGTTCCGGCGGCATGATCGTCATGGATGAAGATTCCTGCATGGTGAATATTGCCAAATTTTTTCTTGAATTCACTCAGAATGAATCCTGCGGTAAATGCACTCCGTGCCGCGAAGGGACCAAGAGGATGCTTGAAATATTGACACGCATCACTGAGGGAAAAGGTGAAGAAGGCGATATTGAAAAACTGGAGAGGCTTGGGAATCTGATAAAGAAGGCATCGCTGTGCGGGCTTGGCCAGTCAGCGCCTAATCCGGTGTTGAGCACATTGAAGAATTTCAGGGAAGAGTATGAGGAGCATATACGCGAAAAGAAGTGCCGCGCTAAAGCCTGCACTTCGCTTTTGAGTTACAAGATCACAGATAAATGCGTAGGCTGTACAGCCTGCAAGAAGGTCTGCCCGGTTGGCGCCATAACAGGTACGGCTAAAGCCAAACATGTAATAGATAATACAAAGTGCGTAAAATGCGGGCTTTGTTTTGATACATGCAAATTTAACGCGATCAGGAAAGGTTAGGTCAGGAGATGGAAAATAAACTTATAACGATTCATATCAACGACAAGCCTTACAAGGTTGAATCAGGCCAGACTATAATGCAGGCCGCGGATAAGCTTGGGTTTCACATACCGCGCTTGTGTTATCATCCGAAGCTTTCCATTGAGGGTGCCTGCCGCGTTTGTATAGTGGAGCTTGAAGGCGCTAAAACTTTTGTAGCTTCATGCGCTTATCCGGTCGGCGAAGGGATGAAGATACATACCAATACCCCTGACCTGCGGCGCGCGCGCAGGGATATAGTTGAACTGATCCTGGATAATCATCCCGATGATTGTCATACATGTGAAAGGGATTCTAACTGTGAACTTCAGAGATTGGCTTATCAGATGGGGATACGCAAGCGCCATTTTAGCGGCGAGAAGAAGGATTATCCCAAAGATAAATCGTCAACTTCCGTTGTGCGTGTTCCGAATAAGTGCATATTATGCGGACGTTGCGTAAGGATCTGTTCAGAAATGCAAAAGGTAACGGCTTTGGGCCACGCGTATCGTGGTTTTAAGACTGTGGTCATGCCGGCTTACAATATGCCGTTTAAAGATTCAGTATGTACGACATGCGGTCAGTGCATAAATGTCTGTCCGACAGCGGCTTTTGTGGAAAAAAACTATAGCAGGGGATTATTTGAAAAATTGAATGATAAATCCCTGATCAAGGTCGCGCAGATAGCGCCTTCTGTAAGGGCGGCGATAGGAGAGGCGTTTGGATTGGAGCCGGGTAAGAATATGGATCTGCAGACTGTGGCCGCTTTAAAAAGGATGGGTTTCGATTATGTTTTTGACACTCAGTTCTCGGCGGACCTGACGATCATGGAAGAGGCGAGTGAATTTTTAGACAGGGTCCAGGGGAAGGGCAAGCTCCCCATGATCACCTCCTGCTCAAGCGCCTGGATGAAGTGCCTGGAACAGTTCCATCCGGACCTGATAGACAATGTGTCAACATGCAAATCACCGATGTCAATGATGAGCGCGTTGGTAAAAACTTATTTTGCCAAAAAGATAAAGAAGGACCCTAAGGATATATTGAGCGTTGCTGTTATGTGCTGCACAGCCAAGAAATATGAGGCAGCTCGGCCTGAGCTTGAAACCAATGGAATGCCTTCGACTGACATGGTTGTTACAACCCGCGAGATCGCCTGGATGATAAAATCGTTCGGCATAGATCTTTTGCATATTAAGGGTGAGCCTTTTGATGAACCTCTTGGATTATCTTCCGGGGCGGGCGCGATATTCGGCGCGACAGGCGGCGTTATGGAAGCGGCAATACGCACGGCGTATGAGTTTTATACGGGAGAGACGCTCCTGGATATAGAGCTTGAAGATCTGCGCGGATTCAAAGGTATTAAAGAGGGTAAGGTGGTTTTGGATGGCAAAGAGATAAGGGTTGTCGTATCTCATGGCCTTGGCAATGCCGCGACGGTCTTGGATACTGTCAGGCGCGATCCAGGCAGATATCATTTTGTTGAGATAATGGGATGTCCCGGCGGGTGTATCGGTGGAGGCGGTCAGCCTTACGCGGGGCTCAATTCAATTCCTCTGGATGAGGAATGCCTGAAAAAACGCGCTGAAGCGCTCTATGGCATTGACAGGAATAAGACAATACGCCGCAGTCATGAAAATCCTGATATCCAGAGAATGTATAAGGAATTTCTCGGCAGACCTCTGAGTTCCAAGTCGCATGAGTTGCTGCATACCCACTATAAGAAAAAAGAACCCAAAGGGATAATACCTCAAGAATTGGGAGTTAAATGATCCGGTAGGCGTTAACTGGCAGCCAGGAACCGCTATCATTGAAATAAAAATTTAAACATAGGAGCAAAAAAATGTCGCAAGCTGTAACTTCGGAGAAGTTGGAAGATTTAAAAAAATTCATGGAAGAGGTAAAGCAGAAGCTTCATCCTGAATCCCAGCTTATAGCTATCCTGCATCGCGCGCAGGAGCTTTATGGTTATCTTGACCGGGCTGTAATGGATGAGATCTCTCTTTCTATGAATATTCCTACAGCGCATATATGGGGCGTTGCTACTTTTTACCATTATTTTAATCTTAAACCTAAAGGTAAGCATTCGATATCGCTATGCCTTGGTACTGCTTGTTATGTAAAGGGCGCTTCCGGAGTTCTTGATGCTATTAAAAGAGAACTTAAGGTTGAGGTCGGAGATACTACTGAGGATGGATTTTTTACTCTGCAGGAGACGCGCTGCCTGGGCACCTGTGGGTTGGCGCCTGTTATGATGGTGGATGATAAGATATACGGCAATCTGACTTCTAAGAAGGCTGTTGATATTTTGAAGGAAATTGCTAAGTCTAAGTAGGACCATGCGTTTTGCGGTGAGCGGTTTGCGTAATCAGATGTTGCAACATTTCAGGTCTGGACAGAAATGTTGCAACAAAAACCTATTCACTATACGATAATCGAAAACCGCTAACCGAAACCTAATCTGCGGCCTTTTGACTTTTTAATAATCTATCAATTATGAAATATATTGATGAATCGCGCATAAACGGACTATTGGATAAGGCGAATGTCGCGGATGCTAAAAGGATAGATGATATTCTTGCCAAGAGCCGCGAGCTTGAGAGGCTGACGCTTGAGGAGGCGGCTGTCCTTTTGGGAGCCTGCGACAGAGAGTCAGTTGAAAAGATCTTCCGCTCAGCTGCTTATGTAAAAAATAAGATATATGGGCCGCGCGTGGTTCTTTTCGCGCCTCTTTATATCAGTAATCTCTGCTCTAATAATTGTCTTTATTGCGCTTTTAAGGCTGATAATGCCGATATAGATCGTCGCAGCCTTAATTCCGCGGAGATCGTAGAGCAGACTGAATGGCTTTTAAAGCGGGGGCATAAGAGGATCCTTGTTGTAAGCGGCGAAGCGGCTCTTTACGGCAAAAAAAATATAGATCATTACGTTGAAGCAATAGAAGCGGTCTATTCGGCATCAGTCGGGCCGCACAAGATAAAGCGTGTTAATATTAACTGCGCTCCGCTGGCAACCGGGGAATTCAAGCGCCTTAAGGCTGCCGGAATAGGGACATTCCAGATCTTTCAGGAGACTTATCACGAAGAGACTTACAGGCGGGTTCATCCAAGAGGGCCGAAGAGCGATCCGGATAACAGGCTCCAAGCCATAAGCAGGGCATTTGAGGCAGGCATTGACGATATAGGTATAGGCGCTCTCTTTGGGCTCTATGATCATAGATTTGAGGTGTTGGGTCTGCTCTCACATGTTGAAGCCATGGAGAGCATGTTTGGTATCGGTCCCCATACTATCTCTGTGCCTCGCATTGAACCGGCGGTGGGCCTTGATTTTGAGAAAAATTTGATGTACCGTGTCAGCGACGATGATTTCAGAAAGGTCGTGGCTGTATTAAGGCTCGCTGTGCCGTATACGGGTATGATCCTCTCAACCAGGGAAGAGCCTTTTATGCGTGATGAGCTTTTTAGCCTGGGTATTTCCCAGGTAAGTGCTGAGTCGCGCACTTCCCCCGGAGGGTATGATAATAAAACAGGCGGCAGTTCTGAGGCGCAGTTTGAGCTTGGGGATAAGAGGACTCTGGATGAGATCATAGTCTCGCTTGTTTCCAAAGGGTTCATCCCAAGTTTTTGCGCTGCCTGTTACAGGAAGTCGCGCACAGGCGAAGCGTTCATGAATTTGGCAAAGCCCGGGACAATCAAAGGAAAATGCCAGCTCAATGCTTTGATAACGCTTAAAGAATATCTCGATGACTTTGGTTCTATAGAAGCGAGGCAAAAAGGCTATAAATTTATTGAAGACGCCAGAAAAAGCCTTGATGCTGAAAGCCGGAAGCAGTTGGATGAATTTTACGCGCACCTCTGTTCGGGGGCAAGGGACGAGTATGTTTAAACATGAAGAAGTCTTGAAAGAGGTTTCCTGCGAGGCGTTCCCAAAAAAGGAGAACCTTGAATTTTTGTTGTCTCTTGAATCGCATCAGGATATTTTATCTCTCTTTTCTTTTGCTGACCGCACGAGGGAGCATTATTGCGGTAATGGCGTGATCTTGCGCGGTATAGTTGAATTCTCAAGTTTCTGCAATAAGCCCTGTTTTTACTGTGGGCTCAATAAAAATAACAGATCGCTGAAAAGATATAGGCTTGATAAAGAGCAGATACTTGATTGCGCCGGTTCGATCAGGCGTTCCGGTATTAAAACTATAGTTCTTCAGTCGGGAGATGATGATTCTCTTGATCCTTACTGGCTGGCTGATGTGATTAAAGAGATCAAGGATAGGTTCTGCCTTGCTGTGACGCTCTGCGTCGGGGAAAAGGAACTGGATGAATACCGGCTTTGGAGAGAGGCAGGCGCCGACAGATACCTGCTTAAGATCGAAACTTCCAGCGAAAAGTTGTATGAATCCCTGCATCCAGGCATGAGTTTCAAGAGGCGTCTTAAGTGCCTGCGCCTTTTGAAAGATCTCGGATTCCAGACCGGATCGGGTAATATAATCGGTTTGAAAGGGCAATCCATCTCTGACATCGCGGATGATATTTTATTTTTTAAGAGCGAAGATTATGACATGGTAAGCATAAGCCCTTTTATCCCTCATTTGAAGACTGAATTAAAAGATCAGGCGGCAGGCAGCGCGGAGCTGACATTAAAGGCGCTGGCATTGGCGCGTATTATATTGAAAGATACTCATCTGCCTGCCACAACGGCTTTGGGCAGCCTGGGGGAGGATTTCAGGATAGATGCCCTGAAGGCCGGCGCGAATGTTCTCATGCCGAATTTTACGCCGATGCCTTATCGTAAAGAGTATGAAATTTATCCGGGCAAGAGGTGTGTTGAAGAGCCTGTGGGGGCCTGTTCATCGTGCGTGAGTTCTATGGTTGGTTCCATAGGCAGGTTCATCGACGATTCTGTGGGAGATTCGTTGAAAGTTAAAACACAGATCGGGTAAGGATTTGTGATATAATATTTTTATTATATTGAAACAATTTCTCTTTTTAAGAAGCCACCGACAAAGTCTGTGGTAATGCACTGTCCGTTGCCATTTTAACCCGTAGGCCCATTAAAGGAGGTATGAAGATGTCAAATAAGATATTGATCGTTGATGATGATGCTGATTTTGTGGAAGCGATGAAGACTCTCCTTGAAGTCAAGGGCGGCTATGAGGTTGAAAGCGCGTTCTCCGGTAAAGAGGGCTTTGAAAAGGCGAAAGTTTTCAAGCCCGGCCTTATACTCCTGGATGTCATGATGACGCATAAGAGCGAAGGGTTTGATACGGCGCAGAATATCAAGAATGATCCTATAATCAAAGATATACCTGTTATTATCGTTTCTGGAATAAGAAAAGAGATGAATCTGCCTTTTGGTTTTGAGCCTAATGAGGATTGGCTGCCTGTGAAAGCGGTTTTAGAGAAACCGGTCAAGCCGGAAGTCCTGCTAAAAGCCATTCATGAAAATATCAAGGGATAAAATATGATCAAAAAAACTGTTATGGTTGTTTCTGTTGATAAGCGCCGCTCACAGGCACCTTTAGCCCAGAAGATCCTGACAGGATACGGATGTATAATCAAAACAAGGCTTGGCATACACGATGGTGTACTGGATAAATGTTCAGACCACGGGCTCCTGATCTTAGAATTGGTCGGTTCTGAAAAAGAGAAAAGGAAAATGGGGCAGGAACTTAAGAGCCTGCCCGGAGTGACGGTAAAGACTGTTAATATTTAAAGGTTTCTTCGTTAGTCTGCCCTCCTCAAGAATTTACAGCTATTATGGAAAAAGCCCCTAAATCTTTAAGGCTACACATTGGCCTTTTTGGCAGGACCAATGTCGGTAAGTCAAGTTTTTTGAATTATATTTCCGGGCAGGATGTTGCTATAACTTCACCTGTTGCCGGCACAACGACAGATGTCGTCCAAAAGACAATGGAGCTTCTGCCTGTGGGGCCGGTAGTCTTTCTGGATACGGCAGGCCTTGATGATGTTTCAGAGCTTTCGCAGCTAAGGCTTAAAAAAACCAGGAAAGTATACGATCTCTGCGATGTGATCGTTCTGGTAACTGAGCCGGATTCCTGGACGCAATATGAAGACGGGCTTTTAGGTGAGGCCGCCTCAAGAAATATACCTGTCATCCTTGTAATAAATAAGATCGATCTAAAAGAGCATACGCCGATACTTCCGGATGAGATCAGAAATAAAACAAAGGGTGTCATGGCTGTGTCGTGCGCGCAGGCTCATGAGAGGGACATGTCCGTGCATACTTTCAAGAAGCTTCTGATAGAAGCCTGCCCTGAAGAATTTTTAAATCCTACCGCGATCATCGGCGATCTGTTGCCTCCCGGATCTCTGGCAGTTTTTATAATACCTATAGACAAGGAAGCGCCTAAGGGCCGCATTATCCTGCCGCAGGTCCAGGCCTTGAGAGACGCGCTTGATAATGACAGTTATTGTCTTGTGGCAAAAGAAAATGAGTATAAGAAGGCATTGGCGGATTTAAAAAAGGATCCCGATCTTGTTGTCTGTGATTCTCAGGTAGTGCTTAAGATGGTTAACGAAACTCCTGAGGATGTTAAGTGCACGACATTCTCAATTCTTTTTGCGCGTTATAAAGGTGATTTATTGGAGGCTGTCAGAGGGGCCGCGGCTATAGACAAATTGGCCGCAGGCGATAAAATTCTGATAGCCGAGGCTTGCAGTCATCACGCGATAGAGGATGATATCGGACGGATCAAAATTCCGCGCTGGATTAAATCTTATACAGGGCTCGATATTGCAATTGATGTAGTTTCTGGAAGGGACTATCCCGAAAATTTGAAAGATTATAAACTTGTTATCCATTGCGGCGCGTGCATGCTTACAAGGCGCCAGATGCTTTCGCGCGTGCAGAGGGCAAGGGAGCAGGGGGTTGCTATTACTAATTATGGAGTAGCCATAGCTTTTCTACAGGGTGTTCTTAAGCGCGTGCTTTCACCGTTTCCTGGGATTTTGGAAACGACAAAGGCGCATATTAAATGAGGCACATGTCAGTCGCAGGTTAAATTTCGGTTGACGGTTTTCGGTTAGTAGTTTGTATGATTGCAGTTAGGCAAGCGCAAACCGCTCACCGATCACCGCACACCGATATTTTATAGTGTTCATTGAGTTAATTGGGTTTGCCTGCAGCTTTTTTTGAAAAAAACGTTCAGGCTCAAAATGTTTCATTACTGCTTTGGGTTTTGTTGAGTTCAGCTATTACTGCTCTTTAGAAAAAATCATTCAAGCTCCGCTCCAGGTCCAAGGAGCGCTTTCGCGACGCGCAAGAATCAGGCTAAAAATGCGCAATGGTTCGACTTCGCTCACCATCCTGAGCACAGTCGAAGGACTCGCCCTATATAAAAGAAGACAAAGAACAGAGGAAGCGGCTCGAACAAGCGCATTTTTGCGCTGCAACGCCGCCTAATTTTGCGCTCTCCTTTGGACAGTCGCTACGCTTTGAACGATTTTTTCAAGAAAACTTAGTGATAAAATTAATATTAATTCACAATAAGGCTGGTTTGGGTTTGTTTTGCCGTAAGGGCCTGTTTTGCCCGAAAGCGGGCAAGGATCCCAGCGATTTGCTTCGCGCAGCGAAGCTGCTGGGGGAGCGAAGGGCAAAACGCGGAGTGCAGTTTGCCTCGCAGGGACGCCTGCCTGCTGGCAGGCGCCCCCTGAGGAAAATAAACCCAAAGCAGACTCCTCTCATGATACAGAATAAGTTGGACATGCGCAGCTTACAAGTTTTTGTATCATTTTTATGGCAATTTGTTATAATATAAACGATTTTTTTCAATTGTCTTCCTGACAAATATAATTCGAAAGTATTCTAAACTATAGACGGAGGTTTTATGGTGACATTGCATTTGACGGACGTGAATTTTAAAAAAGAGGTACTTGAGTCTGATCTGCCGTGCCTGGTGGATTTTTGGGCTGAATGGTGCGGCCCGTGCCGCAGGGTCGGCCCTATCGTTGAAGAGCTGGCAGGTGAATACGAGGGCAAGATAAAAATTGCCAAGCTCAACATTGATGAGGGACAAAAGACAGCCTCTGCTTACGGCGTTATGTCCATACCGACGCTTATGTTCTTTAAAGATGGCAAAGTAGTGGAGCAGATCGTCGGCACCGTAGGCAAACCGGAATTGAAGGAGAAGATAGAGGAGAATTTAATTTAAATGGACGTTATTCAAAAAATTCGCGAAAAAGCTAAGGAACAATCAAAGACGATTGTGTTATCTGAAGGGCATGACGCTCGGGTCAAGCGCGCTGCGGAATTCTTGATGAAAGAAGGCATTGTTAATGTTGTGCTTCTTGAAAAAGGCAGGCTTGATCCAAAGAAGGTGGATGAATACACGCAGATTTTTCATCAATTAAGGCAGCATAAAGGAACCACGCTTGATGAAGCGCGTGATTATATGCTGAATCCGGTTTTTTACGGGGCTATGATGGTGAAAGAGGGGCTGGCCGATGGTTTTGTAGCGGGTGCCGCGACCACTACGTCCGATGTCGCGCGCGCGGCTCTGTATTGTATTGGAATCGATAAGCGGATTGCGACAATCGCTAGTTGTTTTATCATGATAATCCCCAATTGCTCTTACGGCGAAAATGGGGTTTTTATTTTCGCGGATTGCGGCATTATACCTGATCCTACCACAAGGCAGTTATCTCAAATCGCCCTTTCGAGCGCTGAATTGGGGCGCAAAGTTTTAGGCGTGACACCAAAGATAGGCATGCTCAGTTATTCTACCAAGGGTTCGGCTTCCGGACGTTTTGTTGAGCGTATACGCGAAGCAACTGCGATGCTCAGAGAGATGTCTCCTGACCTGCTTGTAGACGGAGAGCTCCAGGTGGACGCGGCAATAGTGCCTGATGTGGCGCGCGTGAAAAATCCGGGCAGCCCTATACAGGGAGACGCGAATATCCTTATTTTTCCAAACCTTGAAGCGGGAAATATTTCTTATAAGCTTGTGGAACGGCTCACCGGAGGGCGCGCGCTTGGGCCTTTACTGCTTGGCCTGGTGAAGCCTTGCAGTGATCTGTCCCGCGGTTGCGGCTGGGAGGATGTGGTTGATTGCGCTGCTGTTACGGCAATACGGGCGCAGTATGAATCTCAGGGTGAAAATATATGACGAACTATAAGATACTTGTTATCAATTCAGGAAGTTCGTCTATAAAATACAGGCTCTTTGAGGTGAAAGCCAACGGTAATAATAATGGGGCGCATTATTCCATATTATCCAAAGGCCTGATAGAGAAGATAGGCCAGAGGGGCTCCGGGGTAGAGGATCATAAACAAGGTATTAAGATACTTCTTGATGGCCTGATAAACGGATCAGGCGCCAAGTTAAAAGGTTATGATGAGATCTTTGTCGTAGGGCATCGCGTGGTACATGGTGGAGTTCAGTTTAAAAAGCCCACCGTTGTTACCGAAGAGGTAATCGCCAAGATAAGGGAGTGTTTTGAGCTGGCGCCTTTGCATAATCCGGCTAACCTCGCGGGTATCGAAGCGTGTAAAGAACTCCTGCCGGATATTAAGCAGGTGGCTGTTTTTGACACGGCTTTTCATCAATCCCTGCCTGAATACGCCTACATATATGGCCTGCCTTATGAGTATTACGAAAAATATAATCTCAGAAAATTCGGTTTTCACGGCACAAGCCATCAGTATGTCGCGCATGAGGCGGCCCGACTTTTAAAGAAACCGTTGAGCAAGTTAAAAGTTATAACATGCCACTTGGGTAATGGATGCAGTATTACGGCTGTAAAAAATGGTAAATCGGTTGATACGAGCATGGGCTTTACCCCTTTGGAAGGGCTTGTTATGGGTACCCGATGCGGAGATATTGATCCCGCGTCAGTTATTTTTCTGGCTGAGAAAGAAAAGATCAGCCTGCAGGAGATTGACAGGGTCTTAAATTATAAAAGCGGCTTAAAAGGTATCTCCGGCTTGAGCAACGATGTGCGTGAAATAAAAAGCGCTGCCAAGAACGGAAATAAGAGGGCAAAGCTCGCGCTGGATATTTTTACATACCGTATAAGAAAATATATAGGCAGTTACGCGGCCGCGATGGGCGGAGTTGACGCGATAGTCTTTACTGCCGGAATAGGTGAAAATGAAAAAACTATCAGGGACAGTGTGCTAAAAGGGCTGTTTGGTTTTTTAAACCGCAAAAAAGTCAAAGTCCTGGTAGTCGCGACCAATGAAGAGCTGATGATAGCCAAACAGGCCTTTCAGTTAGTTAGGAGATAAAGATGCATAGGACGATGTTGAAATCAAAGATACACAGGGCAAAAGTTACAGCTACGAAATTATATTATGAAGGCAGTATAGCTGTAGATGAAAATTTGCTTGATGCGGCTGATATTTTGCCGGGTGAAAAAGTAGAAGTCTTGAATCTGAACAACGGTTCACGTATTGAAACTTACGCTATTAGGGGTAAGAAGCTTTCCGGCGAGATATGCCTTAACGGCCCTTCGGCGCGTTTTGCCTGCGAAGGTGATGAGGTTATAATCCTGTCTTACGCTTCCGTACCTGATGTAGACGCCAAGAAGCTTAAGGCGAAAATTATTCATGTCGATAATTCCAATAAAATTAAACCTTAGGTTTTACGGTGACCCTGTTTTAAGGGGCCGGTGCAAGCCTGTTGCAAAGGTAGCGGAAAAAGACAAAGCTATCTTTTCTGAGATGCTGGAGCTGATGAAGCTTTCCGGAGGCGTAGGCCTTGCCGGCCCGCAGGTCGGCATTAATAAGCAGATGGTGCTTGTAGACATAGGCCAGGGCCCGATCATGCTGGTTAATCCGCGTATTATGAAGAGATCAGGCTCAGATCATATGGAGGAGGGGTGTTTAAGCCTTCCTGGAGTCTATGTCAGTGTTAAGAGGGCTAAGTCCATAATGGTTAATGCTGTGAATACTGATAATCAGAAAATAACTTTAAGCGCGAGCGGACTTCTGGCGCGCGTACTTCAGCATGAGATAGATCATCTTCGCGGCCGCATGATAATAGATTATGCCGGGGTTATCGCGAAAATTAAATTAAAGAAAAAACTTAAAAACTTTTTGGCAGGCAGCAAGGTTTGATCTGTAATTCAGCGCGCTTATTTGTGCGGCTATATGATGACGGCGCGAAGCAACTCTTTTAGGGAGGGGTAATGCTGTATGATGTTGTAGTTATAGGAGGAGGGCCGGCGGGCCTGACCGCGGCGCTTTATTCCGGCAGGTCTAAGCTTAAGACCAAGGTTGTAGAGAAGCTTACGTGCGGCGGGCAGCTCCTTCTGACAGAATTGATAGAAAATTTTCCCGGCGTCTATCAGATGAATTCTTTTAATTGGGTGGAGATGCTTAAAAAGCAGCTTGCGGATCTTAAATCAGTTGAGATGCAGGAAGATATGGTTGTCAAAAAGGTTGAGGATCAAGATGGTATTTTTAAGACCACCGTTGTTGCCCATATAGATGGCAGTGAGCAAGTCATTGAATCTCACAGTGTGATAGTCGCCACAGGCGCTCAGCCCGCGAGGCTTGGGATCAAAGGCGAAGACGCTTTTATCGGCCGCGGTGTATCTTTCTGCGCGACTTGTGACGGCCCGCTTTTTAAAGACCGCGAGGTCGTTCTTGTAGGCGGCGGTGACACGGCTATAGAGGAAGCGCTGTATCTGAGTAAGTTCGCTAAAAATATTACAATTGTGCACCGCCGTGATTCTTTGCGTGCCGCGGCGGTTTTACAGGATAAGGTGAAAAAGAACCATAAGATCGCTTTCAGATGGAACGCCCTGCCTCTTGAGATTTTAGGCACGACGCGTGTTGAAGGAATACGGCTTAAGGATGTAAAGACGAATGAAGAGAGCGTCTTGTTCTGCGAAGGTGTGTTTGTGTTTATTGGTTTTACCCCTGACACAGAGCCTTTTAAGGGATTCCTTGATTTAAATGAAGGCGGTTTTATAGTGACGGATGAAAATCTGATGTCGTCCTGTACCGGCATATTTTCCTGTGGTGATTGTCGCGTAAGGCCCTTTAAGCAGGTTGTCACGGCTTGTTCTGAAGGCGCGATAGCCGCTCATTCCGCGGCAAAATTCCTTGAGAATAAGATATAATCTGGTTTTTATTGAACCTTCCCTGTTATAAATTCAGAAAGTTCCATAATTTAGAGCGCGCCGCTTTGAAAAAACTATCCTTATTTTTATTGAGAATCAGCATAACCGCCGGCTTGCTGATTTTTTTATTTTCAAGGATGGATATCAAAGCGGTCATCGCGGTTTTTCGCGGCGTAGAGCCCCTGTATCTGTCTCTTGCCTTCCTGCTATTCTTGTTTTTAAATTTTCTTATAACGGTCAGATGGTATGTTCTTCTTAAGGGGCTTTCTATCAAAGTCTCGCTTTCGCGCGCGGGTGTTTCATACCTTTCGTCTTTATTTGTCAATCTTCTTTTACCGAGTACCATAGGTGGCGATACGGCGCGCACGATAGATATCGCGCGGCATTCCCGCAGTCATTCAAGCGGCGTCCTAGCGACCGTCGTGCTTGACCGCGTTGGCGGATTCTGCGGCCTAATGATAGTCCTGGGCGTTTCCCTTTTTATCGGGTATGGCGCGTTAAATGACCCAGGGGTGATCGTCGCGGCACTTATTTTATTGGGAATTGTTTTTATTATCTGCCTCATAGCTTTTTCAACTCCGTTTTTTAACGCGATATTTAAATTTGTGCCTTTCGCGAATCTTAAAAGTTATTTTTACAGGCTTCATAGCTTGACCGTGAGCTATAAAGGCGATCCCAGGGCATTGTTAATTGTATTATTTTTATCGGTTATCATCCAGGGCGGTCTGCCTTTGATATATTACTGGGTTGCTTTGTCTCTCGGCGTTGAAGTCCCATTGATCTATTTCTTTATATTTGTTCCTGTAATTACCGTGATCTCTGTCATCCCTGTCACTATAGGCGGGCTCGGCGTAAGGGACACCGCGTGTGTGGCGCTATTCGTCAAGGCTGGTATGACGGCGGAAAACGCGTTGGCGCTGTCTTTGAGCAATTTTATCTTTGTTTTTATCCTGGGTGTGTTCGGAGGCATGGTTTATGTCGTTGACCTTTATCGTAGACGGGTATAACGCTATGGAGCGTTCCGGGCTTTTTAAGGGTAAAAGCTTTATGGATAAGCGCGCCGCTTTCATATCATACCTCGACCATCACGGCCTTAAGGGTTCAGAGCGAAATCGCCTTGTGGTGGTTTTTGACGGTAAAGAGGATGTTTTTGCTCCAAGAATGGATTGTTCTTTTGAAGTTATATTTACTAAGGGTGAGAGCGCTGATGACAAGATCAAGGAGATGGTGGCTCATTCATCTGAGCCAAAAAACATAGTAGTCGTTACCGATGACAAAGGGATAATTTCAGTCGTGCGCAGGTGTGGAGCGGGTATAAGAAGTACCACAGAATTTCTTAATAAAAAGAAGGGTAGACTGCTTGCGCGTAATGGGGTTGCGTCTGGGAGTGAACACAAGATAGATTTAAATATCGTCCAGAGGGAGGCTATCACCGAGGAACTTAAGGGCATATGGCTCAGAGAAAAAAAATCCTTTTAAGCGCGTGCCTGGCAGGTATAAACTGTGTTTATGACGGGACGAATAAATTGAAGCCGAGGCTCGCCGGCCTTTATAAAAAAGGAGGGGCTGTCTTGTTCTGTCCTGAAACATCAGGTGGTTTAAAGATACCGCATCCGCCTTCTGAAATACGTTCAGGTGATGGGGAGGATGTTTTGGCAGGCAGGGCACGAATTGTTTCTAAGGAAGGCGATGATGTAACCGCGTATTTTCTTAAAGGAGCCGCCAATACCCTGGAGTTGGCTAAAAAAAACGGGATCAAAAAAGCAATAATGAAATCAAGGAGCCCATCGTGCGGCTGCGGTTTTATATATGACGGCAGTTTTGGCGGTAAGCTTAAAGCCGGTTTCGGAGTAACGGCAGCGTTGTTGAAAGAAAATGGCATTGATGTCGTAAGCGATGAGGAGTTTTTGAAGGGCAGAAAATGAGTCTGCTTTGGGTTTATTTTGCCTCATTGAGCTTACAAGTGGAATCAACACTACGATGTTCTTTAAAAAATCATTCAGGC
>CAYSCK010000004.1:0-31039 GCA_964429525.1 uncultured Planctomycetia bacterium
TTACCTTTCAGGCAAAACAGATCATCCCCAAATAGAGGCGGCTTATAAACTGAGACCGCGTGGTCAAAAACACCCAGACAGCACATAGCCCCAAGGATAAAAATAACAAAAAAGCGGCTTCTGGTAATGCAACATACAGCCGCAGTAAGAAAAATTCCGGCTGATGCCGCGGATAAAAACACAGGACAACCAAGGCAACGGCCAAGGACTATGCCTAAGCAAAAAAATAAGCACAATAGAACCAAAGGCTTAAAGGTTGGCAATACTTGCTTTTGTCCTTATTTAAAGTTAGCTTTGAAGGAGAATTTCGGAGGGAAAAAGCTACTTTGAAAACACCGGTTTATTCAGCGCTCTCACTTTTCTTCCTGGGCAGATATACGCAAACGCTCAATGCCCAGGCCGTTCAAAATATCCAATACGCGCACAACATTCTTAAAAGCAACGAGGCGGTCAGCTTCAACAATAACGCTCATAGATGGGTTGCGTTTTAACGAAGACTCAAGGCCCGACCCCAATTCATCCACCGTTACAACTTCTCCGTTGAGGTATATGGGGCCCTCGCTTGAAAGGGTGATCATCTCAGACGCGTCCTTACCCTGCGCCTGGACAACATTTTTTGCCTTTGGCAGGTTAACTTTTATATGTTTTGCCTTACCCGGATTAAAAGTGTAAAGAAGGCTGAAAGATATAAAAAAGAATATGAACATATTGAGCACGATATCCGTCATCGCGACAGACTCAAGGCTCATCATGTATTTGCGCGCAGGCGCTATCTTCACAGAGCCTCCGCCTTTGCCAAGGCCTCCAGCAGCTTCGAAGAATAATCATCAAGTTCGTGGGCAAAATATTTTATCTTCGATATAAAATAATTATAAAAAAGATAGTACGGTATTGCTACCATAAGGCCGGCCGCGGTAGTTATCATCGCTTCGTAGATCCCTGATGCCAGGGCGCTGACCGTTATATCATTGCCGGCTTTCTCCCATGCCATAAAAGCGCGTATCAGCCCTGTTATCGTGCCTAAAAATCCCAACAGCGGGGAAATTCCGACTATGGACACCAAACCGCCAAGCCTCTTCTCAAGTATTTTTATAGAATGATTGCCCATACGCTCAAGCATCTTTTCCAATTCGTGGCGGCTCAGGTTCCTGTTCTCTATCGCCGAAGCAAACATCGCCCCTAAAGGATACTCGCTGTGCTGACGGCTCAGGCTCAAGGCCTCATCAAATTTAGCGTCACTTATATATTTATAGACGGTACTGGAAAAAGACTCCATATCAAGCCTGTGAAGGCGCCTTATAACAAGCATCCTTTCGATAATTATCGCCAGGCCAAATACAGAACCCAAAATTATCAGAAGCATTACCGGTCCACCTTTAATAATAAGAAACATCATCTGTAGTACCTCCTAATGGTGCGCGGTATGCGGTTTGCCTGCCTTCGGGCAGGCGCTAACCGCTAACCAAAAAACGAAATCTGTCATTGGCTATTTTTTATATACGTATATGTTTTCAAAATCTTTACAACTGCCGCGTTGAGGCCTTTTACATCCTCAAGCTCATTCATGCTTCTGAATCCGCCAGAAACCGCCCTGCGCGCAAGCACATCATCAGCCGCCTTAGAGCCGACCCCGGGAATAGAAAGCAACTCATCGCGCGTAACCCGGTTGATATCAAAAGTATTTGTCTGTTTACCGGAATATACATCAATAAGGCAGGTATTGCAGCCGGTCGATTTTTTATAATACCCAAAAAAAATACCCAGGCCTAGAATAAAACAGATAAATAAAAGAACCTTACGTTCCTGTGAATTAAGAGGCGCCATCATACGACTATACTCACCAGTTTATTCGCGACAACAATGACCTTCTTCGGCACCTGAGCCTTCAACCACTCGATGACCTTGGAATCAGCAAGTGCCGCGTCTCTTACCTCGGCTTCAGAAGATGCGCTGGCAACAACGATCTTTGAGCGCACTCGCCCGTTTATCTGTATGACATATTCAACCGTATCCTTCAAAAGAAACTGTTCGTTCCACTTAGGCCATCCAGATTTAAAAATACCCTGTTTAGCCCCGAGCATCTGCCACATCTCTTCAGCTATATGCGGAACAAAGGGCGCCAGGAGCTGGACTACAACTTTTACGGCCTCAAAAGACGCCTCGTATTTCTGCTCCTCAGGAGAAAGTCTGTATATCTCGTTAACCAGTTCCATGACGCCTGATATCGCTGTATTAAATTTAAAACCGCCTTCAAGATCCTGTGTTACCTTTTTGATAGTCTCATGCATCTTTTCAATAACAACGCGCAGACCATCAGTATGCTCTGCAGGTAACGCGCTGTTCTCCTGCGATGGCAGCGACTCAACAAGCCTGTAGACCCTGCTTAAAAAACGCCAGGCGCCATCCATGCCCTTATCGTTCCAATCAAGCTCCGCTTCCGGAGGAGCGGCAAAAAGAATAAAGAGCCTTAATGTATCCGCTCCGTAATTTTTGATTATCAAATCCGGGTCTACAATATTGCCTTTTGACTTGGACATTACCTCGCCATCTTTTAAAACCATGCCCTGTGTCAGAAGCCTATCAAAAGGTTCGTCAAACTCTATCAATCCGATATCTTTTAGGAATTTCGTGAAAAATCTTGAATACAACAGATGCAGGACCGCGTGCTCTATGCCGCCTATATACTGATCAACAGGCATCCAGTATTTTGCTTCTTCTTTATTAAAAGGAAGGCTATCTTCCTTCGGAGAACAATATCTTAGAAAGTACCAGGATGAGTCTATAAATGTAGCCATAGTGTCTGTTTCACGGCGGGCAGGGCTTAAACACTTCGGGCATTTTACTTCAACAAATTCTCTGACCTTGGAAAGCGGGCTGCCGCCCTCCCCCGAGATCTTCACCTTCTTGGGTAGCTCAACCGGCAACTCGTGATAAGGCACCGGAACGACTCCGCATTTATCGCAATAAATAACAGGAATGGGCGTACCCCAATAACGCTGGCGCGATATCAGCCAATCACGCAGGCGCCAATGAACGGCACTCTTGCCTGTCATCTTCTCCTGCATCCAAAGAGCTATTTTCTTTTTAGCTTCACCTGAAGCCAGCCCATTGAATTGGGCTGAATTGACCATAATACCCTCATCTTCAAAAGCCTCTGACATACCTTCAGGTGTAAGGTCTTTATCACTCGGCCGGATGACGACCTTCATCGGCAAGTTATTTTCTCTAGCAAATAGAAAATCCCGCTGGTCGTGAGTAGGAACAGCCATAATAGCGCCTGTGCCGTACTCCATCAGAACATAATCAGCGATCCATATCGGCAGCTTCTGCCCATTGACCGGATTCAGCGCATAGGCGCCGATAAAACGGCCTTCTTTTTTGACATCGCTTGAAATCCTGTCCATCCGGTTCTGAGCCGCCACTTTCTCTATAAAGTTGAGGACATCCTCTTCCTCGCGCTTGCCCTTGATAAGCTGTTTTGCCAAAGGGTGCTCAGGAGCCAGCACAACATAAGTCGCGCCAAAAATCGTATCCGGACGCGTAGTAAAAACGCGCAGTACCTGGCCGTCTTCCAATTTAAAAAATATCTCAACGCCGTAACTCTTGCCTATCCAGTTCTTCTGCATAACAAGAACCCGCTCAGGCCATTCTTTCAGGCCGTTCAGGTCCTTTAAAAGCCTGTCGCTATAATCAGTTATTTTCAGATACCATTGCTCAAGCTCTTTCTCAACCACAGTCGTATGGCACCTCCAACAGGCCCCCTGTAAAACCTCTTCATTTGCCAGAGTAGTAGCGCAACTGGGGCACCAATTGACATAAGAGGCCTTTTTGTATGCCAGACCTTTTTCAAGCATCTTCAAAAAGATCCACTGGTTCCATTTATAATAATCCGGCAGGCAGGTCGAAACTTCACGGCTCCAATCATAGGAAAACCCCATCCTGAACATCTCTTTTTTCATGCAGTCTATGCACTGAAGCGTCCAGTCTCTAGCATCAGTCTGATTTTTTATTGCGGCATTCTCGGCAGGCTGCCCAAAAGCGTCAAAACCCATCGGATGGAGCACATTGAAGCCGCGCATGATCTTATAGCGCGCGATAACATCACCTATCGTATAATTACGCACATGGCCCATGTGTATACGGCCCGAAGGATAAGGAAACATCTCCAGGCAATAATACTTCGGCCGCGACGGATCAAAGACGGACTTATAAGTCTCTTGTTCTATCCATCTTTTTTGCCATTTCTCTTCTATCTTTTTAAAATCAAATTCCATAGTTTCGGGGGTCAGGGAACCGGGAACGGAGATCAGCAAAAACTTATGTCTTCTGACACCTGATATCTGTTGCCCGTTGCCTGAAAAATTATGTTTTATTAATAAGCTTCTTAACCCTGTTTAAATTCAGTTTATCCGCGGTCGGTTTATCTTTAGGAGTTTCTAAAATAAAAGCTGTTTCTCTTAAAGACGGATGATTGACTATGTGCCTGAACGACTCCAAGCCTATGAATCCTTTTCCAATATGATCATGCCTGTCTATGCGCGAACCGCACTCGCTCATTGAATCGTTCAGATGCAGAAGCCGCAAAGCGCCCTGGCCCAAACCGCCGGCTATTGTATCTATAAGACCGTCAAAAACCTGAGGCGTTCGTATATCGATGCCGGCGGCGAAAGCATGGGCCGTATCCAGGCATACTCCCAATCTGGAATTATCCTTAACTTTGTCAAATATTATTTTATGATGCTCAAACGTATATCCAAGGCAGTTACCCGCGCCCGAAGTATTTTCCAACAGCAGTTTTACGCCTTTGAGCTCTCTCGTCAAAGAAAAAATAATATCGAGCGCGTTGATAAAACGATCTATCCCTTCTTCAAGGGTGGAATTCTTAAAACTACCCATATGAGTAACAAGATACTGCGCTCCTAAAACAGCTGTTTCGCGCATGTCTTCGATACACGCATCTATGGATTTTTTATAAAGAACATCATCAGGCGTAGCCAGATTTATAAGATATGGCACATGGACCGCTACTACCTTGATACCGCTTAATTTAATCCTCCGCCTGAACTCAGCCGCATCTTCCTCCGGCAATCCCGCGCCGCGCCACGACCTTGGATTACGCGAAAATATCTGCATGGCAGTGCAACCCAATTTTCCAGCACGCGCGACAGAATCGGCTATGTTGCCGCTTATAGAAACATGCACACCTAAATACATGGGATTTTAGCGATTAATTATGGTGCGGATTCTTCAATAAATCGGCAATAGCCGTCATTAACTCAATGGTATCAAATGGTTTCAAAAAGAAAGCGTCAGCCTTGGCTATCGTTGCCTGATGGGAGGTGGCTTCCTGAACAAGCCCTGTTACAATTATGACCGGGATATTTTTATACCGGTCATCTCTCTTAAGTTCTTCTAATACCTGCGTACCGGCCATCTTGGGAAGAATGAGATCAAGTAAGATCAAATCCGGAGAACAGCTCCTGACCTGGCTAAGCCCATCTTGTCCGTCAAACGCCTCAACCGCGTCATAACCGCTGGCCTCAAGCCTCATACGCATGATCATGGCGATCTCTCGCTCATCCTCAATAATCAGAATCCTCTTCTTCATATCATAATCCTCAGTATACATATCTAAAAAACTATACCAAAAAGACCTATTGCTGGCAATGGCTATTTTAAGTTCTTTCAAACCGAAAAGATTAAAACCGAAAAGATTGACAATAACGGCTCTCTATACTATGATTATTAAGCTTAATTCGTCGATTTACCGATCTTTTATGGGGCTGTAGCTCAGCTGGGAGAGCGCCTGACTGGCAGTCAGGAGGTCACGGGTTCGATCCCCGTCAGCTCCACCATTTTGCCGCCTCTGGCGGCAAAAGGTGGATGTCGAAGGCTCTGACTTCGACGCTACCACTATTGTTTTTTAGTCTCTGGCGGCAAAAGGTGCACTGCAGCCAGTCACGCATAGCGTGACGGGCAGTATTTAGCTTGAGTTTTTAAAAGCACTCAAGCTCAAGATGTCGAAGGCTAATATATCGACGCTGCTGCTCTTATTTTACCGATAAAAAAATTCCAGCACAATTAATAACAAGCGGCATCCCTGCCTACCGGCAGGCTCGCATAGCAAGTCAAACCATAAAGCGCAGACGAGCAGAATCCTGCCATCCCTTAATCAAGCAATTTAAGCGAGGCGGAAAAAATCGCTGTCTTTGATATCTGAAATTAAGTTAGACTACAAGCCGAAGTGGCGGAATGGCATACGCGGCGGTCTCAAAAACCGTTAGGTTCACGCCTGTGTGGGTTCGACTCCCACCTTCGGCATTTTTTCTTGTGTGGGAGTCGAAACCACAAATCGCGGCGAGGTCTCGCCTCCGGCTGAAAGCCGACCTGAACGTCACAAACAAACTATAACATAATAATAAGAACAAATATATCCGGACTCACACGGCCGTTAAAAACATGGCCCGGCAATTTCTGCCGGGCCATATACATAGATATATTGATCTGAACTTATTGCTTTGGCAACTGGATATTCTGTACTATCTTGGCAAATTCAGTAGGGACAAGAACTATAAGGCTGTTCTGCTCAGCACCTATCTCCTGCCAGGTCTGGAGCTGCCTTAAAAGCAGGCCATTCGGCGATTCAGCCATTATCTTTGCAGCTTCCATAAATTTCTTGCTTGCCTCTTCTTCCGCAGAGGCCTTAACCAGGCGCGAACGCTTCTCACGTATAGCCTCAGCTTCTTTTGCCATTGCACGCTTCATATTATCAGGTATTTCAATATTTTTAATTTCCACACTCATGATCGTAATACCCCATATATCCGTAGGGGCCTGCAACGCATCTAAAACTTCTTTTCCTATATTATCTTTATTTGCTAAAAGCGTGTCCAGGTCATACTTCCCCAAAACATCCCTTAACTTTGACTGCGCCATTAACGTCGAGGCTAATCCGAAATTTTCGACAGCAACGATTGATTTGGCGGAATCAAAAATTTTATAATATACAACGGCGTCGATCTTAATCGGCACAGAATCCTTGGTCATCATCTCCTGCGGAATGACATCCATGGTACGAATACGCATATCGACATATTGAACATTCTCAATAAGCGGGATTATCACATTCAGGCCGGGTCCTATCTCGCGCACATAGCGGCCCAGGCAGAAAACCACGCCCTTTTGCCACTGAGACACTATCCTTATCCCAAAGACCGCGATAAAAATCGCCAGATACAGTAACAATTTCATCCAAGCCATACCCACCTCCTTGATTTTGCCTTATATTTAAGTGCCTATTCCTATCAAAAGTAACTCCGCAGTTTGCGCAGAAAAGATCACATAGTGAAATTTTCAAGCGTCTAAACAAGGAGTAAACATATTTCTCTGCGAAATCAACCCGAAACGTGCTTTGAAAATTATCAAACAACCCGTATCTCTTTGCCGCCCACAGACACCACATCTCCAACTTTCAGCTTTCTGCGTATACGTGATTCAGCTTCGCCGTTCACAAAGACGTCCCCATTATCTATGAAAATTCTTGCCTCAGCGCCATTGCCAGCCATGCCTGATGCTTTCAATAAATTATCCAATTCTATAAATTCTTTTTTCAGCTTAAAATCCATTACGCTCCCGCTGTAAGGACCTTTAAAACATAGATATATTTTTGAGATGTCTTTTCTATTACATCCGGCCTGACTTCCGGGGCTGGAGCGGTTTTTCCCCACTTCAGAGACTCAAGATAATCACGCATAAATTGCTTATCAAAACTCGGTTGCGGCTTTCCGGCCGCATAACCCTCTTTTGGCCAAAAACGCGATGAATCAGGCGTCAGAACCTCATCGATCAAAATCAGCTTGCCCCCGTATTCGCCAAATTCAAATTTTGTATCAGCTATGATTATGCCGTGTTTCAAAGCATATTCGGCGGCCTTGGAATAAAGCGCGATACTCTTTGCCTTAATATCCTCAAAAAGAACCCGGCCTATCATTTTTTTTGCCGCAACCTCGTCTATATTCATATCATGGCCTACTTCGGCTTTTGTGGAAGGCGTAAAAATAATACCGGGAAGTTTCTCAGACTCTCTCAAACCATGAGGCAGCTTTATTCCACATACGGAATTAGATGCCTTATATTCTTTCCATCCGGAACCTGACAAATACCCGCGCACGATACATTCAATAGGCAGAGGCTTTGCTTTTTTAACCAGCATAGAGCAGCCTTTTAAAAAAGCGCCGTATTTTTTTAAATTCGCAGGGTATTTTGTGACATCCGCGGTAATAAGATGATTCTCAACTATGTCTTTCAGATAATCAAACCAAAAAAGAGAAATTTTAGTAAGCACCTCTCCCTTGAGAGGGATCCCGCATCCCAAAACTACGTCAAAACACGATATGCGGTCAGTTGCTACGATCAAAAGCTTATCGCCAAGATCATAGACATCCCTGACCTTGCCGCGCCGCGATAATTTTAATTCCGGAAAATTTGTTTCAAGAAGGATACTTTTTGACATTTAAGTTTATGCTCTTTAAGCTGGTTTACGTCGTCTCCGGAGGGCTGCTACAATTCTTTATTCCTGCAATCTTTTATTCTGCTCTTCCCATTCACGCCAGATCTCTTCAGGCAGGTCGTCGCCGAATATGGAAAGGAACTCTTTCTGGCTTTCCATCTCCTGTATCCAGTCAAATTTATCAATTGAAAATAATTCCTTTAAAGCCTCTTTGTTAATATTTAAACCAGTAAGATCAAGGCTTTCCTGGGCCGGAACATAACCTACGGGGGTCTTGACTACCTGAGCCCTGTCATTGCAACGGTCTAATATCCATTCCAGGACTCTAAGATTTTCGCTGTAACCTGGCCAAAGGAATTGTCCATCTTTACCTACCCTGAACCAATTGACATTGAAAATTTTAGGCATCTTTTCGAGCCTCTTGCCGATACCGAGCCAATGCCTGAAATAATCACCCATATTGTACCCGCAAAAAGGCAGCATAGCCATAGGGTCACGACGCACTTCGCCGATCTTGCCGACCTGTGCCGCAGTGCGCTCCGAAGCCATGGTCGCGCCGACATAAACACCGTGCTGCCAGTTAAATGATTCATAGACTAAAGGCGCTACATGCGCGCGCCGTCCACCGAATACGATAGCCGAAATAGGCACACCGTGATGATGATCCAGGCGAAATGAAATAGACGGACATTGTGAAGCAGGCGATGTAAACCTGCTGTTCGGATGAGCGCCTTTAATAATATTTCCATTCTCATCTTTTAATCCGGGCTTCCAGGGCTTCCCCTTCCAGTCAATGCCTTCAGCCGGAGGCGGCTCATCACCGTCTTCCCACCATACAGTCAGATCCTTCTTCAGCAATACATTGGTAAAGATCGTATTCTTCTTTATTGTAGACATCGCGTTAAAATTGGTCTTCGAATTAGTGCCAGGGGCTACACCAAAAAAACCGGCCTCCGGATTAACAGCCCAAAGAGCACCATCCGAATCTATACGCATCCAGGCAATGTCATCACCAACCGTCCAAATTTTATAACCTTTTACCTTCAAACCTTCAGGAGGTATAAGCATGGCGAGGTTTGTCTTGCCGCAGGCACTGGGAAAAGCCGCCGCTATATATTCAACATGCCCATTAGGCTCCTCTATGCCCATGATGAGCATATGTTCGGCAAGCCAGCCTTCCTGTTTTGCCATGTGGCTGGCTATCCTTAAAGATAAACACTTTTTGCCTAAAAGAACATTTCCGCCATAGCCTGAACCTACGCTCCATATAGCGTTGTCTTCAGGAAAGTGCAGGATAAGTCTTTTATCTATATCCAGATCCGCTTTTGAATGCAGGCATCTTGTGAATTCTCCGTCAGGACCCAATTGGTCCAGGACCTTTTGGCCTATGCGTGTCATGATCCGCATATTCAAGACAACATAAATACTGTCAGTAAGCTCCACGCCTATCTTGCTGAAAGGAGAACCAACCGGCCCCATGGAAAACGGAATCACATACATTGTCCGGTCTTTCATCGCGCCGCGAAAATATAAACCCGCCTTCTTATAACCATCCTTCGGAGACATCCAATTATTGGTAGGGCCTACTTCTTCTTTCTTCTTCGTACAGATATAAGTCAAGTGCTCGGTACGCGCTACGTCGTTAACAGCGGTGCGATGATAAAAACAACCCGGCAGCTTTTCCTGATTCAGCCGGATCATCTCACCCGTTGAAACAGCCTCATCTTCAAGGCGCTTTTTCTCAGCCTCGGAACCATCAACCCAGACAATATCGGCCGGCTTGCACATAACAGCCATTTCTTCAACCCAGCGCTTTAAAGCGACATGCTTGGTAGGAGGAACGATCTTCTTTAAAGATAAAAAAGGCATCAGTATATCAATTTTATAAATAAGTCTTTAATAATGACCATGTCTTGGGGCCGACTTTGCCGTCATCGGACAAGCCGTTCTTGGCCTGAAATTCTTTTATCGCGGCCTTTGTCTTCGGGCCGATCTTTCCGTCAATATCACCATTATAAAAATTAGCATTTTTCAACGCGGTCTGAATAGATACCGGATCCGGCGTTTCAGGCGCCTGCGCGGCCGAAACAGCAGTATTTTCAACCAAAGGCTCTGATTCTTTGTTAACAACGATATTAGAAACAACTGCTTCCTGCCCGGCTGCAATTTCGTTAACCGGCTGCGCTAAAAGCGTATCAGCCTGCGAAACGCTCAAACCATCGCTGTTAATTTCAGCTGCCTGCTGAGTTTCTCCTGCTTTATTACAACCGCTGATGATCATAGCCGCTGCCAACACAATAAATAAGTAAGTCTTCACCTGAACCGGCTCCTTTCGTCAAAAAAATTATTGAAGATATTTAAGAAGTTTTTCCTTGGTCCTTCGTCCAACCACGCCATCTGATGTCAGGCCATTATCCGCCTGAAAATCCTTGATAGCGGTCTTTGTCCTTGGGCCTATCTTGCCATCCACTTCGCCTTCGTAATAACCGGCGTTTTTAAGCGCTTCCTGGATCTGCTTTTTAGACATCGTCTCAGTCGTTACGCCGGATGACCGGACCGTCATCTCTGAAGACGGTGAAACAGAAACAGAAGACTGAACATCCGCCTCTAATACCTGGACTTTATTCTCTAAAACCTGCACCCTGTTCTCAAGAACGGCTGTCGTGCCCTTTGTAGTGCTGCAGCCGGTAAGGCCTGCACAAAGCAAACACGCCACACCTATTGCCATTTTCTTCATAAACCCTCCGGGTTAAGTTTGCGCAAACAATTTACGTTCACTCTATCCCGTAAAAGGCGCATTTATTCAAAAATATCCCTAAATATACCATAAGAAATTCAATTGTCAAATAAGAGCGCAAGCCGCAAGCTAAAGCCACTTCTTACGCTTAAAATAGATCAACATGATAATAGTAAGAATGAACATAGTGAATATGACCGCTGGATAGCCCATCTTATGCTCAAGTTCAGGCATATTCTTAAAATTCATACCATAAATGCTGGCAATCAGGGTCAAAGGCATGACTATGGTTGAAATAACGGTCAGCGTCTTCATGATCTCGTTCAGGCGGTTAGAAACGACAGATACATAAGCTTCCATGGCGCCCGTGATAATATCGCGCGAAGTACCTACCACATCGTTAAGCCGCACAAGATTATCGTAGATATTGCGGAAATAGATTATGTTTGAAGGCAGGATGAATTCAAAATCACCGCGGGCCATAAGATTGATCACATCGGCCTGCGGCCCTATCGTTCTCCTCAAATGCATAACTTCATTCTTCAGGTTATATATCTTATGGAGGGTCTTCTGTGTGGGGTCCTTAAAAAGTTCATCACTCATATCATCAACCATGCGGTCAAATTCATCTATAACCGGAAAATAGCTGTCAACACAGGCATCCAGGATTGAATAGAGCAGCATATCAGCCCCGTTCATGATTATGGGCGACTGCCTTCTTATCCTGTCCTTGCATACCGACACCTGAGGCAGCGGGCCGCTGTGAAACGTTATAAGGAAATTCCTCCCTAAACAGCAGTCCAGCTCTGTTGTCTTTATCTTGGCTGAATGCATCGAGCCGCCATTGCCTTTTTCAAGAGAAAACAGGATCAGAAAGAGATAGTCCCTGAATTTTTCTATCTTTGACCTTGAATTAGACATTATGGCGTCTTCCACCGTCAATTCATGCAGATTAAATACCGATGTCAATAGATCTATGTCCTGATCATCGACATCCATCATGTCTATCCATATAAGAGAGCGCGGATCACGCAGAGCAGTTGAGATCTCTTCAACATTAAAATCTGTGCTCAACCCTTTGTCCGGATTATATAAGAATATATCGCGCATTTGTCAACCTCTCAGGTTTAAATAACCGGCCATATTATCTTAAAGAATTTTCAAGGTCAAAGCCAACCATGACAGCCTTTCAAATTCAAAATATTATATCATTCAAAAGTCAAATTGGTATAAATTTGATTAGAAAATCCATTAAAGGAAAAAGCCCGGAATGCCCGGTTTTATAGTGAATTACCACCGACTTTGTCTGTGGCTTTTAAAAAGGAAAAATTACTTCAAAGCGTAGCGACTGCCCATGATGAGCAGAAAATCGAGCGGCGCCTAAAGGCGCTAAAGTACTGCTGGGTTAAAATAGCCCAGCTTCAGGCCTTTTATCTCATCCTTTAATAAGTCTGCTGTTTTTCTTATGCCCAAAACCCTATCCCCTGCCTTAAGGCCGCTATCTTTAAACAATTCAGCATCAATGCTTAAATTCCTCAACTGCAGAAGATCGACATATCCTTTTTTTAAGAAACGTACCAGGCTCTCCACCTCGCTTCGCGAATCAGTAAATCCGGGAAAAGTCAGAAGATTGACTGAAACAAAAAGACCGCTTAAACGGGCTTCTTTTATAGAGGACAAAACATCGCTGAACGCATACCTGTCCGGCCTGTAGTAAATATTGTAATTTTCAGCACAAAAACTTACAGTACTGACTCTCACGCTGTCTAAACCGGCCATAGCTAAAAGTTTCAGGCGCCCTGGAAAAGAGGCGTTGGTATTTAAATGTATACGCCCTCTCTTTGTCTTTTTGCGCATAAGCTTTATAGATTCCAAAAGAACCTCAAACTGCATAAGCGGCTCACCCTCGCACCCCTGGCCAAAGCTAACCATGGGCTTACGCGCCTCAAGCAGATGGTGTGCCCCGGCTTCTGCCACTTCTTCGGGTGTCGGCACAAAGCGTATCCTTTCATGCGACGCGCTGGAGCAGTCAGATCCCTGGTAAGACAAACAGCCCAGGCAACGCGCGTTACAGGCAGGCGAAACAGGCAAAGGCGCTTCCCAGCGGGAGAAAAAAAGATTCTGGGCATTGCGGCAATTATATTTAAGCGCGCAAAAAGAGAGATGTTTGATCAGCCTGTTTTTTGGAAATTTTTTTCTGAAGTTACCTATCTGCTTTTTTAATAAGGTCAGATTTTCATAGTAAAATGGCCTCTGATGCCTGGATACATCTACCATAAAAGCCGCGGCGTAGAACCTGCCGTTTTTATAACCCACGGCGGTATAAGGCCACAAAGGAAGGATTATTTTCTTATCAAGCTTTTCCGCGGCAGGCAGGAACGTGCGCGTAAAACCAGGGATCATGAACGCGGCAAGAGGAAAAACTTCATGGCCGTTAAATTCCCTGATCCGCGCGGGCGATCCATTTTCTTCATCCCAACCAATAGCCGAATGACTCGGCAGATAAAGAAAAGTGCTCCCCTTTGGTAAAGGGATAAGCTCATCGTGATCCAGGCACACGAATGCGCCAAAATCCATGCCCATCATCTTCAGCGATGGATGCACTACTATATTACCGCGGCCATCGGACAAAACCAGGTTTGGGGTCATTTTATCTTCAGCTCTTTGCAAAGCCTGTCAATCTCGTCTTTTTTCAAAAACCGCCACTGGCCTTCCTTTAAATCCCCCAACTTCAGAGACCCCTGAGACATGCGCGACAGCGAACAGACATGATAACCAAACTCTGAGAACATCCGGCGAACCTGACGCTTGCGGCCTTCATGCAAAACTATATCCAAGGCGTTACCCATGATATTTTTTATCTGGGCCGGATGCGTCTTCTTGCCGTCTAAAACAACGCCTTTTTCTATCGCCGGTTTATCAGCTAAAAACAGCGCCTTATCCAAAACCACGTGGTATACTTTTTCTACTTCAAAAGACGGGTGCGTAAGGCGGAATGCGAGTTCTCCGTCGTTAGTCAGAATAATAAGGCCTGTCGTATCACGGTCCAGTCTTCCGGCAGGCTTCAACATCCGCATAGAAAGCGGAAGTATATCCGTGATCTTGCATTTGGCGAATTTGTCCTTTGTGGTAGTAACGACACCGACAGGTTTATTCAAAAGCACATAGGCCTTCTCAGGAGATACAACTATCTTGCCATCCAAAAATACCTCAGCATCAGGCGTAACCGCAAAAGAAGGTTCTTGTATAACCTTACCATTGACGGATACACGGCCGGACTGGACATATTCAAAAGCTTTTCTGCGGGAACAGATACCACTGCGGGAAAGAAAGACCTGGAGTCTCATTTATAAAGCGGCGCCGATACGATCTTTAATAAGCCCCAGGATCTCTTCGGATTTACAGGGTTTAGCCACAATGCAACGGTTAGCTATGATCTCACCGGATGCCATTTGCTCGTCTTTTTTTAAAACATTTGTCAAAAATATAATAGGTACGCTGCGGGCCAGGGGATTCTGCGCAAGTTCTACCGCGATATCAGTGCCATTAATATCAGGCAGCATTAGATCCAGAATAATAAGGCTGGAGTTCCTTCTTGGCGAGCATCAACCCCTCGCCGCCTGTGTCAGCCGTAAAGACTCCATAACCGTTGCGCCTCAAGAAACCGGCAAGCGATTCCAGAATATCCTTTTCATCATCCACTATCAGAATACTTTTTCTTACGCCAGGGCACATATCAAGCTCTCCACTTATGTATTTTCAATATTATAACATATCTTTTTTGGAAAGCTCCAGTTCTTCTTTTATTCGCTTGATCCGTTCCTGCATGCGCGGATGAGTGCTCAGGATCTCAAAAACTCTGCCGCCAGGGCCTTGTTCCTTGCTCAGAAGATCTAAAACCCTTATTATGGCATTTGGATCATAACCGGCGCGCTTTAAATACCTGACTGATAACTTGTCCGCGAACAATTCATCTTCACGGCTATAGCCGCGCGATAAAAGCTCATAGACCGTGCCCGAGACACCCGAGATCTCTTTTATCAACTCTGGATCTTTATCCCCGAAACCGGCTAAAGCTACCGCCATCAGGACATTATATCCCAAAACAGACTGCATCCGTTTGACCGAATGCTTGGCAGCGACATGCCCTACCTCATGCGCCAGGATAGCCGCCAGCATAGGCTCATCGATCTTTTCCAGAAGCCCGCGATAGATATAAACATAACCACCCGGCAACGCGAAAGCATTATAATCGGGATTGTCTAAAACCATGAAATGGTAGACAATTTCGGTCCTATCGCTTACCCGGACGATCTTTTGTCCGACTTTATTAACGTAAAACTGTTTAGCCGGATCATTCAGAGGATGATCCTCTTTCTTTATAATATTTTCAGACATACTGCGGCCTATCTGAACCTCTTCTTTGCTGTCTATGAGGATCATCTCTTTTCTGCCAGTTGCCGGATTGTAAACCGTAGCGCAACCGGCAGTGAAAACTGCCAGACCACAGACCATGGTCAACAGTCCACAGCCAAAACCAAAAGTTTTTCCCCATCGACCATAAGCCGTAGACCATCGGCATCTTTTCAGAATATCTATCTTCATGTCAAAAGGCCGCGTATTCTCTCCGGAACTTTGCGTGGCTTAAGATCCTTATCTATCATTACGTGAGTAGTATAGCCTTCAGCAAGGAGCAAATTATCTTTTTTGCGTAGAACTTTATAATTGAATTTAAGGCTTGAATTCTTGACTTCGCTCGGCCAGCTTTGTATCACTATACAATCTCCGTAACGCGCCGGAGCTTTATAAGCGCAACGAGACTCAACAACCGCCATAAATAATCCGTCATTCTCCACATCGCGATAATCAAGCCCCTCTGTCAAAAAATATTCGGTACGCGCGACCTCAAACCATACAAGATAATTGGCATAATAGACGATGCCCATCTTATCCGTCTCAGCATAACGGACTTTTACTTCGGTAATATTGATTTTTGACTGCATGAATGCTCCTGTTGAATTCCTATAACCCAAACCGCTCACCGCTAACCGAAAGCCGGAGTTTTATATATTTGACTTCAAACTCCTGGCGTTGATCCTCAACTGTCCGCAGGCGGCGGTTATATCCATACCACGCGGCATGCGTACCGTCACGTCAATACCCTTTTTTTGCAGATAACTCTTGAAAAAAAGCACTTCCTGCTTGGCAGGCGCCTGAAATCTTAAGCGCGATTCTGTAGGATTGTAAGGGATCAGGTTAACGCGCGCGTTCATCCCCCTTACCCGCTTGACGAGGTTTTCCGCGTCTTCAACCCCGGTGTTGAAACCTCCGATAAGCGCGTATTCCAGCGTAACTTTTCTTTTTGTCTTATCAATATAAGTCTTTATTGATTTGAATAAGGCCTTTAACGGAAAACGCTTGTTCACCGGCATGATCTCCGACCTCTTATCATCCAAAGACGCGTGAACCGAGACAGAAAGTTCAACCTGCAGGTTTTCAGCAGCAAGGCGTTCAATAGCAGGCGATAGGCCGGAAGTAGATATAGTCATCTTGCGTATACCAAGGCGTATACCCTCCTGCGCGTTCATAATGCGTATGGCTTTCAAGACATTATCATAATTATCCAAAGGCTCTCCGACGCCCATAAAGACAACGTTCGAAACAGGTGTTCCGGCGACATTTTTACGCATTGCTATAAATTGAGCCAATATCTCTGAGGCCTCAAGATTCCTTTTGAAACCGGAAGCTCCGCTGGCGCAGAATGAGCAGCAAAAACGGCACCCCACCTGGGTAGACAGGCATAGCGTCAGGCGGGATTTAAAGGGGATAGAGACACTTTCGATCAGATTTCCGTCCTTTAAACGAAACAGGAATTTCTGCGTAAGATCCTTTGACGTCTCAATTATTTCTATATTCAGCGGCTCAACAGAATAATACTCTTCCATCTTTTTCCTGATATCGGCTCCGATGTTAGTCATCAAGGAAAAATCTTCCGCGCCTTTTTTATAAAGCCATTCAAATACCTGGCGCGCGCGAAACGCCTCTATTCCAAGAGCCTTAAAACTCGCTTCTAATTCTAAAAGCGTCAGATTCCGTATGTCTTTTATCATAACCTGCCTTTTCAGACTTTTCTTTTGATCACTTCAATATTTTTATACAATCCCCGGACTTGATCACTCCGCCTTTTTCTACTGACGCAAAGATGCCTTTCTTGGGCATAATACAACAGCCAGCCTCTTCCATTATAGCGCACCCGCTATGACAAGACTTGCCTATCTGTTCAACCTTTAGAACAACCTCTCCGCCCAGGCCAAACCTGTCGCCTATTTTAACCCTGGATAAACATATACCGGAAGTTGTAATATTTTCAGCAAATATCCCGGGCCTGAAATCAATGGAAGAAAAATTTGCCTCCATAGCCTCTATATCCTCAACAGCTAAAAGGCTGACCTGCCTCTTTCCAAAACCGGCATGCGCGTCCCCTTCAATGCCGTAATCGTCCTTTAAACTGGCTGAGCTGACAACATCCTTAGGTTTACCTTTATCCCTGCCTATATTTATCGAAAAAATTCTGCCTGTCATAATATTAGCTCTTAGCTCAATGCTCATGGCTGTTAGCTAAAACTAAGACCAAAGAGCTTATGAGCTATGAGCAATTCTATAATCTCCGCTCTTACCGCCGGTCTTCTCCAACAGCTTAAGATCGGTTATTACGATATCGCCGGTCTCAGTCTTGGCCATATCATAAATAGTCAATGCCGCTACAGCGCAGGCGCTAAGCGCCTCCATCTCAACTCCCGTCGCGTAATGGGCGCGAGCCTGCGCGACTATAGTGATATTATTACCGGCGAGCTTAAAATCAACGCCGACATACGCTAATTGCAAAGAATGGCATAATGGTATTATCGACGAAGTATTCTTCGCGGCTAATACCGCGGCAACGCGCGCGACATCCAGACAATCGCCTTTAAGCAGTAACCCAAGTTTTATTTTCCTGATGACAGCAGGCGGCATAAAGATCTTGACGGACGCTTTTGCCCCGCGCTTTGTAAAATTTTTATCAGAGATATCTATCATATTCACCGCTGTGCTGTTTATTGATCTTTTATTTTTCATTCTTCTATCCGCCTATACCTGACATCTCAATGCGCCTGCTGCAAAAAGCCTTATTAAACAACAACTTGCTTTCTGCCAGGCGGCTGATCAGTCCTGGAAGAGCCACGCCGTTATTTTCCCTTAAAGATCTCTTTAAATCAACATGATGATCCGAATGCAGGCAGGGATAAAGCCTGCCATCTGCCGACAAGCGCAGCCTATTGCAGCCTGGACAGAAAAAATCAGAGACTGAGCTTATAAAGCCTACGCGATTGGAAGCGCCCTCTATACGATAATATTGCGCGGGCCCGCTGAACTTCTGGCCGCCTAAAAACACCATATCGCCAAAAACGTTCTGGATCTTCTTCTTCACCTCGTCCGTTGGAACAAAAAAATCTTTCGCGGCGTCACAAGAACCATTGACCGGAAAATACTCAATAAAACGCACATCAACGCGGTTCTTCGCGCCGAAATCCACAAAATCAAGTATTTCATCGTCGTTTACATGCCTCATCACAACAACATTAATCTTGACCTGGCTGAAACCCAAAACAGACGCCTTAAACACCGCGTCTCTGACTTTTATAAAACCGTCTAAACCACTGATCTTTTTAAACTTACCCCTATTCAATGTATCCAGGCTGATATTTACCCGTGAAACGCCGCTTTTTTTCAGATCCTTTAACAACTCTCCAAGCTTAAAGCCATTTGAAGTCAAAGACAATATATCCACGCCGGGTAAAGAAGACAGCCCGAGCGCCAGATCGCTCAGATCGGGCCTCAAGCATGGTTCGCCTCCGGTAAGGCGTATGTGCCTTATACCAAAGCTCACAAATTTTCCTGCTAACTTCAATGTCTCGTCAAGACGCAAAACCTCTTCTTTTTTAAAAAAATGGATACGCGCGGACGGGCGGCAATAAAAACAATTAAAATTGCACCTGTCTGTTACCGAAAGCCTCAGATATGTGTATTGATGATTCACAGCACAATCCTCACAAACCGCATTTCTGCCCCTCTTTTTAATCTTTGATACTTATCCAACACAAAGAACGCGTCAGCCTTGGATACCGCCCAGATATCAGCGCTGCCGCTGTAGCGCACAGGCTTGACAACAATGCCTGATCCAGAATTTTCAATACACGCTGGAAAAAAGCTCATGCGATCGCTTTCATTACGCGCGCTGCACGATAAAATCCCATTCTCATAAGCAATACCTGTTTTAAGGCCTGTCATCTTTCTGATCAAAGGCATTACAAAAAATAAAAATGAAACCATGCTTGAAACAGGATTCCCCGGCAGGCCAAAAATAATTGAACGCCCCTTTACGCCAAACAATAGCGGCTTGCCCGGGCGCAGGGCAACCTTACGCAACTTTACGCTCACGCCGCAGCGCTCCAAAACCCGAGGCACGAAATCCCTCTTACCGGCTGAGACCGCTCCGGTCACGATCAAAATATCATTCTTAAGGCCTTTTTTGATCTTTTCAATAAGATGGCTCTCGCTGTCCCTGGCTATACCCAGATATGAATAAGGCGTACCAATACTTTTTAACGCGCAGGAAAGCATCATACCTGAGGAATTCCACACTCTCCCGTATTTTTTCCTTTCACCGGGTTCAACAACTTCATCACCTGTGGAAAGCAGAGCCACTTTTGGAGACTTAAAAACATTCACTTCACGCATACCCTGAGATGCCAGGAGAGCCACGCGCGACATATTCAATTCAAGACCCTTCTTCAATAAAACAGAACCCTGTTTAAAATCCTGGCCCCGGCGCGCCACGTTCTCCCATCGTGAAAGATCTTTCAAGACCGCTATACGGGCTCCTCCAGGCAAAATCTTCGCGTCCTCCTTCTTTACCACGCAATCCGCGCCGACAGGTATCGCGGAACCGGTCGATATGGCAGCGCAAAAACCCTTTTTAAGTTTCTTTTTCCATACCTGACCCGCGAATATCTCGCCTATACAGGATAATTCCAAAGATCTTACGGATGAGCCGCCCGGCAGAGCAAAAGCAAAACCATCCATAGTGGCCCTGTCAAATTCAGGGTAATCAGCACTAGCAATTATATCCCGCGCCAACACCCTGCCGCAAGCGCTGTCAGAACCGATATTCTCTTCCTGCGGAGACGGCGCGTAACTTAATACGATATTCAGGGCTTTTTGGGGACCGACCATGGGGTAAGTGGGATCTAATTCAGCTTCCAGCTGTCGACGAACTTACTGATCTCCTCAGCGATGCGCGTCTTGGCGACCTCAAGCTCGCTGGTCATATCCAGGCCATATGATGTGTCCTTGACCTGTATCCCGGCTATCTGGACATCCGAGTGGATGCCCAGAGTCTTATAAAGATTCAAAAGATCAGCCAGAGATAATTCGTGAGAAGAGACTTTGCCTTCCTTTGTCTGGTAAGAGGCTTCGTCAAGCTTAAAAATACGAAGCGTGGCAGGTTCCAGATTCGCGTCAATAGCGTCTATTAAAAGAACCTTATGAAAATCATTGATATAATTGACAAGGCCGTAGCTGGCTATACCGAAATTCAAAAAAGATACATTCTCCGTCTTCAATCTATCCTGCAGAAGCGCTAAGACATGTATCCCTATGCCGTCATCGCGGCGCAGAGTATTACCCAAACCGATGATCGCGACCTTATCCTGTGAATTTAACATCAAGTATGTGAGTTGAGCAGGAGATACACGGATCGTACGCGCGCGCCAGCATCTCAAGCGTCTGTGTGATCTGGACCTTATCCTGCTTGTTGATTATTTCAGGCACTATTTTTTTCATATCAGCCTCTAAATTATTTATATTCTGATTGGTCGGTATAATGCAATTAGCCTGGTTCACCACGCCATCCGAACCAACGGTATAATCATGGACCAATAATCCGCGCGGTGCCTCAACCGCTCCTACTCCGCGGCCTGCATGCGTCTTTATAGGCCACTTGTCTTTCGTCGGGAAAGTCGTTGTAAGCACGGCTTCCTCATTAATTCCGTCCTTGAGTATCTTTTCAATGAGTAAAATAGATTCTTCAAGGCAATGGCCCCACTCAACCACCTGAGCTGCCGTATTCATAAATGTGTTATAACATGGCCTCTTTAGACCAATATGGTCCGCCGCCTTTTTAGCCTTAGGATTAAGCTTGTCGCCGTTTAAATTATAGCGCGCCAGGGCTCCTACCATATAAGGATTATCGTTCGTAGTCGTAAATTTGGCCGAGGAATAGTCCCTGACCTCTTCGCGCAAAGTTGATTTGTAATCTTTGGGGTCTATCAACTTTGAACCGTTTATATTGATCTTACCGTCATAAAAAGCATATTCTTCGTCATTTGACAGAGCAACGTACTGAGCGGACTTCCTCTCATAGTCGGGAAGGCTCAGGCTCTTGAAAAGCTCTAGCGTATCATCAAAATCTTTTCTTGCCTCGATCATCATGGAATGGAGCTTCTTCAATTCAGCGCGATCAGGTATCTTCGTAACACCGCCTATGGCAAAAGATATCGGATGAGTATGCCTGCCTGCCAACACCTGGCCCGCGTAATCAGACACCTTCTTCATCCTGAATGCCCGTTCTATGACGGGTTTATGCGTCTCGATCAAAGGCATTATGCTCTTTACTCCAAGAAGATCAGGCGCTACCAAGATATAGATATGCAGAACATGCGAATCCATCTGTTCGCTATGCAATAGAAGCTTGCGAAGCATTACCGTATGCTCATGAGGCTTAACGCCGATGGCGCTCTCTGAGGCCTTAAGCGATGCCAGAGAATGACTGCACGCGCATATGCCGCATATACGAGACGTCAGATGCTGCGCCTCATAGACAAGCCGGCCGCGAAGCATCGTCTCAAAGAATCTGGCAGATTCAATAACCTTGAACTTGCATTCTTTCAATTCGCCGGCTTTAACATCAACCAATATATCGCCATGGCCCTCTACACGGGTCAGGTAATGCACATTTATAGTCAGATCCTTATTTTTGGAATTCTTTTCCATACTTTGCCCTTTCTCCGGATGAAGCTCCGTAAAGCATGAATTTTTCCAGTATCCCTTCCACTGTCAGACCGTATTTTTCCAGAATATCCTTCTGCGCGTTTACTGCCAGGTCATCAAGCAATCCACGGCATCCAACACAGACACTGCCATGATTGATGAGCCACGAATTACAACCAGCTCTGGTTACCGGCCCAAGGCAGAATTGACCTTTTTCATATACGCATATATTCTCATTTTTCTTGCATTCAACACAGACAGGATAATTAGGCACATGATAAGGCTTGCCCAATAGAACGCACTCCATCACCTTTATAAATTCAGGCCCATAGATAGGGCAGCCATGCACATAATAATCAACTTTCACAAATTCGTTGATGGGCTTGGTCTCTTCAAAAGCATCAGGAACCGGGTCTACGTCGCCATATACGATCTTTTTCTGCTCTTTTAAGGATTTTGTATTTTTGAGGCTGTTGACACCGCCTGTTGAAGCGCACGCGCCTAAAGCAACGATGACCTTTGCCTTCGCCGCTATCTTCCTTAGGCGTTCCTCATCATGCTTGGAGGCTATGCTTCCCTCAACAACCAAGACATCATATTCCTGGCCTTCTTCACTCATGATCTCGCGAAAATTGACAATATCCACAAGCTTTGCCAACTCAAGCAAACCCCCTCCTAAATTCGCGACCTCAAGCTGACAACCTTCGCAATCGGTAAACTCAAAAAAAGCAACTCTCGGCTTAGGTTTTTTTGACATGACACTCCCCTTCATGGCACTCGCCTTCCATCTCTCTCAATTGTTCATACGTGAAAACAGGGCCGCATTGGCAGACATACACGTTCCGTATCTGGCAATGGCCGCATTTTCCAAGACCGCATTTCATCTTTCTTTCCAAAGACACAACTATCTGATTATCCGGTATATCTTTTTTCAATAATTCTATTATTACAAACTTATACATAATAGGAGGCCCTACCACAACAGCATAAGTCTGCTTTGGCGAGATTGAAACCCCTGGGATAAGTTTTGTTATAAGGCCGACACTGCCTTTCCAGTCGGGATCAGCCCTGTCAACCGTACAGCTGAATTTAATATCAGCGCGTTTCTGCCAATCTTCTATCTCATCCCCAAAAAGCATATCATCCGGGGATTTACACCCTAGGAGGATATTTACATCGCCAAAATCTTTCCTCCTGCATAAAATATAACGGATCAGTGAACGCAACGGAACTATGCCCAAGCCTCCGGCGACAATCAGTATATCCTTGCCGCTCATCTTATCCAGAGGAAAGGCATTGCCATAAGGCCCTCTTATCCCCAATTCACTCCCCACCTCCAACTTGTGTATAGCGCTTGTTACGGTTCCGGTGGAAACCCGGCGCACAGTAAGGTCAAAATAATTCTTATCGGTTGGAGAAGAACATATTGAGATCGGAGCCTCGCCATACCCGAACAAAGACACCTGAACAAACTGCCCTGGCTTGTGCCCAAGCTCTTTCTTTCCGTCCAGCTCTATACGGAAAAGCGTCTCATATTGCGTATACTTATGCATGGCGGCTATCCTGGCCTTCATTGGCTTGTAAGGCGAATTGTTCATTTTCCCCTCCTGTCCTCAAGCAATGAATTAACCGTCTCAACTAAATTAATTTTTGCCATGCACACGCGGGTACATCGTCCGCACCCCGTGCAGAAATACTTGTTAAATTTCAGAACAGAATACTTGAACTTCCTGAAATACCTGTGCCTCTGGCGCGCATCGCGCCCGGACCGAAAATCCTCACCGGCCGCCACTTTCGCGAAATCATCCATCTGGCAATAACTCCAAACCCTGTAACGGGTCCCATCTTCCAGGTTGAGGCTCATATCGTCTTCCACATCAAAACAATAACATGTAGGGCATACAGCGGTACAATTCGTGCATCCTACGCAACGCTTGCCGACATCTTTCCACACAGGGCTGAAAAACCCTTTTTCAAAAGCCTCATCAACTTCCTTAAGCTCGCCGTCAAATTCGTTATGAAAATTCTTAAGCTTATGCTCAATAGTTTCTTTTAATTTTAATCTATCCTCTTCCCCTATGAGCTTGATATACGGCACCTTGATCAAATCATCGCCCTTTTGTGAATTAATATGCATGGCATAACTCTCGCCTAAATCCGTCAGCATTATATCGTATCCGCCCTTATAGACATGTGTGTCCATAGCGGCGCACGAAGCATATTCATCGCAATAATCAAGGCACTCTATGCCTATGATCGCTATCTTCTCTTTGCGCTTGAGGTAATAAGGGTCTTCGGGCTTCTCGCTGAATGCCGCATCCAGACACTGAATACCGGCTATATCGCACGTATGCACAGCGAACAGAATTGTATCTTCAGGCTGGACTGTCGGCTCTGCCGTCGTGCCAGCCTTGACCTTAAAATCAAGAAGCGCTTCTTTCTGGGGGAAGTAATATTTTTTTGGCGGAAGAATCGTAGGCTTGTACAGAAGAGACATCTCACCGAACTCTTCTATCTGGCTGAAAACAAACGCGTTCTCTTTCTTTTTGGGCCCGTAAACTTTACTGCGCGCTTTCAAAAAATTAAACCAGCGCTCCATATCTTTCTTGTCTATCACGGCATATTTCATTAATCCTCCGTAGAGCTAAAAGTAACGCTGACAAGTTTTGCATCAACTCCAAAAGAAACTTTTTTCACCTCGAGTGAAATATCTTTCCACTCGGTACCTTTTACCTCCTCTTCAAAATGAGAACGAAAATGCTCCTCCGACATCATCCCAAACTCAGGTATCTCAACAGTGATCTTTTTGACACGCCTGTTACCCTGCTCCTGACGGACCTTGGCGACAACCGAGAGCATATTTTTGATCAAAGTCGTTTCGTGCATTCAGCAGATCCTCGGAATCGGCTCCGTAACAGGAAACCCTAAGATTTTTCTTCCACCCACTGAAGTATGCAGATAGACTTTGGAGCCTGCCTCTCTGGTGACCTCGCCGATAATAGCGGCGTCACGGCCAAGCGGGGTTTTTTTCAGGATATTTAACGCCTTTGCCGCGTCGTGGGCGCTGATAAAAAAGAGCATCTTGCCTTCGTTCGCTATATCTAAAGGCTCCAGGCCTAAAATTTCGCTTAAATGCCGCGCTGACGGTTTTATCGGGATACTATCTTCAAAAAGACTTATTGAACAGCCGCTTCCTACGGAAATTTCATTAGCCACAGCAGAAACGCCGCCACGGGTAGGATCACGCATAAAATGAACTTCTACATTACTATTAAGTAATGATTTTACAATACCCCACAAAGAATTACAATCACTTTCTAAAGTGCTTTTATAAGAAAAGCCCTCCCTGCTCAATAAGATACTCAGGCCATGCATACCTATATTACCGTTTATAATTATCTTATCCCCAGGCCTTATTAATGAAAGCCCGAGCTTCTTTTTCACAATGCCGATACCGGACGTATTTATAAAAATCTTATCCGCCTTCCCCTTCGGCACCACTTTTGTGTCTCCTGCCACGATTGACACATTCTGTTTCCTGGCCTCCTTTGCCATAGAGAAGACAACACGCTTTAAAATATCAAAAGACAAACCTTCTTCTAGGATAAATCCGGTTGTTAGATACATTGGCTGCGCTCCACAAGAGGCAAGGTCATTTATAGCCCCGCATACGGCAAGCTTACCTATATCCCCTCCGGGGAAAAATATCGGATCAATAACAAAACTATCCGTTGTGTAGGCGTATTCAGCGCCTTTTAAACGCAAGATAGCGCTGTCATCAAGTTCATCCAGATACTCATTCTTAAACGCCGAGGCAAACAACTCCACGACAAGTTTATGCGTCAGGCTTCCGCCGCTTCCATAGGATAAGGTTATGTTATTCATAAAAACATCGGTGTGCGGTTCACGGTGCGCGGTTTGCGCAACCAGATGTTGCAACATTTCAGGTCTGGACAGAAATGTTGCAACAAAAATCTATTCACTATACGCTAACCAATAAGACCAAAAAACAAAAAGACTTAAAGACTAAAAAACTGAAAAGAAGATTAAGAATGTATATGTTCTTAAGTTTTTATGTTTTTCCGTTTTTAAGTTGTTCCGGCTTGTGACTTTGTGTCCTTTTGTCCTTTTAACTTTTCATATATTCAAAATACGCCCTGCATGTTCCCTCCCTGGACACCATGCATGGCCCTTTTGGCTTTTCCGGATCGCACCCCTTGCCGAAATAACGGCATCCATGCGGCGTAATATTACCCTTAAGGACCGAAGCGCATTCACACCCACGATACGGCATATCACTGCCTAAGTCTTCTTTGATCCCAAACCTGAAGCGCGCGTCAAAATACCTGAAAGCCGGCTTTATCTCTAATCCGCTCTTTTTGATCATACCCAGCCCGCGCCAGATAGAATCTTTTTGAATAAAAACTTCCTTTAAGATCTTTATCGCCCTCGGATTCCCGTTATCGCGCACAATACGGCTATACGCGTTTTCCAGTATCGGCTTATTCATATTCGCGGCCTGGATTATCTTGTAGATAGCAAACATTATATCCAGCGGCTCAAAACCAGCGATAACAGAAGGCAGTTTGATCTTCCTTGCAGCAGCGCGATAACCCTTAAGCCCGATAACAGCACTGACATGCCCTGGCAACAAAAACCCATCCAATCTCAGGTCCCTATCCGAGGCAAGCGCCATAAGCGCTGCGGGAATAGTCTTATGTGCCGAATAGACGCTGAAATTTTTTATCTTTTCTTTCTTTGCAATCTTTAAAGCTACCGCTGTTCCCGGAGCTGTAGTCTCAAACCCCACAGCCAAAAATACGATCTCTTTCCCGGAATCTGCCCTTGCCAGATCAAGCGCATCCAAAGCTGAACTAACAGAGCGTATATCCGCGCCCAGACTGCGCGCTATTTCCAATGATCCGTTCTTAGCAGGCACCCGAAGCATATCCGGATATGTCGCGATAATAACATTCTTATTTTTTGCCAGATCAAGCGCGCAACATAAATAACCATCGCTTGTCACGCATACAGGGCAGCCCGGACCTGATATAAGATCTATCTTATCGGACAATAATGTCTTCAGGCCGAATCTATGGATGGAGTTTGTGTGCGTGCCGCAGACCTCCATTATTTTATAAGCTGGCTTCTTTAACCGGCTATTTATCAGATCAGCCAGCTTTTTAACTTTTTCCGTGTCTCTATATTCATCTACGTATTTCATATCTCACCAGTGGGACACCTTGCGTTATAAAAAATAAAATAGAATGTATCTTAGCTCATTCCTAAACAGGGCCTTGAAGCGACGAGCGGGCACGGATCCGCCAATGCTTCAATGGCGGAGAGCGAGGAAGCTGAAACGGAGTGCAGTTTTGCCTCGCAGGGGCAAAACAAACATCCCTGTGAAGGAATGAGCTAAGATACCAACACAGTGCAACATGTTAACTCACTGATTCATCCTTGCATCTTCCGCTCGAGCTCGCTCAAAATATCCAGGATCTCTTTTGCCCTTGCCTTGTCTATTTTCTCGATGGCTATTCCGGCATGGACCAGGACATAATCGCCTTTTTTCGCGCCCTTTACCAGCTGAACACTGACAGTACTCTTGATATCGCCTGAGGAAACCTGCGCCATCGAGCCGGTAACTGCGTCAATCTTCATGGGAAACGCTATGCACATTTTAGAGAACCACTCCTTAAGTTTTTATCCATACAAATCGCCGCGATCTGGCCTTCTGAAATACCAAGGTCTGTGTTAAAAGGCCTTTTCGCGAAGATCAATTTGAATCCGTCACTTCTTAAAATATTTTCAAGGTCAGAGCACAAGACATCATTCATAAAGACACCGCCTGAAGCGTATACTAAATTTATCCCAAACTTTTTCCTAAGCAACCTGCAGGCCCGGCCTGCCGCGCTTGCGACGGTAACGTGGAACCTGCGCGATGCAACCTGCCGTTCAAATCTCGAAAGCGATCTCTTTTGAATCATCTCTTTAAACATCGGAAAAAAACTTACACAAAGGCCGGATTCTTGCTCCTTTATATCAAAAGGGTAAGATACTGCCGCGCCAGGAAATTTTTTTGCCTCAGCTTCAAGCGCCAAAGCGGCCTCACCCTCACCCTTCGTGAAACTCTTTATTTTTAGCGTCGCTGCCACAGCGTCAAATAATCTGCCCGCGCTTGAAGAATATGCTATATTAAATTTTTTTTCAAGCATCTGACAGACAAGCCTTGATCTGTCCTTTGGAATACCTTTTAAAAAAGCCGGATCTCTTTTAAAAATATCCTTGCCATAGATCTCAAAAGCAACCCCGGCAGCAAGCCGCCAAGGCTCTTTTGCCGCCGCGTCCCCGCCTGCCAGGCGCATATAGTCAAAATGCGCCCGCCTGCTGAAAAACCCCCCGGAATAAACAAAAAACTCAGAGCCCCAGATATTGCCGTCGGAACCATACCCGGTCCCGTCAAAAGCCAGACCTATATATTTCTTTTTCAGGCCTTCGTCAATCGCGAACCGCGCGACATGGGCAATGTGATGGAATACCGGAACAAGGCGTGATTTCGGAAAAAATTCTGCTTTAAGCGCCGCGGCAGCGCTGCCACAACAGAAAAGAGGATGAGGATCAAATGTTATGATCTCAGGAACAAATTTAAACTTCTTTAAAAGATACGCGGATGCGGCTTCGTAAAAATCCGATAAGCCGCATGAAGAACCCTTTTGGCTGAGCGAAAAAAGAACCCCTCTTTTGCTCCATGAAATTCTCGGTCTTGTCTCACTGCCCAAAGACAGAACCTCACGCGGCATTTCAAAACCGCAGGGAATTTTTTCAATTTCAAACATCTATTCTTTGCCGACGTAAGATTTGGTACCGTGTGATTCCTTCTGAAAATGGCCTACATTCTGCATAAAATCCCTGACACATGAACCTACGAGCGGATCATATCCGCGGTTATGCATGACCCTCTGCAGCCTGCCGGGCTTTGAATAGAATTCCCTGAACGCCCAGGACCCGAGATCGGCGATGGCAGATATGCTCAGATGGTTAGTCGGAATGATCGGCTGATGAAAATCCCACTGACGTATCTTCTTATTCAGGTCTTCCATTTTAAGAAGCCCTTTTGCGGTAACATCGTTCCAGATAGGAGAACCCGGTATAGGCGTCAAAAACTGCAGGGCGATTATATCGGGGTCTATCTCATCAACCGCGGCAAACCGCATCTTGATCTTCTGCTCGTCATCGTCTTCAAAGCCTACCATCCATGTAAGAACAGTCGCGATACCTGCTTCGCGAAGCTTGGCGACCGCCTCCTTAACCTGCTCAACGGTAATACCCTTTTTGATCTTTCTGAGCTCATCATCATCGGCGACCTCCAACCCTACCAGGCACATAAAACACCCGGCCCTCCTTAAATCTTTAAAAAGGTCTATGTCACGGATAAAGTAAGGAGCACGGCCAAGAGGCATCCACTTCATCTTCAGGTCTCTCTTAAGCGATTCCTCTATCGTCTCTTCCATCCTTTGACGCGAAACATTATATGTATCATCCATCATTGTAATGACGCGGGTTCCGAATTTGTTATAAAGAAGCTCCATCTCTTCCACGACTTTTTTTCCCGAGCGATACCTGTAATGCTTAAGGTCCTGATTTCCGCGCGGATCAAATTGTCCCCACTCATAACAAAATGTGCAGGCCGCGGGGCACCCGCGGGAGTTCCACGTCTCGGAATAATTCTTCCAGTAGGTGTGGCAGACATATTTATCCATCGGAAAAAGGTCGTATGCCGGCATTGGCAGAGAATCCAGATCTTCGATCAAAGGCCTGTAAGCGTTCAAAACCACCTTGCCCCCTGCCCTGTGGCCAAGGCCCTTAACTGAAAAAAGCTCAGGCTTTGATGAAGATAATTGTTTTACAAGGTCACTTAAAGTTTCTTCGCATTCACCTGCTATGCAAAAATCAATAGAAGGATTTTCATTCAATGTGAATTCAGTCGCTGACGCGTAGAATATTCCTCCGACGACTGTCTTGATATGGGGATAGCGCTCTTTGACTTTTCTGGCCGCCTCATTATAAATAAATACAACTGCCAGGCCCCCGGTAGTATGCAGAATATCCCCTACATAGACGATATCAGGCTGAGCCTGGCCAACCCGCTCAAGCATCTGGGTCTCGTTCAATTCCCATCCGCGGCAGTCAAGAGCTTCTACCTTTACGTCTGGATTATGCTGCCTCAGATAGCCTGCCAATTGAGCATATCCGATGTTTATCGAACGGGTTACACCCCAGGTTGCCCATGCTCCCAAAGGCGGCTGTAAAAATAATATTTTCATCTTCTTCTCCTTACTTTTGTAACTTAGGCAAGTAATTAAACTTTCACTTCTTTTAAAATTCTTTCTAAATTCCCACCAAGAATATTTTTTCTATCAATGTCACTCAACTCAAGCCGGTTTAAGACCTCCATAGATGAAACAATATCCCTTTTGGCCGGATAATCGCTGCCCCATAGAATATGCTCCGGCCCAAAAAGCTCAAGTGAGGAAATAAAATTAGCCAAGGTCTTATCTCCGCTTGTATCAACATAGATCTGTTTTAAATAAGCCGATGGCACATCTTGAAGGTCTTTTACAAAATTTATGTTCCTTAGCATGGAGTATGTGGCGTCATAGCGGTTAGCGATAAACGGGGTAACGCCGGCAAAATAAGCAAAGATA
>CAYSCK010000005.1:0-30209 GCA_964429525.1 uncultured Planctomycetia bacterium
CCTGATGAGACGCTTAAAAAAATAGCTGAATTATACCGCGCGCAGAAAATAACACAGATACAGGTTGAATTTACAACAGAGAAAGATATCAAGACCTCTGATGCGATCATTGTCCTGGAGGAGAATAAGCTTGATCTGATCATTCTGGATATGGAAGTTGTGGAGGGCAAGCTTGAAAAGCAGCCGCCGGAGCAGGAGGCCGGAATATTGAAGAGGGCGCAGGCGTTGCTTGAAAAAGAAACCCCTCTTTCGGCAGGGGATTTTAGCCAAGAAGAAAGGAAATGGCTCTCAAACAATAATTTTGTGACTATCAAACCTGTTATTTTTATTTCAAAGCCTGAAATGGAGGATCTTGGGCCTCTTGTGAAAAGGGCCTACGTTGAGGGCGGCAGGATCTGTTTTCTTACAGGAGGCGTGAAAGAGGCCAGGAGCTGGGAAATAAGGCGCGGCGCGACAGCTGTTGAGGCGGCTGGCGCGATACATTCGGATCTTGAGCGTGGTTTTATACGCGCTGAAGTAATGGGCTACGATGATCTTGTTAAGGTCGGTAATGTCAATCAGGCCAAGAATGAAGGTTTTCTCAAGCAGGAAGGCAAGGAGTATATCGTTAAGGATGGCGATGTAATGGAGTTTAAGTTCAGCGTATAGCTATCATGGGTTAGCGTATAGGAATTAGGAGTTAGGAGATAGAAGAGCGAAAGATCAGTTTGCAAGTTGACGAGTTACGAGTAAGAAAAGATTAGGTTAAGGCTAAGGCTGAGGTTGAGAACTGAAGGATGAGAAGACGAGGGACGAATCTATAGGCTAAGCCTTTGAAGGCGCAAGATTGATCTAAAGGCTCAGCCTCTTGCAGTGTTGCAAAGTCACAAGGTCAAAAGGTGATACAACCCAAAAACTAAAAAACATAAAAACTTAAAAACACGGATATTTATCACGTTGTAATTTGTTTTTTGGTATTTCAGTTTTTTGGTTTTTTGGTGAATTATAAATCGGAAGAGATCATCCACCATCTGTGAAAAGGAAAATACATGCTAAAAATTAAACGTGCTTTGATCAGTGTTTCGGATAAGGCTGGTATTGTTGAGTTTGCCAAAGTACTTGAGTCTTTTGGTGTTGAGATCATCTCTACCGGAGGCACAGCGCGGGCTTTGAAGAGCGCGGGTATTGCCGTTATTGAGATGTCCGATTATACGAACTTTCCTGAGATGCTCGATGGCAGGGTCAAGACCCTGCATCCCAAGATACATGGCGGCTTGCTTTGCGTACGCGACAATGCGGAGCATATGAAACAGGTGTTCGAGCACGGGATAGGCCTCATAGATATGGTTGTCGTAAATTTGTATCCGTTTGAGCAGATTGTTAAAAAAGACGGTGTCTGGCTGGAGGAGGCGATAGAGAATATAGATATCGGCGGGCCTTCAATGCTGCGATCAGCCGCGAAAAATTATAAATCTGTCGCGGTTGTTTCTGATCCGAAGTTCTATACGTTTGTAACCGCTGAGCTTAAAAAGAGCAATGGCTGTCTTTCCGACGGTATCCTGGAAGGTCTGGCTCTGGAGGTATTTAAAAAGACTTCTCAGTACGATTCGGCCATCGCGCTCTATCTGGGAACGAAATTAAAGAATCTTGAAAAAGACGCCTTTCCTTCTCCTTCGCTTTCATTTAATCTCGGGCTTATTTCAGGCCTGCGTTATGGTGAAAATCCTCATCAGAGAGCCGGGCTTTACGCCTGGGGAGGGTGTTCTTCGGCGAGCCTTGTCCGCGCGAAACAGCTTCATGGAAAGGAATTGTCTTTTAATAATTACCTTGATCTTAATTCAGCTTTTGAGCTCGTGAAAGATTTTAAAGGTCCGGCAGCCTGTATCATCAAACACACAAATCCGACAGGTGTTGCTGAGGCAAAGACATTGGATAAAGCGTATAATCTGGCCTTCGCGACTGATTCCCTTTCGGCTTTTGGCGGGATAATAGGACTTAATAGAAAAGTAGATGTAACGACGGCAAAGGCGATCCTGAACAGCGGTTTTATGGAGTGTATCCTTGCCCAGGGTTTCGATAAGCCCGCTCTTGAGTTTTTAACGTCTAAAAAGAACCTGCGGCTTCTTGAAATTGATTTTAGCGCGCGTAAAAAAGATAGGGAATTTGATTTTAAAAATATCGACGGAGGCATGCTTGTCCAGCAGGCGGATAGAGAGGATTTTAAAAGTGAGGATCTAAAAGTTGTTACAAAAAAGAAGCCGACAAAAAAACAGATGGATTCATTGTTGTTTGCCTGGGGTGTCGTTAAACATGTCAAGTCAAACGCGATTGTTCTTACCAAAGAGACGAGCACTATCGGCATAGGTATGGGCCAGACTAGCCGCGTGGACTCTGTTTTTATGGCTATCAAGCGCGCGGGTTCGCGTTCTAAAGGCTCTGTTTTGGCAAGCGACGCGTTCTTTCCAAAGTCAGATAATATCGCCTTGGCAAAGCGAGCGGGAGTTAAGGCAATTATTCAGCCGGGCGGTTCTATCTCCGACGAAGAAGTAATCAAGGCCGCAGATCGGGCAGGCATAGCCATGGTTTTTACGGGCTACAGGCATTTCAAACATTAATAGAGTTGACGCATCGCAGGTTTTGCGGGCCTGATGAGTTGAATCTTTTCACCCGCCGAATTCGTGATTCGTCAAATCGACGGATTTTATGACTTACGAAGAAGCTGTATCATATCTGGAAGGCTTCGTCAACTATGAGCGGAAGCCGGATTATCAGTACAAGACGGCTTTTAAGCTTGAGAGGATGAAGAAATTCCTTTTTACCCTTCACAACCCTGAAGACGGTCAGACGGTCATTCATATTGCTGGGACTAAAGGTAAGGGCTCAACCGCCTGTTTTGCCGCGCACATCCTGAAAGAAGCAGGCTATCGTGTGGGCCTCTACACTTCTCCGCATCTTGTTGATTTCCGCGAGCGTATACGGATACTTGATCTGAAAAATACGGCGGAAGAAAAAGTCCTTTTTCCCGGCATGATCCTTAAGAATGATTTCGCTGCGCTTTTGGACGGGATGAGGCCTAAGATAGAAGCATTCCGCGGCAATGAGTATGCTTTTGGAGAGCTGACTTTTTTTGAGATCCTGACCGCGATGGCCCTTGTTTATTTTAAGCAAAAAAACACAGATGTTATTGTCCTTGAAACCGGATTGGGCGGAAGGTTTGACGCGACTAACGCGGTTGATTCATGCGTTTCAGTGATCACGCCTATAAGCTATGATCATGAACATATATTGGGCAATACATTGCCTGAGATAGCGTTTGAAAAGGCCGGTATCATCAAATCCTCAAATAAGAAGTGCGCTGAAGGCTATGGTGTGTGTGTCGCTGCTCTGCAGAACAAAGAGGTCTCTGAGGTTATAAAAAGACGGGTTAGCGCGCAAGGGGCTTTTCTTTTTGAGTTTGACAAAGATTTTTATTACAAAAAATTAGGCGGTGATTTTTTCTCACAGGAATTTTATTATCGAGGTTTGAATAACGGGTCATTTTTTTTAAAGACCCGTATGCTTGGGGCTCATCAGCTATTAAATGCGTCATTAGCGTTGGCTGCTGTTGAGGCATTATCGTTGTTTGATAAAAAGTCGGGAAGCGTATCAATGGAGAACGGCGTCTGGAGCGCTTTTTGGCCTGGCCGGCTGGAGGTTGTTTCTACAAAGCCTTTTATAATCTTAGACGGAGCGCATAATAAAGATTCTGCTTTGCGGTTATCGCATTTTTTGGAGAAAGAGTTCAAGGGGTTCAAGAAGAGCCTGATATTCGGAGCGTGCGTTGACAAGGATATAAAAGGCATATCAGAGCAGTTTGACGCGGTGGCGGATAAGGTTATCCTTACCAGGGCGGATAACCCTAGGGCTGCTGATCCGGAGAAATCTCTTCTCCCGCATTTTCGTAGGAATAAACCCAGTGTTACGTTTTCAGTGGAGGCGGCGCTGGATATGCTTAACAAAGAGATCTCAGAACACGAAGTTGCTGTAATTACGGGTTCATTATTTGTTGTTGGTGAGGCGAGGGGGCTATGGCAAAAATTAATACGTTCGACGGCAATATAGGCCGGCGCGGCGGAGCGGGGAAAAAAATCTCGTCTCGCGGCCCTGTCAAACAGGTTTCGCCTTCTTTTTCCGCGAGCTCCGGAACAGCTGATTTTAATGAAGATACTATCGCGGCGATCGCGACTCCGATAGGCGAGGGGGCTTTAGGCATAGTTCGTGTTAGTGGACTGGACGCAGTCAGGATAGTCGCAAAAGCTTTTAAAGCAAAAAATAATAAATCTCTTTCAACGCAAAAGAGTTTTTCTATGCGTTATGGCTGGATGATCGGCCATTCAGGCGAAGTGATCGATGAAGTCATTGTGTCTCTGATGCGTTCCCCGAAGAGTTATACGCGGGAGGATGTTGTAGAGATAAGTTCTCACGGCGGCTACAAGGCGCTTTCTGCTATCCTTGAGCTGATCGTAGACAGCGGCGCGCGCCTGGCAGCTCCTGGCGAGTTTACCAAGCGCGCGTTTTTAAACGGCAGGTTGGATCTGGCACAGGCTGAAGCGGTTTTAGACGTTATCCAGGCAAAAAGCGAATTATCTTTAAGGAACAGCCTTGCTCAGCTGAATGGAAAGGTGTCTGAGTGTGTTTCGGCTATGCGCGGATCTCTTTTGGAGCTTTTGGCTGATTTGGAGGCAAAGATTGATTTTTCGCAAGAAGATGAGACTCATGATGAGGTTGATTTTTCAGGCCGTATAGATGGATTGATCTCTGAATTGGATGTTTTGATAGAGCGCGGCCTAAAGGGAAGAATACTGCGCGAAGGTTTAAAAGTTGTTATTTACGGACGTCCCAATGTGGGTAAGTCTTCTCTTCTGAATGCGTTATTGAAAGAAGACAGGGCGATCGTTACTCCGATAGCCGGCACTACACGCGACACGATAGAGGAATATATAAATATAAAAGGCCTGGCTGCGCGCCTTATTGATACGGCAGGTATCACAGAATATAAGAACGAGATAGACAAAGAGGCTCTAGGCCGTACAAAGAGGGCCCTTGAGTCTTCGGATATCGTTCTTTTTGTCCTGGATTCTTCTTCTGTTTTGAGCCATGAAGATCTGGCGCTTGCTCAGGAGGCTGAGGGCAAGAGAAAGATCATTGTCGTAAATAAATCAGACTTGGAGAGAAGGCTTGATCTATCAGAAGTTGAAAAGGTTTTTTCTTTGAAGCCGGTCTTGATCTCAGCGTCTTTGGGTAAAAATTTGCACGCGCTTGAAGATGAGATCTTTAAGAGTTTTTTTGATAAGGTTCCTTCAACGGATGAAGGAGCCTTTGTGTCAAATACGCGCCATATCGCCATATTCAAGCGCGGGCTTTCAGCGCTACTTGCTGCCCGGAATTCATTATCGGAAGGCGTATCCCTTGAATTCGCATCGCTTGATGTTAAAAAAGCGCTCGATTCATTGGGTGAAATAACCGGTGAAGTTTTTAGCGAAGAATTGCTGGATGTTATTTTTTCAAAATTCTGTGTGGGAAAGTAAATTGAGTCTTTTGTGTTTGTTGCGTTTTTTGAGTTAAATCCTATAGTTATCGGTGAACGGTTTGCGTTAATCGAAATACCAAAAAACAGAAAAACTGAAAAACCAAAAAACAAAAAAAGATTAAAAATATATGTGTTCATAAGTTTTTATGTTTTTACGTTTTTAGGTTGTTTTTAACTTGTGTCCTTTTGACCTTGTGATTTTTTGTTCGTTCAATTTTTAAGACAAAGAAAGGAATTGATATGGATAAGGAAAAGATTAAAAAAGCAGTTTATTCTATCCTGGATGCTGTGGGCGAGGACCCGAAGAGAAAAGACCTTTTGGGCACGCCTGAGCGCGTTGCCGATATGTATGAAGAGATATTTTCCGGCTTGCCCTTAGATCCGGAGAAAGAGCTTGAAGTGCTCCTTGACCAGAAACACGAGGAGATAGTGTTGTTAAAAGATATTCCGCTTTATTCAATGTGTGAACATCATATGCTCCCCTTTAGCGGTAGAGCGCATGTGGCGTATATCCCAAAGGGAGGACGTGTTACTGGCTTAAGCAAGATCGTGCGGGTAGTAGAAATATTATCAAAGAGGCTCCAGGTCCAGGAACGCCTGACAACCCAGATCGCCGGAGTCATTATGAACAAGCTTAAACCTCTGGGTGTTATGGTTGTTATTGAGGCAGAGCATCTGTGCATGAGTATGCGCGGGGTTAAGAAACCCGGTATTACTACCGTGACCAGTGCTGTCCGAGGAATTTTTAAGGAAAATGAAAAGACGCGTTCGGAGACTTTAGCCTTAATGAAGAGCAGCAGGTAGATAAAACTTCTGGTAAAAAACAGGCTGTTGAGGGAAAATAAAAAAAGGAAAAACCGTGGAATACACAAAAGGTAATATAGGGCGTATCTTTCTTCTTAAGTTTGAGGATGATGACATCCTTTTGGATGAGTTGGGCAGGCTTGCTAAAAAAGAGAAGATCAGGAACGCCTGTTTTATGTTTCTTGGCGCGTTGAAGAAGGGGCATCTCGTTACCGGCCCTAAAAAGCCGGTCATCCCTCCGGATCCTAATTGGCTGACATTTAAGGACGGCTGGGAAGCGATGGGTGTCGGCACCATCTTTACAAACAAGGAAGGCCCGCAGATACATATTCACGCTACTATGGGCAAGAAAAAAACCATGCTGACAGGTTGCGTGCGAAAAGATTCCAGGGTGTTCCTCGTAATTGAGGCAATAGTCTTTGAGCTTTCGGGCGTTAAGGCAACAAAGTGCGTAGACCCGCAGACAGGCCTGAATCTTTTAAAAATAATGTCTATTTAGTTATATCAAAGAGAGGAGATATATATGTCTATTGTATCTGTTGAAGTTATCTGTCTGCCTTGCAGAAAATGCGAGAATCTTGAGAGGCAGATACGACAAGCTGTTTCCACGATAGGGTTGAAATACAAGACTGTGATACAATTTGAATTCAAGCACACAAAAACGCTGGACAGTATCTTCCGTTATAGCCTTAATGCCGCTCAGACACCCGTTGTTCTTGTAAATAATATTGTCGAGTGCGCGGGACGGGTTGATCCGATGCTGCTTTCTAAAAGATTGGAATCTATACATAAATCTTGCTGATCTATCGGTCTGTTGAACTAAAAAACGGGCCGGATTTATTAAGGGAGGTTTTAAATGAAAAAAATATTTTTATTATCGTTATTGATTTTTTTAAGCGGTAATTTTTTAGGCTGCGCTGTTATGGATAAAGCTAAGCGGGCGGACAGGCTTCAGGCAGAATTGACGGATTGTCAGAATCAGCTTGAAAACCTGAAAGAGCAGAAAGACAGCGAGCTTGAACGCGCCAAAAAAGACCTCTCGCGCAGCCTTCAGAAAGAGCTGGGAGAATATAAGGCAAAGCTTGAAATGACCGAAAGAGGTCTTGTGGTAACGTTCCTTGCTGAGATATTTTTCAGCTCAGGCAAAGACATCATATTGCCGGATGGTAAGCCGATCTTGGAAAAGGTGGCCAAAGTTTTAAACTCGGATGTCCCTGATTCAAAGGTAGCTGTTGAAGGACATACTGACAGCGATCCCATTAAATATTCAGGCTGGAGGTCAAATTGGGAACTTTCGTCTGCACGCGCTTTGGCTGTGCTTCATTATTTTATTGATGAAGGCAAGGTAGGGCCTGGGCGTCTTTCCGTGGCCGGTTTTGGAGAATACAGCCCGATAGTGGATGATAATTCTGTGGAGAACAAAAGAAAGAACAGGCGGGTTGAGATAGTCATTCTTCCGGCAGCTTTAAATAAGGTAAAGGCTGAAATTAAGATATAGTTATGTTTTAAAATTTTTTACTGATTTAAATCCGAGTATTTTTTGTTATACCTTATGGGTTTTGAGAATAACTAATTTTTATTGATTAATTCTGTTTCTCTGAAGTATAATCAACACACATATCGGCCCGCAAAGCCGCAGGCGTAGGTGCAAAGCATAGTAAACCACAAGGAAGTGGTACGTGAAGGCATCATCAGGCCAAAGATAAAATCTAAAAAAGCAATCTGATATGGTTGCTTTTTTTAATCTTTGGCGAAGGTGTGGTTTTCCGTCTCCTGAAGGTTCAGGGGATTGACTAAAGTAATGATGCATCGTATGAGGAGGTAAAAATGAATTTAAGCACTTCTGGTGGTAATGACGCAACGCGCACATTTAACCGTTCAAAGAATGTTGTTGCGTGTTCCGGTCTGTGTTCCCGCTGTCTTGAATCATGCCGCGGAAATTGTGAAGTCTTTAAATCGTCTTTCAGAGGCAGGGAAGTAATTTACCCCGGGCCTTTTGGCGAAATGACCGCCGGCGGCGATAAAGATTATCCGGTGGATTATTCTCATTTGAATATTCAGGGGTATGCTCAGGGCGCAAACGGATTGCCTAAGGGCGTGGTAGGCGGCCCTGATACGGCAACGTTCCCAGCTGTGAGTACCGAGACAGAGTATGGATGGGATAAAAAAGTCAAAATGAGAATGCCTATTTTTACCGGCGCTCTCGGTTCTACTGAGATAGCCAGAAAAAATTGGGAGCATTTTTCAATCGGCGCTGCTATTTCTGGCGTGACTATTGTCTGCGGTGAGAATGTCTGCGGTATCGATCCCAATCTTGAGCTTGACTCAAAAGGGAAGATTGTGAATGCTCCGGATATGGACAGGCGCATAGAGCTTTATAAGAGATTTCATGACGGTTACGGTGAAATCCTTGTCCAGATGAATGTGGAAGATACGCGCTTGGGTGTTGCAGAATATGTGCGCAAGAAACATAAACTTGATACCATTGAGTTAAAGTGGGGCCAGGGGGCTAAATGCATAGGAGGGGAGATCAAGGTAAAAAGCCTTGAACGCGCGCTTGAACTGAAAAAACGCGGTTATATAGTTACTCCGGATCCGACGATACATGCCAACCAGGAAGCGTATAAGGCAGGAGCCATAAAGGAATTTGAGCGTCATTCCCGTCTTGGTTTTGTTTCGGAAGAAGGCTTTATGAAAGAGATCAAGCGCTTGAGAGCTCTGGGCTTTAAGCGCATTACTCTTAAGACGGGGGCTTATTCCATGGTTGAGCTTGCTCAGGCTCTTAAATTCTCTTCCACAGCGGAGATCGATCTATTGACTATTGATGGAGCTCCGGGCGGAACAGGCATGAGCCCGTGGCGTATGATGCAGGAGTGGGGCGTGCCGACATTTTATCTGCAGGCTCTGACTTATGAATTCTGCGAAAAGCTTGCCAAGAAGAAGATGAGGGTGCCGGATATAGCTATAGCAGGCGGCTTTTCATTGGAAGATCATATATTTAAGGTTATCGCGATGGGAGCTCCATATGTTAAGGCGGTGTGTATGGGCAGGGCCTTGATGATACCAGGTTTTGTCGGAAAGAATGTTTCAGAGTGGATTAAAAATAACAATCTGCCTCCTACGGTTGCCGAGTTTGGCACCAAGCCGGAGGAGATATTCGTCTGCTATGAGGAACTGGCTGAGAAATACGGTAAAGACATGAAAGACATTCCTCTTGGCGCCGTGGGTATCTATACTTTTGCTCAAAGGCTAAAAGTCGGATTGCAGCAGTTGATGGCGGGTTCGCGCAATTTTAACCTATCCACAATTTCGCGCGATGATGTAATGAGCCTGACAAAAGAAGCAGAAGAGGTTTCAGGCATTCCTTATGTTATGGATGCTTATCGCAAAGAAGCCGAAAAAGTCCTGAATTCAAAGTAGGTTTTTTTATGGCTGTAAGATCCTATGTGCTCCTGTGGACATAATATCCGCAGGAGCACATATTATTTAGATATTGGAAGTATTGTCCAATTAATGATAAAATCATTCATGGTTAAGAAGAGATCAAAAGGTGTTTTGTTGTTCGGCCTTTATTTAATTTTAAGCGGCTTATTGACATGCCTGTTCGGCATTATTTTTATAACAAGGACGGTAAAAAGCGGCCTGGGAGTTTTAGAAGAGCCTTCGTTTTTTCTGTTTATAATTCTGGGATTATTTGTTTTTGCTGTCGGATATAATATCCTTAAGCTTAAGAGGCTGTGGCGCGATATCGCCTTATATTATCACGCTGTCATGATTCTGTTTAATATCGGTTCATTTATTTTATCCGGGATTCACTTTTTGTCAGAATATCTTTTCATGTTTGTTTCAATCGTATATTTCTCTCTATTTATCTTTTATTTTACCCGCCCGAATGTAAAAGCTCAGTTTGACTGATTATTTTTTGGTTGGTGAGATCTGCTTCTTTGCCGCGGAGATGTTCTGGCAGTTTTTTGTGCCAATTGTTAAATAAAGAATTCTCTGTCTAAGTTCCTGTATTGTATAGCCTCAGCCAGGTGTTCTGTACTCAGGTTTTCACATCCTGCCAAATCCGCTATTGTCCTTGATACTTTAAGTATTTTGTCGAAAGCTCTTGCGCTTAAGCCGAAGTTGTTCATCGCCGTTTTAAGAAGTTCATTTTCTTCTTTTCCCAATGTGCAATATTTTCGTGTCTGCCTGTGAGACATCTGTGCGTTGGATAGAATCCCATCTTTCTTGAAGCGCTCCCCTTGAATGGCGCGGGCTTTATTTACGCGTTCTTTTATCAGAGCGGAACTTTCAGCAGGCGTGTTATCGCTTAATTCCTGATATTTGACGGCCGGTACTTCTATATGTATATCTATCCTGTCCAAGAGCGGGCCTGATATCTTTGAACGGTAGCGGTGTATCTGGTTTGGGCTGCACCTGCAGGAGTGTTTTTGTTGTCCTTGCGTGCCGCAGGGGCAGGGGTTCATGGCGCAAACAAGCATAAAACGTGCCGGGAAGACAAGCGATTTTGCCGCGCGGGAAACACGTATAAAGCCGTCTTCTAGCGGTTGGCGCATGGCTTCAAGTATATCACGATGGAATTCCGGGAGTTCATCTAAAAATAATATACCATTGTGAGCAAGGCTTATCTCTCCAGGCTGGGGTATTGTACCGCCGCCTACAAGTGCTGCGTTGGAGACGGTATGATGCGGCATCCGAAAGGGCCTCTGGCTTATCAGACCGGATCTTGCTTCTGTGAGACCAAGCGAGGAGTGTATCCTGGTTGATTCCAAGGCCTCATCTTCAGTCAGTGGGGGCAGTATAGTGCTCAGTCTTTTCGCAAGCATGGTCTTTCCGCTTCCTGGAGGGCCGACCATTATGATGTTATGCATTCCGCATGCCGCTATTTCAATTGCTCTCTTTGTTGCCTGCTGTCCTTTAATATCGGCAAAATCCAGCTCCTGCAGATGAGGGTCTTTTTGTGAATATTTAAATGTTGTGTGGACCCAAGGATGGATTAACGATGGATTATAAAGAAAACCAACAAGTTCTCTAAGTGTTTTGATGCCAAAGACTTTGATTTCTTTAACAACAGCGGCTTCGTTTGCATTATCAATTGGCAGGATGAGATTTCTGATCTTCTTCTTTCTCATAGCGAGCGCCATTGACAGCGCCCCTTTAACAGGCCTGATATCTCCGTTAAGCGCGAGTTCTCCTACCAGGAAATAGTCTTCAAGCAGTTGTCTGTCGATCTGTTTTGAAGCGGCTAAAATGCCTAATGCAATAGCCAGATCAAAGGCCGAGCCTTCTTTTTTTATGTTTGCAGGTGCGAGGTTGATCGTTATCTTATCATGGGGGTATTCGAATTCGCTGTTTTTAAGGCCTGAACGCACTCTTTCCTTGCTCTCCTTTATGGAGCTGTCCGGAAGGCCTACAATAGATACGCTGGGCAGGCCTCTGTTGATGTCTACTTCGATATCAACAGGCAGGGCATCGATACCTAAAATACTAAAAGTATGCGCTGTGGCAAGCATGTTTTCTGGTTCAAAAGTGCTTGTTTTTTTTGTAGTTATATCTTATAATGGGAAAGCTATTTTTTAGTTCTTTGCGGGAACACAGGAAGGAAAAAGAACCGTTTATTCACCTTTAAACTACCATAGTAATAAGCCTGTGTCAACAGAATGTAGATTTTAGCTAAATACCCGGATATTGTAGAATAGATAGAGCTATCATGAAAGCCTGGTTTTTTCAGGTAAAATTATCAAAAACATGTGATTTTTTAATCGTTACGCAGAAATCCCGGGCTTTAGACCGGGGAGATTCATTAAACATGGATGGTTTGCTTTGAATGGTATGAAAAACGCGCATATCTGGGCAATTATTGCCATACTTCTGGGTTTTTCCGCTTTTGGTATATTCAAATCTGTTGAACTCTCTGTCAGAAATGCCGGACTCAACAAGTCTATGCGCGCTTTGGAAAGAGAGTTAGTCCTATCTCAGAAATCTCTTGCAGCCACACGCAATGTTCTTGGTGAGAGTTATCTTAAAAATGCCGAGCTTGAAGGGCGTCTTATAGCTATGGACGCGAAAGTCGCCGTGCAGGCAAGAGATATCAAGGCTCATATCGCAAAGATAAATGCTTTATCTTCAAAGCTTCAGGAAACAGCCCGCGCCAACGCGTTTTTCTCGGCAAGGAACAAAGAGATAGCCCATGAGCTTTTGACTGAGAAGCTTGACGCGGATGAGATGAGAAGGAAGCTTTCTTCAGTTGTGGAGTTAAAAAAAGCTATTAAAGAATTAAGGGTTAAGGTGAAGAGCGCGATAAAGTCGGAGCGTGCTGAAGCCAAAAAGGCCATCGTTGCGCAACCTGAGAGAAAAGAACCTCTCAATTTTGAACCTCAAAAACCTTTGGAGCCTGTAGAAGGAAACGAAGGCTATGTAATTAAAGAAGGCAGATCGACATATGCCGGGTGGGTGGATGTCAGTGTCGTCACTTCCGGTCCGGTTATTATTTCACAAGAGGAGAGGACGATATAATAATGAATGAGATAATTGTAGCTATACTTCATAATCATGTTCTGATGGTGACGTTGTTTGCCTGGGCTGTGGCCCAGACTATCAAGGTTGCTCTCGGAGTTCTGAGAACCAAGAGATTTGATTTTCGCTGGTTTATCGGAACAGGCGGAATGCCTTCGGCTCATGCTGCTGGTTCCAGCGCTATGGCGGCGATCATCGGCATGGAGTATGGTTTTGATACTTTAGCTTTTGCGCTTGCCACTGTTTTTGCCATGGTCACCATGTTTGACGCGCAAGGGGTTAGGCGTTCTACAGGAAAGCAGGCAGCGATACTGAATAAAGTTTTAGATGATATTTATTGGCGCGGAAAAATAGAAGAGGACCGGCTGAAAGAGCTTATAGGGCATACCCCGATTGAAGTTTTTATGGGATCTATTATAGGTACCTTGCTGGCTGTTATTTTACAGAAATAATATTTTCCAGGGATCTGCTTTCGGATAAAGTAATACGGATGGCAAATTAAGGAGTCTATGATGAAGAAGCTTTGGTTGGGTGTTGGAGCTCTGGTATTTGTACTCGTTGTTTTATTTCTGGTGATAAAAATTTTTAAGGCTCCGGCGGCGTCTTCGGCTAAAGTAGCGCGTGGTTCTTCCGATGGTATTTTTGAAGGATCCTTAAAAGAGGCCGCTGCCCTTGAAGCAATGGGGGATATTCTGGCGGCGCGGGATATGTATAAAAGCATAATAATGGAAAATGTCTCGAATCCTGACATTGGAGACTTTCAGAATAAACTTGAAGATCTGAATATGCGCATAGTGCTTTCAGCGATAAATATTCCTGGCCAGACTGCTGTGCGGGAGATCAAGGAGGGCGATTCTTTGAGTATGATAGCGGATGAATTTCATACGACAGCTGATCTTATCAAGAGAGAGAACGGCATGAAGTCCGATATTGTAAAAATTAGACAGCGTTTAAGGGTCTGGACAGGTCGTTTCAGTGTTTTGGTGGATAAATCCCGGAATACGCTCACCTTATTATCCGACGGAGAAGTCATAAAGACATTCAGGGTTTCAACGGGTAAAGATAATATTACTCCGGTCGGCACATTCAGGATAGTAAACAAGCTTAAAGATCCTTCATGGACACATGAAGGGCAGTTGATACCGGCCGGCGACAAGCGCAATATCTTGGGGACCCGCTGGATGGGGTTTGATATCCCTGGATACGGGATACACGGCACAACATTGCCTGAAACTATAGGAACGCAGGCCACCGCGGGCTGTGTTCGCATGTTGAATAATGAAGTTGAACTTTTGTATGATTTCCTTCCGGCAGGCACAGAAGTTGTTGTTATTGACTAAAACTGACTTGAGGCTCGCATGATAGGTTTGGATTTTGAAAAGCCGATAATAGAATTAGAGAAAAAGATCAATGAACTTAGAAAGTTTACTTCTGAGAAATCTATTGATCTAAGCGGCGAGGTCAAGAAGCTTGAAGAAAAACTTGGCCAATTACGTAAAGATATCTACGGAAAACTTTCTTCCTGGCAGCGCGTGCAGATATCGCGTCATCCGCACAGGCCGTATACCTTGGATTATATAAATCTGATTTTGAAAGATTTTATGGAGCTGCATGGGGACAGGGCTTTTCGCGACGATAAAGCTATTATCGCAGGGCTCGCTAAGCTTGACGGCCAGAAACTTCTTGTGATAGGACAGCAGAAAGGCCGGGACACAAAAGAAAATCTTATGAGGACTTTTGGTTGCGCGCATCCGGAAGGGTATCGCAAGGCAATGCGTGTCATGGAATTGGCCCAGAAATTTGAGGTTCCTATCCTTGTTTTTATTGATACGCCTGGCGCATATCCAGGTATAGGCGCCGAAGAGCGCGGCCAGGCGCAGGCTATAGCACTGAATTTAAAGATGATGTCTGGCATAAGAGTTCCGATAGTCGCGGTTGTCATTGGAGAGGGCGGTTCAGGCGGGGCTTTGGGGATAGGTATTGCCGACAGGGTCTGTGTGCTTGAGAATGCGTATTATTCTGTTATCTCTCCTGAAGGTTGTGCCGCCATCCTATGGAAGAGCAGTTCAAAGGCCCCTGAAGCCGCAGAGGCTTTGAAGCTTACGGCAGCGGATCTTTTAAAGTTCGGCGTTATAGATGAGGTCATTAAAGAGCCGTTGGGCGGCGCTCATGTTAATCCGGAAGAAGCGGCAAAAAATATCAAATCAAGCGTCAAAAAATATTTTATTGAGCTTTTGAAGATGCCCGGGGACCAGATCGTGGAACAGAGGTATAAAAAATTCAGGAATATGGGCAGATTTGACGAGGAGAGATCAGCGTGAAGCTTGAGCAGGAGCTTTTGATACTTGGGCTTTTAAAAGATAAGCCTCGCCATGGCTATGAGATCAAGAAGCAGGTAAAAGAGGTTGTAAGCACGTTTGCGGTGCTGGATGTTGAATCAATATATTACACTCTGAATCTGCTGGAAAAGAAAGGTTTTGTGGAAAAAGCGGTCAGTTCAAAAGGGCCAAGGCCTGAAAAATTCGTATATAGCCTGACATCCAAAGGCGAGCAGCGTTTTACGCAGTTATTGACGAAGACGATCCTGACAGTTGAAAGGCCTAATTTTAGCGTTGATATCGCTCTTTATTTTCTGCCTCACTTGCCTGTTGATATAGCGCGCCATCGTTTAAAGGGAAGGGCGCGTATACTTTCCAAGATAGAAGAAGCCCTGAAAACATTGGCAGGACAATTAAAGGCAAGGTCTTCTTACCACCTGAAGTCTATAGTTGAACATAATCTTGAGCTTTTACAGGCTGAGAAAAAATTTATTCAGGATGTGGGCGCGGAATTGGAGAAACAAAAAATTTCAATCCCTGAGTGGCCTCATTCATCTTAACTCATTATTCCGCACTAAGTTAAATCTCTAAAACAGACTAATTCTAATACCTGCTTTGAGTTCCACGGGCATGCCCGTGGGTATCTACTAATTTAAAATTTAAAATTTTCAGTTGACATAATAAAATTTGAATAGTAAAATTTTACTATTTGGGAGAGGATATTGTTTGGGAGAGGATATTGTTTGCCGGGAGGGCCATGGCTAATAAAATACGTGACTTATTGGAGAAGCAGTGCAGGGAGTTTGCGGATAAACCCGCCATATTTTTTGAAGGCACAAGTATCACTTTTTCTGAATTGCGTGATAAATCTTTCCGCCTAGCTAATAGTCTTATCAGCTATGGCATAAAGAAAGGCGATAAGGTCGCGTTATATCTGCCTAACTGGCCGGAGTATATTTATTCATATCTTGCTCTTTTTTCCATAGGCGCTACTGTCGTACCGTTTGATTTCATGCTTAAAAACGATGAGTTGGAAGCCTGCCTTGATCATTGCGATGCCAAACTTCTTATAGCCAAAAAGAAAGAGAATGTATCGTTTGAGAACATAAGAGCGAAAGTTGCTTCAATAAAAGATATAGTCCTGGTCCACGGAGAGAAGGCCCCTGGCTATTTGTCTTTTGAAGAACTTATTTCAAATGGTTCGGACTCTCCCGTGGCTGTTGATATTTCAGAAACTGATAAGTCATTGATCTTGTATACTTCGGGCTCAACTGGCAGGCCAAAAGGAGTTTTGCTTAATTATAAGCATTTGACAGCGTCTCCTCAGGCTATGGATTTTTTTGTTGATCTATCGCCTAAGGATGTAAAGATATCAGCTCTTCCGTTGTCTCATGCCGGCGGCCTTGTCTATATTCAGAATTGTGTGTTTTTCGCGATCACCCTTGTTCTCATGGATAGATTTATCCCTGTGGAGTTTTTAAAGAACATTGAGAAATACCGTGTTACCTGTTTTCACATGGTACCTTCAATGTATTACGCTCTTCTGCATTTAAAGGAATTCGAAAAGTATGATCTTTCAAGCATCCGCTGGGTGAACGTTTTCGGAGCTCCGAATTCACCGGATGCTATCCGCCGTTTCAAAACATATTGCCCTAACGCGAAGCTTTTGAATGGCTGGGGCTTGACCGAGACGAACTCGCCTAACACGGTCATACCCTTAGGTTCGGATAAGATAGAGTCTATCGGCAGGCCGGCGCCCTGGATCGAGATAAAATTGCTTGATGATGACGGTAATGTTGTGTCTGGAGGAGAAGCTGGCGAGATAGCGATAAAAAGCTGGGTCGTCATGGATGGTTATTATAAGGATAAAGCCATGACGGATGAAGTCCTCCTTGACGGCTGGTTCCATACGGGTGATCTTGGACGCTGCGATAAAGAAGGCATGTTTTATATCGTCGGAAGAAAGAAGGATATGATAAAGGTCTCTGGACAGCTGGTTTTTCCTCCGGAGGTTGAAGAGGCATTGCATAAGCACCCGGAGGTAAAAGAGGCGGCTGTTGTGGGTTTTCCTGATCCTTTACGCGGTGAATCTGTGCAGGCGTTTGTTGTGTTAAAAGGCGATAATAGCGTTTCTGAGTATGATCTGCGTCAGTTTTGCCGTCAACATCTGGCGCATTTTAAATTGCCGCACTCTATTTCTTTTGTGGAAAACCTGCCCAAGACACGTTCGGGTAAGGTTGATAAGGTGTTATTGAAACAGCAAATTAACTCTTAACCTAAGTCGCCAACGAAGTTAGTGGTTGTTCTTTGGAAAAATTGTTTCAAGCTCCGCTCCGAGCCGAAGTAGTGCTTTGCAACGCAGAAAATCCAACTAAAAATGCGCAACTCGCCCTAATATTTAGATTTTGGTAACGGCTCAAACAGTGCATTTTTGCGCCGTTAGGCGCCGCTGGATTTCCTGCTCATCATGGGCAGTCGCTGCGCTTTGAAACAATTTTCCCTTTTAAGAAGCCACCGACAAAATCGGCGGAGATTCACAGACTGCGGAATTAATCCCGCAGAGCGGGATTAAGGAGATCAAAATGGAAATGAAGAAAGCTATGCATATGACAGGCGCGGATTTATTAGGCATGGTGCAGGTCAAGCCGGGGGATTTTGGCAAATATGCTATTATTCCAGGGCCTGCTGAAAGGCGTGACGCTATTTTGGATTATCTGGAAAAGCCCGTTAAATGTTTTTCATTTTTTGAATATGCTGTCTATACGGGTTATTATGAAGGTGTTAAAGTTGCCGTTGGAAATGGCGGCAGGTTCTCCCCCGATTCAGCCATAATCGCTGAGATTCTGTGCGCCGGTAAAGTGGAATATATTATCCGCGCCGGTTCCTGCGGCGCGCTTGATGAAAAAATCAAAGTGGGCGATATTGTTTTGGCCACGAGCGTCATCCGGGGTGACGGCGTAACCCCTTATTATGTTAACAGTGATTTTAAGACTGTGGCGGATAAGGCGTTGTCTGAAGCAATAGAAAAAACAGGTTTAAAAGAAGGCGTAAATTTTCAAAAAGGGCCTATGTGGACAACGGACGCGCTCTTGCGCGAAACGCGCGAGATAGTCGAGAAAGTCCGAAAAGAAGGCGCTATCGCGGTTGACATGGTTTCAAGCGCTATGATGACCATAGCGCAGGTTAACGGCGTAAAAGCAGCTTCAGTTTCGGCGGTAAGCGATAATCTGATCACCGGTGAATTAGGATTTATGAATCCGGATTATTATGATGCTGAAGCAAAAGTTATAAAAATATGCCTAGGTGCGGTTGTGGAATTGGAGAAGAAATAGAAAGTTACGGAACGTTTCTTAAAGTTCCAAAATGTTTCTTGAGGTTACAAAATTAACATTAAGAAACATGAAGCAGTATTAAGAAACCTCAGGGAACATAAAAATGAAAGAATCAATATTATTCTGGCCAGTACGTTTAGAAGGCGAAGTGCTTTATATCTTAGATGAAACCCTTATTCCGCAGAAAGTCTCTTATATAAAGGTAAAGGATTTTCATCAGGCGATACGCGCTGTTGTGGATATGAAGACGCGCGCTTTCGGCCAGTTTCTGACGGTCTGCTACACTTTTATGCTTGAATTAAAAAAGGCTTCTTTAAAGACAAAAGACGAACAGATGGCGATCTTAAAAAAAGTCGCAGTGGCATTCAACAATAGCCGCCCGACATTTCCTTTTGAAGAAGTTACTTCAATGATGCTCGGTTTCGCTAAAAAAGTTTATGGCAGCCCGGATTTCAGTAAAGATCTTATAGGTCTTATGGATGTTTTTTTGGAAAAAGGCATAAGGCAAGAGAGGTATATGAGGGCGCAAGAGGCGTCGAAATTGGTTAAAGACGGAGATGCTATCCTGACGCATTGTCATGTTTCAGGTGAGATGAGCCTTATAGGTGAATTTTGCCGGAAAGCCGGGAAAAAAGTGAGATTTTATGCCACTGAAACTCGTCCTTACTTCCAGGGCTCGCGGCTTACCGCGTGGGAATTAAATACTGAGGGTTTTGATGTTACGTTGGTTGCCGATAATGCTGTGGCAAAACTGATGGCAGATAAAGCGATCGATTGCGTTATGGTAGGTTCTGACCGTTCGGCTAAAAACGGTGATTTTGCCAATAAGATAGGAACTTATCAGATAGCGCTCTTGGCGAAGTATTTTGGCCTGCCTTTTTATTGTCTTGCTCAGCCTTCGAATAAACTTGAGAGCGGTAAAGATATACCCATAGAGATCCGTGACGATAAAGAGATCTTAAGGTTCTGCGGTAAAGATCTCGCGCCTAAGGGGACGCGCGCGTTTTATCCCGGGTTTGATGTGGTGGCAAACACGCTTGTTACAAAACATATAGCTATCCATGCGAATTGACGAAAAATTATCGCTTGTTTTCGGCGTGCCGGAAGCGTCATTTTTCAAAACATTCAAAGAGAAGAAAGTTTTTGTTTCGGAATTGAGGCCGTGTCTGGAAGGTATGCGGCTGGTTACAAAAGGGATGCTGAAGAACAAGATAACACCGGTTGTGATCTGCGATAGCATGATGGCTTTTTGCATGAAGGCCGGGCTCGTCAAGGAAGTGCATATTTTTTACAGGCGTCTTGAAGGTGAGACCGCTTTTTGCAGGACAGGCACAATGATCGCCGCGCTTTGCGCCAGGCTTCATGGCATAAATTGCTTTCTCCATAAGGAGGGCATGAATAAAGCCTCTGTTTGCGATCTGAGGAAGATAGGTAATAAGAGCGTTACCATTTCCTCGATTAAAACTTATGTGCCTGATATCGAAGAGCTGCCTTTGGCTCTTCTCGCGAGGGATTAAATGGAAAAATCAAATGTTAATGAAATAATCGAGATCGGCAGGCTTGTCTGGGAGAAGGATCTGTCCGGAGGTATGTCCGGCAATATCAGCCTTTTGGCGGATAAAAACACGGTTTTGATAACCGGCCGCGGAACCTGCCTGGGAATGCTTGACGCGCGTGACGTCTGCGCGGTTGACCTTGATGGAAAACCGCGTGACAGCAAATTCAGTCCTTCGTCGGAATATCCTTTTCACACGAGTGTGTATAAAAATTTTGAAGTAAAAGCCGTTGTGCATGTGCATCCCACATGGACTAACGGCTATTTTAGCGCGAATGACCGCATAGAATTTGATACTTTTGAGACGAGGCTGACTTTTGGCGAGATCCCGGTTGTTGATCAGAAGACCCCTACGATCACTGATATCGCGCCTGTTATAGAGGCTCTTAAAAAGAGCAATATCGTGATATTAAAACATCATGGGGTTGTGGCGATGGGGGAGACCCTGAAGGAAGCTTTCTTTTTGGTGCAGACACTGGAAGAAGCAGTGCAGATGGCTTTTGTTAAGGATTTTTATGTTTTTAAGAAAAATTCAGTTTCGCCTGAAGCAACAAAAGCCGCGCCTGTTGATGCCTGTTCTTCAAAAAAATATAAACTTTTTTCAGAAGAACAGATCAAGGATATAGTTGAGCTTGTGAATAGGGATGAGAAATTTAAAAAGCTTTCGGATGAGACTGCGCTTAAAACAAAACTCGCGGTCGTCTTGGATGAAACCCAGACGGTCTACTGTTTTAATTTTCAGGATGGCAGAATAGCCGATTATTCGAAGACGACAGATGGCGCGGAGTTTGTGATCTCCGGTAAAGCCGAATATTGGCGCCAGATATTTAACAGACAGCTTGATCCTTTTGCCGCGACCACTCAAAAGAAACTTAAATTAAAGGGAGACTTTGCCAAGATATCAAGGTGGTATGTCCCATTCAACAGGCTTTTTGAATTATGGGTAAAGACACCGGTGGAATAACAAGGTCGTAAGGCGCAAGAGTAGAAGTGAATCACCACCGGCTTTGTCAGTGGCTTCTTAAAAAGGAAAATTGTTTCAAAACGCAGCGACTGCCGAAGGAGAGCAGAAAATCCAGCGGCGCCTAAAGACGCAAAAATGCACTGTCTGAGCCGTTACAAAAATGTAAATCTTAGGGCGAGTTGTGCATTTTTAGTTGGATTTACTGCGATGCAAAGCACTCATTCGGCTCGGAGCGGAGCTTGAAACAATTTTTCCAAAGAACAACCATTAACTTCGTTGGTGGATTAGGTTAAGAGTTAGATTTCAGTTAGCGGTTTGTGGTTATCGGTTAGCGCTAAAAGAAAAAACCGGAGAGTTAATAAATCTATGAATAAATACCAGATGTATATTGACGGGAAATTTTGTGATGCTGAAAGCGGAGCGTCTTTAGAAAGCATGAATCCGGCCACAGAGGAGAATATAGCCTCTTTTCCAAAAGCGGATCTTATAGACCTGGATAAGGCTATAACTGCCGCGCGACGGGCTTATGATGAAGGCGATTGGCCCAGGATGAGCCTGCAGGAGAGAGCCTCTTACCTGGTAAGGATCGCTCACATGATACGTGAATCCGCTTTTGAGCTTTCCCGTGTTGAGACGATGGATTCGGGAAAGACTATAAAGCAGACGACTTTTATAGATATACCTGTCGCTGCCAATGCCTTTGAGTATTTTGCCGGCGCGGCTCAGGAGGTTAAGGGCGAAACTTTGACTATTCCTGCTCCGGCGATGAGCTATACGCTTCGCGAGCCTGTAGGGGTTGTGGGCGCGATCACGCCGTGGAATTATCCGTTCCTTATGGCGGCATGGAAGCTATCTTCGTCCATTATATTGGGTAATACGGTTGTTTTTAAGCCTTCCAAAGAGGCATCTTTGAGCTCTTTAGAGTTGGCAAAGATCCTGGACAAGTGTGAATTGCCTCCGGGGGTTGTTAATTTCGTTACCGGGGAAGGTTCTGTTCTAGGCGAAGCGATGGCCGCGTCGGAATTAATAGACATGGTTTCATTTACAGGCTCAACTGAGGTGGGCCGTTCTGTTATGAAGGCGGCAAGCTCTAATTTAAAGAAGCTGACTTTGGAGTTAGGAGGTAAGTCTCCGAACATAGTTCTGGCGGATTGCGACCTTGAGACCGCGGTCAATGGTTCTCTTTGCGCTATTTTTATGAATCAGGGCCAGACGTGCGTCGCGGGTTCACGTTTAATAGTTGAAGAGAAAATTTATGATAAATTTTTGGAGATGCTTGTTGTAAAGAGCAAAAAACTGAAAGTCGGTGATCCGTCTGATCCATCTACCGATATCGGGCCATTGATCAGCGCTAAGCAGAGAAAAGTTGTTCTGGATTATATCGCGATCGGTAAAAAAGAAGCCCGCCTTGTTTCCGGCGGAGGCAGTCCGGCATACCGGAAGGGTTTTTTTGTTGAGCCCACAATTTTTGCTGACGTAAAAAATAGCGCGCGTATAGCGCGTGAAGAGATATTCGGGCCTGTGCTTTGCGTGATCAAGGTAAAAGATCCTCAGGAGGCGCTCCGTGTTGCCAATGATACGCCTTATGGGTTGGCTGCCATGATCTGGACCAAGGATATCAACAAAGCCTCGACACTGGCGCGTCAGCTAAGGGCAGGGACTGTATGGGTTAATACATTCGGCGGTTTTTATAATGAGGCTCCTTTCGGTGGTTATAAGCAAAGCGGTTTTGGCAGGGAGCTCGGCAAAGAAGGCCTTTTGGAATATACACAGGTTAAGCATGTAAACGTTGATTTAACTCCCGGCGGCAAGCCGCTTGTTGCCTCCTGGTTTAACGTCTAAATTTAAAGGGAGAGATATGAAAAAAGTATTGTTTATTATGCCTCCTATAGGAGGATGGGCTACTCACGGCATCAACAAGGCAGCTAATCAATTTTACGCGCAGCTGGCAGCTTATATCAGGGAGAAAAAAGCAGGCGAGCCTTATGTGCTTGACGCGCGCGCGCTTGATATGACCTATGACGACGTTAAGGCTAAAGTAAAAGAGCTCAAGCCTGATGTTGTCGTCTTGGGGGATATACTTCATTCAACAGGGGGCCTTGCGGTTATATGGCATTTTAATAAGATCGCCGAATTAGTAAAAGAGGTCAGCCCTTCAACTCTGGTTGCTGTTGGCGGACTTTGGTATTCAGCTCTTTATAAAGAGACTTTGGAGGATAATCCGTCAATAGATTTTGTTTTGATAGGAGAGGGAGAATTGACTTTAGAAGAACTTTTAAAGTCCGTTGAGTCAGGGAAGACCGATTTTTCCCATATCGCCGGCCTTGCTTCGCGCAATAAAGGCGTTATTGTCGCCGGTTCGCATCGCGAGCTGATCAAAGATATTGATATACTTCCTTTGCCCGCGTACGACCTTTTCCCGATGGAGAAGTATGTGAACCATACCTATTGGACTAATTTCTGCGAACTTTTTACAAGCCGCGGTTGTCCGGGTGGATGTTCATTCTGTTATGAGTGGAGCCAATATGACCCGCGTTACCCGAAAGATTTTGTTTCATGGCGGTCTCATTCAGCCAAGCGTATCGTTGAGGAACTTGAGCTTTTGACGAATAAGTTCGGCGTAAAGACGATAGTATTCCAGGATGATGCTTTTAACGTGAATGCGGATGTGGTTCGCGGTGTCTGCGAAGGGATCCTGGAAAAAAATATCAAGCTTAATTGGGTGATCCTGGGGCGCGCGGATGATTGGGCCAAACAAGGGGATATGATACCTCTTATGAAAAAGGCCGGTATGTTCATGGGCCTGGTGGGTATAGAGGTGTCAAATGATAAAGAACTTTCCAAGATAGGAAAAGGCGTCACTGTTTCGCAGATCAAGCAGACAGTTGATTCTTTAAGGAAGAATGATATCGCGACTGTCGGCACATTTATGATCGGCTTTGAAGATGATACTGAAGAGGCCATAAAGAAGCGTTTTGCTTTTGCCGATCAGGTAGATCCGGATATTTTCGCTCTCCAGTTTGTAACCCCTGTGCCTGGTTCGCCATTGTGGATGAAGCTTATAAAAGAAGGGTTACTTGACCCGAGTTCAATAGACCTTAAGAAATGGGATTTTCAGCATCCGGTTGTCCCTACAAAATCCTTAAGCATTGAAGAAGTCGGCAGGCTTGGTTCCTGGTGCATGAGAGAATTCTTCTCGCGTCCTCACAGGATACACAGGATAATGAGCGGGCGTTACCATGAGCTGGCCAAGATTTGCGTTAAGGATTTTATGTCCAACATCTCCAAGTTTGAAGCGGCGGCTACCAAAGGAGATCTTTATGTCTGATCAGTTCAAGATGACTTGGGAAAAATCCACAGAAGAGAATTTTAAAAAAGTGCTTCTAAAGCTTCCTATATTCCATCGCCATATGACAGAGGTTGCCGCGACCGCCAAGGCCGAGGAGATAGCCTTAGCCAGAGGCTCGCGTATTGTAGAAGAAGAAGACCTTTTGCGCGCCATGTTTTCGGAAGTGCCGTTACAGTTCTATTCTCTCATGATCCGCATTTTGGAGAATGTAGGGTTGGATTATAAAAAATATAATCTCCATATCAGGAATAATATAAAAGCATGACGCTTTTAAACCGTCATGCCATCGTAGTTAAATGTGATGGTAACGCTCTTTTAAGCCAGATAGTGCTCTGGGGCGAGGCCGCGTGGTGGCCTAAAAAGTCCCTTATGCGTTTTGAGCGCCTGACTGAAGGTGAAGTGAAAGAAGGTACTCGTTACCGGCAGTCGGTATTATTGCCGTTCGCTCCGAGCTGGGATGTTGAAGTCAATGGCCTGAGCAAAAACGGTATTACGCGCGTGTTTTTAAACGGCATGTTCAGCGGGTCTGAGACAATAAGTTTCCTACCGACGCATTTTGGATTTGAAGTCTGCTATGATATGCGTTATCAGGTGCACGGGTTTTTAAACCGTTTTTTATGGCATTTGTTTTTCAGAAACCTGCATGATCGTAATATAGAAGCGATCTTGAATAATCTGAAGAGATACCTGGAAAATAAGTAGTTTTATATAAGGATGATCAAATGAAAGTAGCTGTTTTAGGTCTGGGAGCTATTGGCGGTTTGGTCGCGGCGTACCTTAAATCCAAAGGCATCCCTGTTGTCTGCGTTGGCCGCCTGGATCAGAAAAAAGCTATAGAAAAAGACGGCATGATCATAGAGGGTGTGCGCGGCCGTTCCATGGTGTATCTTGACGTCCGTCCTAGGCTGGAAGAGAGAGTGGACTTGGCTATAATCGCCGTCAAGACGCAGGATCTGCGCGATTGCGTTGATCAGTCCAGGGATTTTCTCACCGGAGAGACGATTATACTTTCTACACAGAACGGTGTGAGAGCGGATAGATTGCTTGAGATGATGCTCGGGAAAGATAATATAATTTCGAGCATTGTGATGTTCGGGGTGACTTATTCGCCGTACAACAGGATTGTCCATAATTTTGAAGGTAATTGGCTCATAGGCAGGCCGTTTGGCGCGAATGATGAAAAAGTCAGGGAAGTGGCTGAATTCCTGAAAGTCGCTTTTAATACCGTTGAGGTTGAAGATATCTCGGCGATGAAGTGGTCCAAGATCTTTGTTAATTTTTCAAATTGTATCCCTGCGTTGATAGGTAAGAGCGTGCAGGAGACATACGCGAATATGGATATGTGCAAGCTCTCTTTAAGGATCCTGAAAGAGGGTTTTGAAGTGGCAGAGAAGCTCGGGAAAAAGCTTTTGAGTATGCCTGATTTTGATATTGAGAAGCTTAAAGGTTTGAGTTTTATGCCCTTGGATGAGGCGGCCCCCATATTTTCCGGCATAATGATCAATTTGAGCAAAGAGCCGCTGTACGGGTCTATTTTACAAAGTATTCAGCGCGGGCGGCCTTCGGAAATAGATTTTATAAACGGCGAAATAGCTAACCAGGCAAAGCTTAATAATGTTGAGGCGAAGCTTAACACGCGCGTTACCGAGCTTGTGCATCAGGTTGAGAGTACCGGAAGATTTTTTAAAATTGATGATTTTCTGGCTGAAGTCGAAAGAGACGCGCAACTCAAGCGCGAAGATTTTTTTTAAGTTCTGATATTCTGTATCGGATGATGTTTACCGGATGATAATTTGATGGAACAGGCGAAACCAAGAATGAGCGAGCTCAGGAAGATGGTTAAAAAGTCACGCGTGAAATTTCCGCGTCTGCGTCTTACCGTTACAAAAAGAGACGGCTATTGTTATCATGGCTATCAAGTCGGAGATCAGTTCATATTTGAGGATTTTACGCATACGCCCAAGGATTTTTGCCTGGGTGCCGCGCATTCTATATTTCCTTGTATGTATTCTCTGACATTCGGCGCGGAGTTTCCTTTCATGGATAATGTTCTTTCTCTGCGCACCACATGCCCTGATGGTAAAAAGGTTGAATTTTTGACGGAGCTTATCGACGAAGAAGGGAAAGTCATCTCTAAGCCGAAACCCGCTGAACACAAGGGGCCTAACCCCAAGACGATGGAGATAGAGGTAAAGGAAGCTACGGGTAAATGCCATTATGGTTACAAGGTTGGGGATAAGTTCAAGGTTAAAGGCCTGCCTACTCCGGAAGGTTTCTGCGGGGCGGCATATCATATGATGTTCCCTGTTTTGTTCGCTTTGAATTTTGGCGCGAAATTTACTTTTATGGAGAATCCGGATTCTCTGGATACGCCAACCTGCCCTGACGGGGGTCATGTTATTTTTAAGGTTGCCAGGATTGAAGATAAAAAATAAACAGTTTCAAATTTACAATTTCTAATTAATGCCAGGATCCCCATAATTAATTGGAAATAAAATCAGAAGGAGCAATAATTTTATGAAACGAAGAGTTGTTGTCACGGGTTTAGGAGTTATTTCGCCCAACGGCATAGGAAAAGACGCTTGTTTTAAAGCTATGACAGGCGGAGTTTCGGCCGTGAGGCGGGTTGATATGTTTGATGTCTCCATGTTCCGCACGCGCATCGCGGCATATTCAAAAGAGTTCAATCCATTTGAATTGGGGCTTGATGAGGAAGAAGTAAAACGTATGGATCGCTATGTTCAGTTTGCTGTAGTCGCGGCTGGTATGGCGGTTAAAGATGCCGGCCTTGATTTTTCTAAAATTAACCGTGAGAGAGCCGGGGTCAGCCTTGCTAACGCCATATGCGGCACAAAATTCATGGAAGAGGAGTTCGTGCTGGTGACTGATAACGGCCGTAATCCTATTGATCCGCGTTTAGTGAGGCCTTACCTGTACGATGCGTCAATGTTTAATACTCCGTCAGCTGAAATTTCCGCGAAGTATCATTTGAACGGTATCTGCAATACGATCTCAACAGGTTGTACAGCCGGCACTGATTCTTTGGGTTTCTGCCTTGAAACAATACAGGATGGAGACATGGACCTGATGATCGCGGGGGCATCTGAAGCGCCCTTGACGCCGATCACATTCGGGGCTTTTGATGTTGTGAGCGTTTTGTCGGCCCGCAATGATGAACCGCAGAAAGCTTCCCGGCCTTTTGATAATAAACGAGATGGTTTTGTGTTGTCTGAAGGATGCGGCCTGCTGATCTTAGAAGAGCTGGGCCACGCTTTAAAGAGGGGCGCGCGCATTTATTGTGAAGTTACAGGATACGGTACCTGCAATAACGCGTTCCATATGACAGACCTTCCGGCGGATGGGCTCGCCATGGCTGACTGTATTAAACTCGCGCTCAAAGATGCCGAGATCGGGCCGCAGGATATAGATTACATCAGCGCGCATGGATCATCGACGCGCATGAACGATGTCTTTGAAACCAACGCTTACAAAATAGCCCTGGGTGATTACGCGTATAAAATACCGATAAGTTCTTTAAAATCCATGATAGGCCATCCGCTGGCAGCGGCGAACGCGATCGAGATGGTGGTCGGATCCATGATATTTGAAAAGAATCTTTTGCCTCCGACCATCAATCAGGAGGTCCGCGATCCGCAGTGCGATCTGAATTATATACCGAACAAAGCGATAGAGAAAAAGATAGATCTGTTTTTAAAGACGAGCAGCGGATTTTCAGGGATCCACTCCTCTTTGGTTATGAAGCGTTACCAGGAGGGAAAATAATGTTAAAGAAGATAGCAATTACAGGGATAGGCATAGTAGCTCCGTCAGGAATGGATAAGAAAGTCTTCTGGGCCAATATCAAGGCAGGGCGCTCAGAGATCAAGAAGATAGAGCGTTATGATTCTTCGCTCTATCCTTCAAACATAGCAGGCCAGATACATCAGCTTGACGCTTATTCGCATGTGTCGTCGCGGCTTTTGCAGAAGATAGACCCATTTTCGCATATGGCGCTTATAGCCTCAGAGCTTGCCTTAAAAGACGCCGGTATTGACCTTTCCAAGGAGAATCTTAATAATATCGGTATTTTTATGGGTAACGCTTTGGGCGGGTGGTTGTATGGTGAAACGGAATTAAGGGATCTTTATATTGAGGGCAGGGAAGGCGTAAGCCCATACATGGCATCCGCGTGGTTTCCTGCCGCGCCGCAGGGGCAGGTATCTATCTATTATGGAATTAAAGGTTATTCAAAGACCATAGTTTCGGACCGCGCGAGTTCGCTTATGGCTATGGGGCACGCGATCAAGATTCTGGCTAAAGACAAGCTGGATTTTATTTTGGCCGGCGGCATGGAAGCTCCGCTCTCGCCTTATGGTTTTCTCTGCTGTAATACCAGCGGCGATCTTTCTAAAGATAACGAACATCCGGCGCAGGCGTATAAGCCGTATGATTCCGAAAGAGACGGTTTTGTGCCGGGCGAAGGCGCTGGTATCATGATCCTGGAATCCGAAGAGCGAGCCAAAAAGAGGGATAAAAAGATATTCGCGTATATTACAGGTTATGGAACGACTTGCGACGGCGTAGACAGGATCAAGGCGAGTCTGGACGGCAGGCAATTGGCGCGTGCCATAAGGATCGCTTTGGATGACGCAGGCTATAAACCTAAGGACATAGATTATATCTCCCTGGATGGAGCTGCTACAATTGAAGGCGATATCAGCGAGGTTAACGCGATAAAAGAGGTTTTTGGCGAGCTCGCTAAAGAGATACCGGTATCCGCGCCCAAGACAATGTTCGGCAACCTTCTGGGTGCTTCAGGCGCTGTGGACGTTATAACCGCTGTATTGGCTATGGAGCATGAGCTTATACCGCCTACGCTTAATTTGAAAAATATAGATCCTAAGTGCGCCGGCCTTAATTTTGTCAGGGACAAGGCCAGGGAGCATAAGATACGCCGCGCATTGGTAATATCGCGCGGTCGTGCCGGTATCAACGCGTGTATGACTTTGGAAAAAGCATAGAAGGCCGGTTTTCGGTTAACGGTATGCGGTTTGCGTAACCAGATGTTGCAACATTTCAGGTCTGGACAGAAATGTTGCAACAAAAACCTATTTACTATACGCTAAACGCTATACGCCAGAAATGCTTTTTGACCTTGTGCTCTTGTGACGTGTGACTTGTATCTTGTGACAGAATATTTTAAATGAATAGGAGGTAAGATGAATACAAAGGAAAAAATTAAGAATGTTATCGTTAATCTTTTGAAAGTCAGGCCTGATGAATTAAAGGACGGACAGTCCCTTGAACAGAGCCTTGGAGTGGATTCAACTGAGATGGTTGAGGTCTGTATCGCCCTTCAGAAAGAATTCGGCATATCTATCCAGGAAAAAGAGGTTGCTAAACAGCACTCGCTTGAGCAGATAGCGGAAGTCATTGATTCAAAGAAGAAGGCCTGAATAGCGGGTTCTGAGCAGGATATTTTATAGCGTTTACCGGAGTTAATTTGAGAGAGTTCACCAAATGAAGATAATTGATCTAAGCCTTCCCATAGATGATACGCTCGTTGAAACGCACGCGGCAAGGATCGATCGTATAACTCACGCCAAAGGGGTTGAGCATTTTAACGAAGTGGTGATGTCAAAGACCCCGGACGGCAAAAAGCGTTTTGAGCGCGGCGAACGCCTGGTGAGTCCAGGGGAGATCCCTGACGCGGAGATGCTGTCTTTGGAGATCGTGCACTCCTCTGTTCACATGGGCACGCATGTGGACGCGCCTTTTCATTACGGCACAAGATCAGAAGGAAAGCCGGCTCGCATG
>CAYSCK010000006.1:0-28460 GCA_964429525.1 uncultured Planctomycetia bacterium
AGCCTCAATCAAGCTTACCGAGGCTTCGCCTCGGACAAGCGACTGATCTTTATTTAAACAATGTATTAGAAATAACGAAAGAAGCAAATACTATAGAGACCATTGACATAAGTTTTATCAATATATTCAAAGACGGCCCTGATGTGTCCTTGAACGGATCACCCACAGTATCACCCACAACAGCGGCCTTATGGGCAAAAGAACCCTTGCCGCCGTGGTGGCCTTCTTCTATATACTTCTTGGCATTATCCCATGCACCGCCGGAATTCGCCATCATGATTGCGAGAACAAAACCTGTAACAGTAGCACCTATCAAGAGACCTGCCTGCGCTTCCAGGCCGCCCAATAAACCTACCACGATAGGCGAGATTATCGCCAATATTGAAGGCGCTATCATCTCTTTCTGAGCGGATTTTGTGGCTATCATAACGCAACCCGCATAATCAGGTTTGGCTTTTCCTTCCATCAAACCGACGATCTCCTTGAACTGCCTGCGCACTTCTACAACTATCTGAGAAGCAGCGCGTCCCACAGCCTGCATGGTAAGGGCGCAGAAAGCAAACGGCAACATGCCTCCTATAAAAAGCCCAACCATAACACGGGGATTCAAAAGAGACAGATCAACGGTCTTGCCGGCAAGAACAATCTGTTCATTAAATGCCGCGATCAACGCAAGAGCTGTCAAAGCAGCAGAACCTATGGCAAAACCCTTGCCTGTCGCCGCTGTAGTATTGCCTAAAGAATCCAGAGCGTCTGTTCTTTTCCTGACTATAGGGTCAAGCTTGGACATCTCAGCATTACCGCCGGCGTTATCCGCGATAGGGCCATAAGCATCAGTTGCCAAAGTAATACCTAATGTGGAAAGCATACCGACAGCTGATATCGCCACGCCATAAATGCCAAGATTAAAACTTGACGCGCCGCCTGCCAGATAATAACTTGCCAAAATAGCGATACAGACCACTATAATAGGTACAGCTGTAGACAACATCCCGACAGCCATGCCGCCGATAATAACAGTAGCCGGCCCGGTAAGCGCCGCATCAGCAATCTTCCTGGTCGGGCCATATCCGCTTGATGTATAAAACTCCGTTGAAATACCTAAAATAACGCCTGCAACAAGCCCGGCAACTACAGCCCAATAAATACCTATGTGCTCCGCCCCAAGGCTATATTTAACTAAAGGATACGCAGCGATAAGAATTAAAATAGCGCTGACAAAAACGCCCTTTCTCAAAGCCCACAATAAAGCGGCCTGAGTCGCGTCCTCTTTGCTCTTGACAAAAAAAGTTCCGACAACAGACGCCAAAACACCGACCGCCGCCATAACCATCGGCACTGTAACGCCGCCAACGCCTAAACCCGCGGCAACGCCCAAAGCGCTTGTCGCGACGATAGAGCCGACATAAGATTCATACAGATCAGCCCCCATACCCGCGACATCACCCACGTTATCACCGACGTTATCAGCGATAACCGCGGGATTGCGCGGATCGTCTTCAGGGATACCTGCTTCTACTTTTCCTACCAGGTCAGCTCCCACATCGGCAGCTTTTGTAAAGATTCCGCCGCCGACTCTGGCAAACAACGCCTGGGAACTGGCGCCCATACCAAAACATAACATCGTTGATGTAATAACAGCTATCTTATCCTGTCCAACAGGCAACGGATGCCCGTCATACCACCAGTTAAGGCCGAAATACCAGATACTTAAATCCAACAGGCCGAAACCAACAACCAAAAATCCCATGACCGCGCCTGCGGAAAACGCCACGCGAAGGCCTGAATTCAGGCTCTTCTGCGCCGCGTTAGTTGTGCGGGCGCTGGCATTGGTCGCCATCTTCATGCCTAAAAATCCGCATATGCCTGAGAATAAGCCGCCGGTCAAAAACGCGTAAGGCACAACAGGCGCCAGATTACCAAGCTTGACCAATATGGTTAAAACAACAAAGACAACAATAAAGAAAACAGTTACGATACTATACTGCCTTTTCAGATACGCGGCAGCACCTTCCTTAACCGCCTGCGCGATCTCGCGCATACGATCATTACCCTCACTCTGCTTCATGACCGTATAGGCCAGAAAAGCGGCGAAACCCAGCGCCAATAAAGACCCTGCCGGCGCCAAATACAACAGATTAAACATAGCAACTCCTCCCGATTAGAATCCATGGCGTACAATGCCAAGGATATATTCAGCCACGCACCTTGCGCCTTGCCGCAAAATTACCACAGGTACGCAAAGCCTAGTATTAAAATTTAAGACCTTAATATAATACAAAGGCAGGATCTTTGCAAGGTTTTTCAAACCCCTGCCAGCAAAACTAACCCCAAAGACAAAAATACCATCGCCATGGCGAGTTTTACGAACCCTGTATGTTTTTTGGCATAAGTTTCAAAATCCTTAGCGGTCGCGCCTGCCAAAGCCGCCAATAACACAAAGACAAGAGGCAGGATGAACATAAAATTATATATTATAAGATAGCTCAACGCGCGGGCACGCAAAGACCCTTCTTTTAAAACAAAGACAATAGTCGGAAGATAGAGCTGGCCCGTACATACAGCCTCAAGCAAAGATATTAAAAATCCTACCGCCAGAGCGCTGACACCCAATCCAAAGAGGGCTTTTTGCCTGCCTGACTTGTCTTTGCGGTAATATTCCGTGACTATAGAATGTATCTTATTCTTTACCGGCTGAGGAAGCTGCAGCGCCATATCACCCGGCTTGCCTGTCTTTTTAAATACAATGTAATCCTTTATTGAAAGAACGCCCAAAAATACGCTTAACGCGCCTATGGAGAGATAGATAACTTTTGACAGCGTGTGAAAGCCCCTCATCATATAAAACGCCTTAAAGAACCCGAACCCCAGCGCGAGATATGTCAAAAAAACAGCTACGATATACAGGGCCCCTATCAGGGCTGTTTCATGGCGCTTATAACCCATAAGAGTGAGAAAAGAAATGAAAAAGACAACGACCGTAAAAGCGCAAGGATTAAAACCATCAGCGAGCCCGGCGCCAACAACCGCCCATACGCCGAAAGATCTGAAACGTTTCAATAAATCAACTCCCGCACCCTCAAGGACAAAATCCCCGCCGGCTGAATTTTTAAGCTCTTCAGCTATATATTTATCCAAAGAATCCGCCGCCTCGTGAACCCCCACCAAAACCCTGTTGCCTACAAGTATGGACGGCATACCCAGATTCCGGATAGTCAGGCTCTGCAGACTTAAAAATTTACTATAGTTACCGGTCTCGTCCGTATCCAGATAGACCCAACGCACCTGAGAACCGTACCTTAAGGCGATGGACGGAATTATATCCTCCATCACCTTATGGCAGGCTTTACAGCTTGGAAGAAAAAAGACAGTAACCTCAACCTGGCGCCTGCCAAAGAGGCCGGCACGGGCTTCAGAAGGAAAAATAAACCCGGACACAAAAATAATAAAACTTAATAAATAAAATAAGCGTTTTGTTCTTTCTGTCTTCACTTGGCTATTCCCTCTTTTTAAATTTAAACTTATATTCGCCTATTTCCTCGCGGATGATATCTTAGAGACCACGTCTTCCACAAGGTCTTCCATGGTCAGTATCCCGACGAACACGGAGCCTTCATAAACAGCCGACATCATCTCCCTGATAGGCTGCATCTTTGAAAAAACCTTATCTATGGATTCATTATGCTCTATGTGCAGCACAGGCCTGATAAAACTCTTCCATTCCACAGACGGAACATCCGCAGAATAAAACAGGTCAAAGATATTGATGACGCCCTTGAACTCCCTGCCTTCAAAAACCGGAAACCGGGTAAATTGCGAAACGCGGCATTTTTCCTTGATATCTTCAATATTATCATCCACGGAAACTGCAACGATATTCTTTAAAGGGACCATGGTATCGGCTGCCTTGGTTAAAGTCATATCGAATATCTGGTCTATGGCTTCTTTTTCATGCGCCTCCAGTATCCCTTCGCGCGAAATATCCTTTATCAGTGATTTTATCTCATCTTTTGTCAGGAAAGGATTTTTTTTGAGGCCCTTGGGATGAACTATCCTGGCAACAGAATTAGCAAAAAATGTAAAAAAACTCACAAACGGGAAAAGAACCTTTTCACTAATACTCAAAGGCCGCGCCAGATACAACACTGCCCTATTGGCCTTATACCTTAAAGCGGTCTTAGGCAAGAGCTGACAGAAGATAAAAGAAAACGGCGTCATGACAAGGATCGTCAGGAGCGCTCCATAATGTGGGCTTAAATTCGCAAAAAATGCTGTCGCGCAGGCGGAAGACGCGACAACGGAAATATTGGTGCCTATAAGGGTCGTAGCCAAAAGCCTGTCAGGTTTTTTCAAAAGATCATGCACGAGCATCGCGGCCTTATTCTTTTTCTCTATGAGGTGCATAAGTTTCAAAAAATTGACCGAGAGAAACGCGGTCTCAGCACCGGAAAAAAATGCCTCAAAGAATGCAGCCAGAAAGATAAACGATAAGAGTATCATCACCTGAGCTCCAGAATAACGCTCTTGATCCTGCGGCCCATGACTTTTTCCACAGTAAAAATAGCTAAAGCCGCCTCGATCTTCTCGCCTTCAAAAGGTATGTGCCCACAGGAATACAACAGAAACCCCGCAATAGTATCATAATCACCAGGCGGTATATCTATACCGCAATCATCGCTCACCTTGGAGATCAAAGCCTTGCCGCTTACGCGAAACAGCTTCTCTCCCAACTGCTCAACGAGCCTCTCTTTTACTTTAAACTCGTCATAAATTTCACCGAATATCTCATCCAGGATATCCTGCAAAGTAACCATACCTGAGGTTCCGCCATACTCATCCACAACTATTGCCATTTTGGATTTATGCTTATAAAAATCCTTGATGAGGCCGTCTATGAGCTTAGTCTCCGGCACAAAAATAACAGGCTCTATCAAATCAGGCGCTTCTTTTGACTCCTCCAAAAAAAGCCTCTTTGAACTGACCATGCCGAGTATATTATCAAACGAATTTTTAAAAATAGGCAGTTTTGAATGGCGCGCTTGGCGCGCGAATTCCACAATGCGCGGGCGGTCCCAATTGGCAGATATGGCCTTTATATCCATGCGCGGCGTCATGATCTCCTGCGCTGTCGTCGTAGTCAGCCCAAGGATGGAGACAACCATCTCTTTTTCACTTTTGCCGACGACACCGTGGCGATGCCCGACCTCCATGACAGTCCTGAATTCATCTTCAGTCAGTGTCGGCTCTTTTTTAAGATTGAGGCGCAAGAGATCAATAATAGAATCGCATATACGGCTGGCGATAAAAACTAGCGGCTTCATCGCGCGCTCAAAAAAATACAGGGGCGCGGCAAACAGATAACTTATGCGTTCATTATTATGAATAGCTATAGTCTTTGGCGTAACTTCACCAAACAATAAAAGAATGACCGTAGTTACAACTATGGAGATACCGACTCCTTTGGCGCCGAATATCTCGATCAGAATAGATGTAATTATGGCAGATACCGCGATATTGACCAGCGTGTTACCGGCAAGGATCGTAGTAAGGCAGCGCATCGGGCTTTCCAAAAGCCTGATTATGAGCGAAGTATTTTTTCCTTCCTGGGTGAGCCTTTTTATCTTGATGGAATCAAGAGAAAAAAGGGCAGTTTCTGAAGCAGAGAAAAAAGCAGAAAGGCCCAAAACTATAAAAAGCAGGATGAACCTAAGGATCAATGAAAACGTCGGCATGTATCCCTACCTTAAACGAAAACTGATATCCAGAATAGTCCTGACTAAAAATGATTTAAGAAAGACTATAGCGAGAATCGCCAATATCGGAGATATGTCTACGCCCATGTTGCGGGTAAAGGGCAAAAGGCGGCGTACGGGAAAAAGCAACGGCTCGGTAACCGCGTTAAGCATCTGGACTATCGGGTTAAAAGGGTCGGGGTTAACCCAGCTTAAAAGAGCCCTTATAATGATCATCCAATATATAGCTGTAAAACAAATATCAAGTATTTGCGCTAGTGCCGACAGCAGATTAGACAATATGAACATGCTTTCACCTCGTGATATGTTTATAACAGATTGAGCCTACGTGGTCAAGTACGGCAGGCGTCTCTTTAGCGCTTTTAGGTCTTTGAATAGAAACACCGGGCCGGCTTTTTTCAATTCCGGTATACTGCTTGAGCCGGTAGCAACCGCAACCGTGTCAATCCGCGCACTTTTACCTGTCTTGACATCAAGCGCCATATCTCCCACATAGCAGATATACTTTTTATTGAGGCCTATCTTTTTGGCAAGCAAATTCAGTATTAACGGGTCTGGCTTGCCGCGCTTGATCTTGTCCGCGCATAGTATATGATCAAAAAATGAGATTATATTCAGCTTTTTCAGGATTACGCGTGTAAATCGCGTCGGCCTGTTGCTTGCTATAGACAGGCTGATCCCCTTAAGCCTTAGGTAGAGAAGCAAAGATTTCGCGTAAGGCATAAGCCGCGACAGGCGCTTGAGGCTCTTGAGATGATGCGCGCGGTATACGCGTATGGCAGGATCCAGATCGCCGCGCTCCACAAACGGTTCAAGCAGCTTGATATCGCCCCAGCCGACAGCTTTCTTTATTTTTTCCGCTTTCTCAACGGGATAACCGATACGGCGCATAGTATAATTAAAACTCTCAACAATGGCCGGATAAGCGTCTACCAGAGTCCCGTCCACATCAAAAATAAACGCTTTCTTAAACATAGTGCCTCGCCCGGGGAAAAAAATGCGGCCCGACAGAATATCAGGGCCGCATTTTGTTATACACTTATATTATTCGCCTGTTGCTTCCATGTTAGCCGCGCTTGCCATAGGTTTTTCGGCCGCTACCGGTTCATCCTTAGGCGCTTCAACAACTTCCTTCTGCGCCTCTTTCTTCTCAACAACTACAAGGCCTGCCACATTGTCACCGCTCTGTATCACGTAATCCACAGTAACATGGTCACCGGACTGGATATCGCCTAATTCCGAGACATTCTCCAAAAGCGTTTTATTATCCATCTTCAATGTAGTCTGGACCTCTTCATAGGTATCATAATCCAGATGTTTGAGCACCAACTGCTTATTGACGGTATCAACTGATACGACCTCGCCCCACACCCATTCGGTAGAATTTATAGACGGAGACTGGGCTTCCTGCGGCACATCTTTTGCAACAGAACCTTCAGAAACAGCAGGTTCTGCCTGTTGGGCGGCCACTTCCTGAACAGCTTCAGCCGGAACTGCCTGAGGCACTTGGGCAGGAACTTCCTGAAGCGCTTCAACCGGCGCGGGTTGCATGCTGTCTGCGGGCTGCTCTTGCCCCAGATCTACAGGAGTTACAGGCGCATCAGGCATTTTTACCTCCTGCGCCATGGCAGGCGCTTCCTGGTTCGCTGTAACCGCATCCTCCTGGGCAAACAAAACACCAGCACAAATTAAGAAACAAAAAATAATGACACAAAAACCAAAAAACCTTCTTAAACTCATACCAACCTCCCTTAATGAGCCCGCCATTAAAACAGTGGCGAACGAATTAACCCTGACTTAAGCCATATATATTCTAACTCTTACCCGCGCTGCTGATAAGCAGAAATAATAAAAACAGGCGCGGGAATAGATTATTACGGGGTTCAATACTCCGACCGGAGCATCTGAGCTAATTCCGCGCATGCCTTATGAGCAAAGCGGGTTGATTTTTCAGATAAACCGCTGCAACCGCAACTTGTAGTGATCAACGCGCCGTTTTTAAGAAGATTCTGATGCTTCTTTAATATATCAAAAGCGCACTGCACAAAATCCGGGACAAGAACTTCCTCATTCGTAGGCACTATTCCTATAGCCGGTATCCCACCGCGCTTTAAAAACGCTCCCAGGGCCCTTTCATATAAAACAAGTTTATCCAGATAACCATAGGCGTCAAAATTAAGGATATCAATATCTGTCGCCATGACCATCTCCCAATCGGTATTGCCGCAGCAATGAATACCTGCCAAAGCGCCGCCTTCATGAATAACGCGCACCAGCTGATTGATCTTAGCAACTATCTGAGCCTTTGTTAAAGAACATTGGCTCGTACCTACCGCCACCAGATACGGCTCGTCGATAAAAATAATTATTTTTGTTTTGGAATGTACCTTAAGCATCCTGACCAGCCAGGCGGCCTTCATGGACAAAAAAAGCGGCAAAAGCTCACCGAGCTCAGCATTGTAAAGGACAGGATTTTTATTCTCATCCAGCAAACTCAGGCCCAGGCTTATAGGGCCTATCACCTGCGCCTTGACCCAGCCCTGCCAGCTTGAGCCCATAAGCCTGTGAGAAAATAAATGCAGGCCTTCGGCAAAAGGCTTCGTTATGGCAAAATAATCCAGGTCAGCACTTTGGGTCTTGTTAAAACATTCCTCAAAATCTTCCAGATAAGACGCGCTTGTCGTATCAACAGAAACGCTCTTGTTAGCCTCATCTATTTTAAATCCGGGAAAATTTTCTGAGAACTGAACATACATGTTCTCATAGAATGAACGCCGCGGAAGCTGGGGCCAGAACGGTATGTGAAAATCAAGCGTCTCAAAAACAAGGTCAAGCGCCTTATCGGCTTCAACACAAGGCAGGCTTCCAACGCCCGTTGCTGTAAAATTATTTTTAATATCGTTTAAAAAAGGATTCATTCTTTGGGAGGTTTTACGGAATCGCGTATAACAAGCTCTGCCGGCAGGATCAAACGGTTGACCTGCCGCGTAGGATCCTGCATTTTCAGATACAATTCTTTAACCGCAGCCTGAGCCATTTCTTTCAGAGGCTGACGCATCGTCGTAAGCGCGACCGGCCCGTAAAGGCATACCGGATCGTCATCAAAACCTATAATAGAAATATCTTCTGGAACCTTTAGGTTATTTTCTAAAAATGAACTTACAACCTCCATTGCCATATCATCGGAAGAAACAAAGACCGCGCTGGGGCGCTCTTTCAATTCCAATATACGCTCGGAGGCAACCCTGGCTGATTTGCGCGAATAATCCCCTTTCAGGATATAATCCTCCTGTAAAGCGATACCGGCATTTTTAAGCGCGGCCTTATAACCTTCAAGCCTATGCAAGGCAGCCTGACTCATGAGGTCGCCGGTTAAAAATGCTATCCGCTTATGCCCCATATGAATAAGATATTCTGTGGCTGACTGCGCGCCCTTAACGTTATCAATAGAAACGCTTGAACATTCAAGCTCAGGCGCAAAATAATTCATTATCACAACCGGTACATTTAAAGCGATCAACTCCTGCGCGTGCTTCCTATTGCTTATAAGATCGGCAAACACAACCCCGCCGACAGCGGCTGAATTTACCTGTGTTTTACCGTCGGTAAGATGGAGCAGAAGATCGACTTTCAGGGAATCGCAGGCGATACCAACAGACCTGAATATCTCCATCGCGTAGAAAGAATAAAAGATCCCCTCATATCTTGGGATCTCAAGTCCTATCGCGTTTGTTGACCCGCTGGCAAGCCTCTGTGCCGCGACATTGGGCCTGAAATTCAGGCGGCGCACAACCTCTTCAACGCGGCGGCGGTTCTCTTCCTTCACAGTTGGGAACTTGTTGATAACGCGCGAAACAGTCGTGATAGAGACGCCTGCCGCTTTTGCCACATCCTCGATGCCCGTGATTTTTTTTCTTGCCATAATATGAAAAAGGTCAAGGCTTTAAAACCTTAACCTTAATATCTTTCTACGCTGGTATACCGCCAACCTCATCCTTCTAACTGACCATATCTCCTATTTTGATCTTGGAGCCGGAATTCACATTCTTTATGTCCGCCGCGGATATCTCTTTTCTCGTCTGGATAACTTCTACGGAAGCTATCTTCTGGGCATTACGGTAAATGCTGAAGGTCTGGCCCGCCTTTATGCCGTCATCTTCTCCCATATCCACGATAACAAAATTATTTTCTTCATTGATCGCCAGGACCTGCCCTCCGGCGGATTTCTTCTTGGGCGTTTCGCCGTCCGCCTTAACCACAATAGGCTGCAACTGCACAACCTTTGAATCCCTGGCAGAGACTTCCTGTGTCTGGGCGCGCGCGTTCTTAATATCCTCTTTAACCTGGACTATCTGATCAACGCGATCCTGCAATATTGAATCCAGCTCAGTAAGCCTCTTGGACAGGACTTCTCTTTCCTGCTGCAGGTCAACGACCCTTGATTCAAGCGAAGTCTTCTTGTCACCCATCGCCATAAGCCTGCTCTTTAACTCAAAATTCTCAGTCCTCAGATTCTCAACCTGCTCAACTATCGTCTTCTTATCACGCTTCTCCCTCACCAGATCTTCTGAAAGAGTTTCGGCGAGTTTTTCATTATAAACAAGCTTGCGCTCCAGATCAGCCCTGGCATCAATAAGAGTCTTTAACTGCAACTCAAGCTTGCGGCCTTCACTCATGGCCATCTCGGTCTTAAGCCGCAGATCTGACAGCTGCTGGTTCGTATTCTTAGCCTGGATCTCAAGCGCGGCTTTTTCACGAAGCAGATTCGCCCAATACGCGTCATCCGTAGGCGCTCCGGCGACATTTATCGGAGCAGATGTATCATCCCCGCGGTTGCCGGACTCAGACTTCTTAAGCTTTACTACCTCATTCTCAAGGTCTTTTTTCTGTTTTGCCAAGTCCTGCACTCTCTCAACGAGAGTAGCTCGTTCTTTGGTCACCAGGTCAAACTTGTCCTTGAGCCCATTACGTTCTTTGACCGCCGCGTCAAATTTGCTGCGAAGATCATTCAATTCAATATCAAGCTTCTTCTTGGCGCTCTGGACAGAAGACAGCTGTTGATTCAAATTTTGTTTCTCGGTCTGGAATTCTGATTCTTTTTGGGCAAACTGAGTCCGGAGAGATTTATTGACAACATTAAGCTGAAAGGCAATGATCAAGGAAAAAGCGCACAGGCCTGCGAGCCCGATGAGTAAAATTTTTATTTTATTATTCATCACACACCCTTCGACTCGCTTCGCTCGCTTAGGATGCTTCTCACGCTGCTACGCTCAAAATAATTTATAGAATAAGTACATGTTTCGAGTCGAAGCGTGCTGAGCACTATCGAAGCACTCCCACATATATTCGCAATAAGGTTACCATAGAACGAAAACGTGTGCAAGAAAAATTTAATGAGAACATAACTTGTGTTGTTTAAACAACACAAGCCATTTGCCATGCTATAGCCTGAGGCGCCTATGTTGAGCCATTCTTTACACAAACACCGAGGATAAATTCGCTCTAACTAATTTACGTTCACTGTGTTGCGTAAATTACGCGCTCATAAAAAATTTTACTTCTTATCTGACGATAGCTTAAGAGATTTAATTGATATTTTAACGGGGTCTTTATTAGAGGGGCCTATCGAGGTTGACCAAACTCACTCTCCGACTTCGGCAAACGAATGCCGGATGATAAGGCTGGCAGCCCCCAAAGCCACCGCGTCTTCACCTAAGCGTGAGGGTACAATTTTTACCGCATGAGCCGCTTCTTCAAAACACCACTCGCCTACAGCTTCCCTGACTTCTTCAATAAGCGCCGTGCCTGCCTGCTCAATACCTCCGCCGATAATAACCATCTGCGGGTTCAACAGATTCACCAGATGCGCGACACGCACGCCCAAACGCCTGCCCGCGTCACGCACTACATCCACCGCCGGAGATTCTTCTTTTTTGGCAGACTCAAATATCGAGTCAAGTGTTACAGCAGAAGCATCAAGGACAGGCGATTTTTTAAATTTAAGCATCTTCAGATAATCCTGTTTTATCCCAAGATCCGCTTCCCATCTTTCAAGAAAATAAGGCGTCTCTCTTTTATCGCTGTGGATCGCGACTTCCCCGGCGCAGCCCGACATGCCGCGATAGATCTCGCTATTGAGCATAAGCCCGCAGCCGACCCCGGAATACATATAAACCAGGTTTTTAATATCAGATTCCAACGCCAGCCACTGCTCCCCAAAACAGGCGACAGTCGCGTCATTATCTATCATCACAGGATAACGGAATTCACGCTCGAGGATATCTTTTAAAGGTATTGTTACATCTACATAATGGTAAGTATCTCCGACGCGTTCAGGCCAGCGGACCTTCTCCCTGTGCGTGTCAACAACCCCGCCTATTCCGATACCTATACCTCTGATACGCGGACGGATATCTTTAGCGCCATACATAAACTCGCCGATAATCTCTATTATTGAATCAACTACTTCTTTTACATGCCGGCTCGTCTTGTCTTTTTTTATCTTCTTAACCACATGCCCGCTTAGATCCGTCAAAACACCTATAGTGTTGAGGAGGTTGACCCCTATTCCGATAGTGTATCCGGCCGAAGAGTTCAGGTCCAACAGAAGCGGCCTGCGGCCGCCTTTGGATATATCAAATTCTTTCTCAAAGACTATCTTCTGGCGCAGAAAATCATCTACGTAATTTGAGACTGTTACTACATTGAGGCCTATGAGGCTGGATATATCCGTCTTGCTGATAGGGCCGCGGCGGCGTATTGCATCAAGAATAAAAAGATTTTTGCGCGAACGCTCAGAAAGATTTTCCGCTTTGAAATATGATTCCTTCACGACTTGGGCCTTTCAATTCCCTGATACAGAAAACTTTCTATTGCTTTATCTTTCTTCGCCAAAGCAAAAAGAATAGACCAGATCACCATGTTGCGCATATCATGGTCGCCAAAGAGGTGGCTCCCGTCGGTTGCCGAATACATATCAGGCTGATCCCATGGATTTAGAACATTGATGCTGATATTATCCCAGGCTTTTTTCGCCAGGCTCAGACCTTCTTTGGTCATTCCTTCATATATGGCAAGGCTTGCCGCGCAATAAGTAACGCCGTACCAGCAATTTTCAGATTGCATATTGGCTTTGTCTTTTTCTCCGTCCGGCAAAACAGAATTTACAGCGCCAAACGAAGAAGCCGCGCCATTCAATTCAAGTATCGTTGTAACTGCTTTTTGAACCTTCTCCGGTGAAACTATATAGCCAAGGCCCAAAAGGTGCGCGATCCACTGCCCGGCCAACTGAGACGCCATACATGATGCGCTTGCTTTTTCAAGCCTAAGCCTCTGCGACAGCTCGCGTTCCGACAAACCTTCTTTTCCATTATTATACGCTATAAAATATTTTTTGCGCCATAATTTTTTCTCAAAAGAAACTTTTCCTTTTTTAAACCAGAGTTCGGCTTCCTTGCGCATATCCTCATCATGGAAAAGTGAAGCGATCTTTTCTAAAGCCAATAGAGACGCCAGAAAAATACCAGAGACATAAGCGCTTGTACCCTGAAAATTCCAAAGATCAAATGTCTGATCAGCGCCTTCGTTGTCAGGCAGGAAATCCTTATTTTTATCGCTTGAGGCGGTCCAATAGAATGCCTTTTTAATAAAAGGATACATCTTCCTTAAAAAACCTTCATCCTTTGTAAGGATATAATCACGCCAGCACAGAAGTATAAATTTAGGATTCAGGTCTTTCCATAAAAGCCCGTTCGTGCTGTTAGACGGCAGGTCACTCCTCTTGGAGCCCAGATCATGCGGGATATAGCCCTGCGGCCTTTGAGCTTCGGCGAATTCAACCATCTCCTTCAATTCAAGATTTGGGAAGAATAATGCCAGAGGAAGAGACCCATAGAATCTCACATCTAATGTACCCAAAAGCGGGCACGCCTGAGGCGCTTCAAAGATCCCGAATCTGGACCTTTTTGTCCACATGGAACTTGAAAAAACAGGATACAGATTATTTACAAGCGCGTCTTTAAGCCACGGCTCTAAATTAAGGGCAGATAAGGACTTCTGCCAGGCCTTAGTATCGGAATAAAGCACGCTTAACTTATCCGCGACGTAATTCGTAACATCCATCGCGTTACGAAAAACCGTTTCATACATATGGCCTTCAGAAAAGTTAGGGAAATACCAGGATAAAACAAAAGTTATTGTTACGGATGATTTGGGGCGAAGATTAACCCGCCCGGCCAAAGCGGCGCCTGCCTGAAAACTCTCAGATTGCGCGACGCGCTCCGTATTTACATTCGGCAGGAGGCCGTCTTCAATAAATTGAGACCAGCATTCATTCAGAGTAAGGCTCGTCCTGTCAAAGACAAAATGCGCGCCCTGCATGTTCCATTCGCCAAGATACGTTGCCTCTGTTGCCGGACTTTTTAAAAGCGTCAAACCCATCTCACCATTACTTGGGTCGTGGCTCTGGGCTTTTTTATTATAAAAATAAACACTCAGATCCTTTTGCGAATCAACCACCTGATTAAAACGGCCGACATTCCACTCTCCTATAATATTGCGGCCCATGCCTATTAAAGAAACGCTCATGGCACGGGAGTATGGATTCGTAATTTTAAACCTGAAGATCGCGGCAGGAATAGAAGACCGCTTTTCATCATTTTTTATAAATGACGAGAACGCTTCCATAGACACATTTACAGGCAGCGTTTCATCTTTGTATTCCAGATTGGCAAATGGGAACGCGCCGTTATATTTTATTGAATCTATTGCCGAGATATCAGAAAACTGCCGGGTTGAAAGCAATTTGGATATTTTCTTTCCCTTGTCCTTAACCAGAATACCGAAATGAAAACCTAAAATTCCTTTTTCGCCTTTTAAATCATTTGAAACAAGCGGGTTATGGGCATTATTGAGAAAAGTAAAATGATCGAGCAGGCCATTGGGCATTATTTCAAGCTTGCCTGCGCCTATGCCGCCTAACGGCACCCCTGACTTAACAAACTGATCTGAAGAATATATTGGCATAGTATTTAAATCCCTCTGGGTTCCGGGTCTTGGGTTCGGGGTTCAGATCCTACTGTACCCTGTTCCCTGCTATCTGACCCCTGGATCTCAACCATATCAAACGCAACACCTTCCATACCCTGCTGTCCTAGGACCACAACCTGGACAACCTTGATGCCGCCGGCCGCGTAATCCGTTTTTAATTCCGGGCTGTTTGGAATATTCGCGATACCGCCTGTCTCTCCTGACCATTCATACGAATAAGCCGGAGCCATACAGCCGGTCTGGGCATTGGAAGTCGTAACAACAAAACGCACTTCCTTCCCCGCCGCCTCTTTCGGAGGATAAGCGGTGACGTCCACGCTTACAGGCGGATTTGCTCCTGATCTCTGAAGCGCCATTTCTAAAAAAAGCTTTAAGCCGTATTTAATATTTTTCATTTCAGCTATTTCAGCCAGCCTTTCCTGGGCAAGCAGGCACACTTCATCCTTCTGGATATCGCGTCCGCCTGCCTTAGCCATATTCAGAAGGCCGTTATAAAACTCTTCGGCTTTTTGTGTTTCATTTTTATATTGGTTCAAAAGGCCGCTATGGTAATCAGCCGATATCACCAGGCTTTCAGGCCCCGATCCATTCTTGATCATTGAAAAATATCCCAACGCGCTTTCAATATCTCCTAAAGCGTAAGCGCTTAAAACCCCGAGCCTGAAAAGCACGCCGAACTTATCGCTATAATCCCTGTAATTTGTCAGTATTTTTTTATACTCAACTACGGCTGAAGCGCTCTCCTTCATCCTCTCAAGATTAAAAGCCCGGCGGTATTCTGAAGGCGCCTCATACGCTGCCATACCCGCATCGTCAAAAGCCTGTTTATACAAGCTCTCAGCGAAGACAGGATCAAACCCTTCCCCTGAATCCTTATGGGCAAAAAACCCCGCGACCGCGACCGTCTCCTTCGCCTTTAAAAGTTTGTTGGAGGCAAGGTTGTCCAGATACGCTTTGAACAGAGTTTTGGCAAGATACGAATTACCTTCCGTCAGAAATATTGCAGCGTTCTTTTTCAGATCTTCCTGCGATGGATTTGTCAAAATAAGCCCGGAGGCATAGATCTCATACAGGCTCCGGGACAAATTCTTATCTTCCAGGCTTGAGATCCCGGAAGCAATGGATCTTATGATCTCAAGATCCTCTGAAGAACCTGAAGCCCGTTTAGCCGTATCTACCAGATCTTTAAAAAGCAAAGCGCCTGAATCAGGCGAATCTTCGCCCTGCCTGAGCCACTTTAAATATTTTATCTTTAAGATCAGGCCGTTATTATCTTTAGCGGCGCTTTCAGCTTCCTTCAAGTAGGATAAAATCTCCTTTTTAAACCCTTCCGCCCTGTCGTAAACACCTTCCCAATTCTTTATCTCTTTCCAATAATCAATATTTTCCTGCCGCGTCAGAGCCAAATAGTAATACGCTTCAGCTCTTAAGACTTCTTTCTTTGACAGGGCTTCTTCCACATATCCAAAGAACCCGTCGTAGTCATGCTTGGCAAAATATTCCCGCGACACCTTTTCAAGGTCTAAGTTATTTGCGGCATACACGCAGGAAAAACACACGCAAAAAGAAAAAGATATCAAAAATATTTTAAGCAAAAGGTCCGTTCTTCTTGCTTTTAGCCTGTGGCTTGCAGCCTGCAGCATATACAACTCCTATTTCTTATTCTTCTTTATGTCCTTCTTTATATCGCGTGGATTTTTCCAAAACTCACGTATAACATAGTAAGCCTTGCGCGGAACCCTGAGGTTCAAACCATCTTTGATCTCGGGTTCAAGCTTTACTATACCGAACCACTCCTCATTCATATTCATATTGCGCTCGGCTTTTATATCAAAGAAATAAGAACCGTTAGACCAATTTGATTCCGTGTCATGGACGCTCCATGCATTCGCGTCATAATCTTTATGCTTCCACCATTCATCAGTCCATTCAAACAGCGCGCCCCCGAGGCAGTTACCTGCGCCGTCAGGATTGCGCGCGAGATTTTTATATATTTCAGACCACTGAGACTCCAGGAATAAAGCCTGCGCGTCTTCATCTTCTTTTTTCTCAAACGCGTTATAAGCATCACAGCCGAATTCAATAAAAACAAGCGGCTTGTCAAACGCATCTTTTAAGGTATTAAATATGTTCCCGAATGTCTTGCCGCGGTAAATGACGCAACCCACTATATCAATATTTTTCGCGAACTCCGCTGCCACATCAAGGCATATCATTTCGCCGTTACCCATAACTACTGGGTGGTCAGGGTCTATTTTATGTATCTCCCTGGCTATCTCATCAATTAACGTGTAATAAGTTTCCGCTCGGGCGAGCATGCATTGGCGCTCATCACCCAGTTTGTCAATGCGGTCGCTGGACCATGGATTGACTTTGCCTGAAAAAGAATAATTATTTTCATTGCCCAGGACCAAGAACAGCATGCCAGGCTCATTCTTAAGGGCCTCAACTATCCTCAGGGTTTCATCTTTGACCGTTTTCCTGAAGACCGGATCGTCGTAAAATGGAGCGGGATAATTCCAGAATCCAAGCCAATTGCCCATCATCGTGCGGATACCATAAATTTTATATAAGTCCGAAATAACTTTTTTCACCGATTCAATATTTTCACCAGGGGCATAGAATCGCACGGTATTGGCACCCATCTTTTTCATAAGGGCCCCATCCTTCTTCCACGGCTCATTAGGATCGGACCAAAAATCATAATCATGGGATGAACCTATCGGGATGGGATTGTAACAGACGCCTTTTACCGTAAAAGGCCTTCCTGCCACTATCAGCCGGTAATGGCCGTTCTTTAAAGTTTTAACGTAAACTTTTTTTGCCGGCACGCTTGCCATGCCGGCCTGCAACGAAAAAATAAACGACAGAAAAATAATAACTAAAAATTTCTTAATCATAATTTCTTTCTCGATAGACGAAGGACGACCGCTTTCGCTCAGACGATAGACGAAAAAACAAAGAACGGTTCAACGTCCTTCATCCTTTCGTCCCTTCGTCCTTCGTTTTTTTACTCGTACTTTATCTCGTCCAGATAGAACACGGCTCCGTCAGGATTCACATCCAGGTTCGTCGCCCAGGCAAAACCGCCTATCATGTAGGACATATCTTTGCCTTTTAAGTCTATCGTATATTGCTTCCAGTCCTTCTCCAAAACAACGGGGCCTATACCGGCTGTATCTGAATCAGAATATTCTCCCATGATACCGCCGACCTTGAACTCCTCTATCCTCTCCCCGCCTTTTTCACCGCGTGCCCAGAACGTAACTGTTGACGCCTTGGAAAGGTCAAAACCGCCATCCACGCCGCCCCAGTTATTCGCTGGATTCTGCCAATACATACCTGCCCAACGCGCGCCATTTGAAGCCCTGTTGGCGTATGTGATCTTGACACATGTCTTTCCGAAGTACGGATTTTCAACAGACCCTGTATCGATCTTCAGATCGCTATAATCACCCATCCAACCCGACGGAATGAAATGATTAGAGATCGATCCCTTATCGGCATAAATATAGAACGGAACCTCTTCCACTTTCTTACCCGACTCTTTCAGCGACGGATCATATTCAAACTTGATATCGTCAACATAAAAAGTAGCGCCTTCCGGATTTGAATCAGCATTCAAAACCCAGCTCAAAGCGCCATTGATGTAAGAAAGGTCTTTTCCCGCCAGGTTTATAGTATACATCTGCCATGTTGAAGTAAGCTCAACCGGCCCCATGGATACTTCCGCTGTATCAGGATATATACCTTTTATTCCTCCGACAGAGAATTTATCAATTATCTCTCCGCCTTTTTCACCGCGAGCCCAGAACGTGATCTTATTCAAGCCGGTAAGATCAAAACCGCCTTTTTTAGAACCCCAGTTGTTCGCGGGATTCTGCCAATATACGCCGGCCCAACCCTGGTTCTGCGCCTTCTTTGCCGTGTACACGAACTTGATACATGCCGAACCGGAATGAGGCTCGCCCATATACTTATCATCCATTGATAGATCGCCATAATCGCCCATCCAACCCGACGGGATATAGTGATTATCCGGTGATTTCGCATCAGTATATACGGAAAAACTTTTTTGTTCACCTTGCGCGAAAGCAGAAACGCAGACAAAAACGCCTACTACCACCGCAACTAAACCAAACCACTTCTTCATACTAACCTCCTTAATCCGCCTCTGGCGAATTGTACAACTCCCTGCCGGCAGACAGGCGCAACTTGCGCCAGTCAATTTCACTCGTTAACCTCTGGTATACAGACGAGTAAAATTGACAAGCGTTCAGGCAAGGAGTCTTGTTAATACTTCTTGATTTTGTATATTTCAGGTTTATCTCCCTTTCCACAACTTCTGATACGCGTAATAGCTTTTGCGAAGCTGGCGCAAGAACGGGCTCAAAGCCCCATCCCCCTGGCCTGCCACGCCCAACCACTCCTCATGCATTGAACCATCTGGAAACGGCCCCTTCCACAATCCTTTTCTGTCATGATAAGCCGGTTCATACGCCTTCCACCATTCATCCAGCCATTCAAACAAAACTCCGCCGATAGCATTACCCTCACCCTGCCCAAAAGCCGAATTTTCAAGAACATCCTCCCAGCAGCCGGCAAGATAATCAGCCTGCGCGGCTTCAGCCTCTTGCGCGGACATACCATAAGAGTAAGCCGGGCATCCATACTCCGTAACAAACGCGGGCCTGTCCGCAAGCTCTTTGACAGAACCCCAGTAAGAACCGAATCCTGTTTCACCGCGGTAAACATTGGCTCCGAACATATCAACTTCCGGAGCGTATTTTGCGAAACGGTCCAGAAAAAGCACATCACCGCTGGCGATAGCCACAGGGTGTTCCGGATCAAGAGACTTGATAAGCTTGGCCGCCTCGTTTACGAATTTGAAATAACTTTCCGGCTTCTTATCGGCATTACATGCCACACCATAAACATTTTCATTACCCAATAACCACATAAGAAGAAAAGGTTCATCCTTGAATTCCACAACCATCTTCCTGACTGAATCGAGCATCGCCTTCTGATGGGCGGGATTATCATAATCAGTGCCCTCAAACCACGAGGCTCCGGACCCTATCGCGTACTTGCCAAGAAAATCCCCCAATATCACGCGTATCCCGTACCTGTTATAAAGGTCGCGCAATATCTCCTTCTTTATCCCAAACGGCTGATGATAAAGCCTGATAGTATTTACGCCCATACGTTTAATAAGCTCAAAATCACCCACAACCGGCTCATTAGCGTCCTGTTTATTGTTAAGATTGGAATCAATAAAAGTATCATACGGCCCGTCACATTTGCCGTTGTTATTATAATCATACTCCATCCAGTTCTTCTGAGTTCCATCGTCAGGGCTCTGGCCGACCTTGGCAACCGCGTAAGTGATACCTTTTATTACATAAGGTTTATTGTCAACTATAAGCTGCCAATCGTCGTTCTCATACTGGACAAAATGCACTTTTCCGGACCCGAGTTTTCTTTTGATCTTTGATTGCATTACCCGCTTATCAATATATTTTTTCGCTTTATCAAACACGGTCTCCGGTATGTGGTTTTTGATTATTTTGCCGGGCTCAACAATAAAAACGTCGTTGATTATATCGTTATCAAAACCATTCTCAACCACGATCCCAGTTCCCTCAATCTTCATGTTTGCTGCCGGATACTTTTTACAGAGATACTGGATACGGTCTATAGCGGCCTGGGACACATACCACGGAGTATGCCAATATGTCCAGCCGACTGTCTGAGGATAATGAACGACTATGGCGTAATACGCCTTTATCGCGTGCTTGATAAGGCCGGCTCTTTCCAGTATCAGCCCAGTATAAAATAGTTTTATTCCAGGAGGCTCAGGCGCAAGCGCCCATTTTATGAACGCTGCCTGCAGATCAGGAGAATGAACAAAATCCCAGTGGCTGCCTTCAAGCCTCTTCTCCTTCTTGACTATCTGAAATTGCGGATCCCAACGGACACTCGTCGTGTTCGGATAGACCCCTTCGCCCACCGCCTCGGATAACCCGTCCTGAGATTTGATTATATACTTATAATCCTTTGTCCCGACTCCGGTAAACTCGCCATATTTATTATAATCTACTATCTCCTCTTTCCCGGGGTCATAAAGCTCAATTTTGGTAGCCGGTATATTTTTATATTTGTCCTCTTCTGACGCCTCGGCCTCAATGGCTTCAAGGCCCTTCTCAAGCTTGTCCAGGGTGGCTTTAGCCTTTTCCGCCACCTTCCAGTACCATCCTCTCGGATCCCAGGCCTGCGCGAAACTATAATCAGACAGTATTTCATTGAAAATAACTTTTGCCTCATCTATCTTATTCTCTTTAAGCAGGGCTTCGCCCTTGATGAACAGGCACGTAGCCACGTCATTTAATACGGCGTAATTATTTGTCTTTTCAGCCGGAGGAAATTCAGTCAAAGTCTTCTCCTGCGCTTTCGCGTCCTGACTGAACCTGCCACCTGCCACTTTAGCATAATCGTATACCTCATTATATTCGCCCTTTGACAATGACTCCCAGGACTTTGCCACAAGGTCAGACAGAGGCATATCCGCAATCAGTGCCTCAACCTTAGGAACTGATTCAGTTACTTCCTGTCCAGGCGTTCCCTGCGTCTCCTGCGCAAAAATTACACCGCTACAAGCTACAAGCCACAAGCCGCAAGCTAAAACAGTTTTTAAAACTTTTGTTTTTTTTGTCATAATAACTCTCGATTGTTCATTTTTCATTGTTTTTTAACCGACTACCGCGCCTGCTGTAATCCCTTTAATAATAAACTTCTGCATCGCCAAATAAATGATAAGTATCGGCAGGACCGTGATCGTCATACCTGCCATAAGCAGAGGATACTGCGTAATGTGTTCACCCTGAAATACCATCAGCCCTCTCTGAAGCGGCATGAGATCTTTGGAAGAAAGTATAAGATTCGCCAGGATATATTCATTCCAGACACTGAGCGCGTTATAAATAACTATAACCGCTATCGCCGGCTTTGCCAATGGCAAAGCAACATGGCGCCAGATGCCCATACGAGTACAGCCGTCTATGCGCGCGGCGTCTTCAAGCTCCTTTGGCATCTTGTCAAAAAAAGTTTTAAGCATGTAAATACTGAAAGACAATCCGACATTGATCATACAGAGCACATAGCTCATGCGCGGATAGAACTGATCCTGTATAAAACCTATAGAGCCGTATACAAAACTCTGCGGCAGGAATTTAAGCAGAAACGGCGTCATGGCGGTCATGGAATTCAGAAGAATATTGCGGACATTATTAACCAGAACATACAGCGGAACAAAGCTTCCAGGCAACGGTATCATCATAGCGCCCAGGAACATAAAGAATATAAGGTTCTTGCCGGGGAAATTCATGCGCGAAAAAGCATATGCCGCCCATGAAGAGACCATTACTATGCCGAAGACAACTATAACTGTATAGAAAAGGCTGTTTAAAAAATATACGCCAAAACCGCCCTTGGTCCAGGCAAGATAAAAATTCTCCCAATGCATCACAGAAGGCAGGAGGCTCATATCAGAAAATACCGTACTCTGTGTCTTCAGGCTCGAACCAAACATCCACAACAGAGGCAGGACGCAGGTAACAGCGACTAATATAAGAAAAACATGGATAAAAGCTCCACTCAGCTTCTGAAAGATGGAATATCTGTTTATATTCATATGTTCCTCAACTTTGACTCTTAACTCATATTTTTTTACCGAGAGCTATCAGCTCCGAGCTATGAGCTATTACGCTTGTTTCAATTTTTTAGACAATGCTATCTGCGCAAAAGATACCATCATCAGTATGGCGCCGAATGTAATACCCTGCGCGCATGCGTATCCGAACATGGATGACCCCTGCATAGACGCCAAAATTCTCGTTACCGGCACCTCGGTATGATAACCCGGGCCGCCTCCGGTCATGGAAAGTATCAGAACAAAGACCTGCATAGTACCCAGAATAGTCAGTATAGCCACCAGGACAAAGACAGGTATCATTAAAGGTATCGTAACATTCTTAAAGCTCTGCCAGATATTGGCGCCGTCAACACGTGAGGCTTCGTAGAGCTCTTTTGGAATTGTCTGCAAACCGGCCAGCAATATCATGAAACCCCAGCCAAAACCTTTCCAGCAATGAATTACAGCAACGCAGGTAAGCGCTGTCTGGGGGTCCGAAAGCCAGCTGCGCACCATATTCTGCAACCCAACCGCGACAAGCGTGTGATTGAGAAGCCCATAATCGCCGTCGTAGATCCAGCGCCAGATAAGCCCCACCACAACCTCGGATAATACAGGAGGTATAAAGAATATCACGCGGTAAAAATTTTTAGCGCGCATCTGCCTGTCACAGGCAAGCGCCAAAGCAAGCGCGAGGACGTTCTGAAAAGTAAGGGCGATAAGGGTAATGTAGCCGGCATTACGCATTGAAATCCACCATATCTTATCCTGCAGGATCTCCTTGAAATTTCCCAAAGCCACAAACTGCATCTTCGGAACAATTCCGTCCCACGCGTTATGAGCCAGATGAAACACCTTAAAGAAAGGATAGATATAAAAAATAGAAAAAATAAGAAGGGCCGGAAGCACAAAAACAAAAGCGGAAAAAGTTTTTTTGACATAATTGGCGATCAGCAGGAACAGAAGGCCCAAAGTCACAAGGCTATAGGCGAAAAACCAGAAAACAGGCGAAGCGTGAAATTTAAGAAACGCCAACTCCATCACCACGGCAAAACAGATAAACGCTATCGCCTTCTGCTTAACAGACGCGTTATGCAGAATATTATAGAGCTGTTTTATCTTGTCCGATAAGAATGTTGTCATGATTTGTCTATAGTCTATAGTTTATAGTAACAACTTCTGTGATCTTGCTTTTTCCATCGTCTATCGACTATTGTCTATTGACTTCTCTTCTTCGCCATCTCTTCAGCTTTTAATTTAGTCAGCTCAGCGCCAAGCTGTTCAGGCGTCTTTTCACCAATAATAACAGATTGCAGGCCTTTGTCAAAACGCTCTATAACCCTGGGCAATTCATTTACGGGCCAGACATTCGGATGCGTCACGTTATCCATACCCTTGGCAAATTCCGCCAATATGGGAGGGATATCAGAAAGCGCCTTTTTATTAGAAGGCATATTGCGCGTCTCTTTTGCCAAAAGCGCCTGTTGCTCGGAACTTGTCAGCCATTCTAAAAACGCTATCGCCTCCTGCTTCACCGTGGATCTATCATTGACTAAAAACGATGAACCGCCGCCGCCCCAGATATAGACAGAGTTCTGAGCATTGACTTTAGGAGGAAGCATGACGCCATAATCAAGATTTGGATTCATGCCATGATAGACATTTACGCACCAGGAACCGTTAAACGCGAACGCGGCGCGCTCATTTGCAAAAGACTGCTCAGCGCTTTTATTCACCATTGTGACTATACCGCTTGCCAGCATTTTCTTATCAGCCAATTCTTTAAACAGATAAAATACCTTTATCCAGTCAGGATCCGAATACGGCGTTTCTCCGCGCAAAGTGGAGAAAACTTTTTCAGGCCCCATAACGTTAAAAGCAAGATTGGAAGCGAAGCAATCTATCATCCACACTTCTCCCCAACCGCTCACCAAACCCTGGATACCTGCGGCATTCAATTTTTCACATGCCGCCCTGAATTCATCCCAGGTCTGTGGAGCCTTATTTGGGTCAAGCCCCGCTTTCTTAAAAAGATTCTTATTATAAACCATCTGTATATTCATGACATCTATCGGCACGCCATAAATACCTGCCGGAACGCCGTGTTCATTTCCTTCTTTAAATTCATTCACAGCGAGGGCTTTTTCAAAGATCATATTCTTCCAATAGCTTTTATCAGCTTCCATACGCTGAGTTAAATCCGCGATATGGCCGGCTTTAATAAAAGAAGCAAAATCCCTCTTCTCTCCAAGCAATCCGAATATATCAGGAAGCGCCAAAGCCTGCGCGGCAGCCCTGACCTTTTGTGTATACGCGTCTGATGGAGCATAAAGCTCAAAGACCACATCAATACCGGTCTTTGCTTTATATTGACTGGCTAATTCCGTGAACGCGGCCTCTCTATCCGTCATCCAATGCCAGACAATGATCTTTTTCGCGCCTGGCTGAGGCGCGGACTGCTGATCTCCGCAACCAGCAATAAAAAATATCGAAGCCAAAAAACCGAAGACAGAAGTCAGATAAATAAACTTTCCTTTTAAATTAATCATTATTTCTCCCACTTTATGTTTCTTTAGGTTCCATCATGTTCCTTAAGGTTACTTAAAGTTGCTTCTTGCAACATAAAGGAACATTAAGAAACTTCAAGTAACTTTCGTAACCTTAAAAATTATCCCATCACCACACGCACCTTATGCGTCTTGCCGTCGCCAACATACTTGACAAGATTGCCATGTATAAGCTCATTATCAACATAAAGCTCTTTAACGCCTTTTTCCACGCCTTTTGGATTTTCAATATCTATCTCATATACATCGCCCCTGAAAGGCCGCTGTATAGAACATTTTTTCCAATGCGAAGGTATGCAGGGATCGATGCGCAGACCGTCGTAATCGCGGCGCGCGCCCAAGACCCATTCAGTCGCTGCCATGAAAGCCCACCCTGATGCGCCGGTGATCCACGTAAACTGCCCCTCGCCATAACGGTACGGATTTTCCGGCCCGACCAGGTATTCCGCGTAAACATAAGGCTCTGACTTGTACAGGTCATAATCCTTCTGCTTATTCGGCATTATTTTGCACATCCCTTCATACAATTTATTACCGCGGCCGACCATGGCATATGCCACAAGTAAAAAATGCGCCGCGTGACAGAATACAGCGGCGTTCTCTTTGGTGCCTTCGGCAAACATGCTGATGCGGCCCAGCTCCGGACGGAATTTCGTAAAAGCAGGATAGAACATCGCGATGCCATGAGGGCCGTCAAGATACTTATCGCATGACTTTAAAACTTTCTGCAGTCGCTCGCCTTCGGCGATGCCGCTTAAAATGGACCAGGCCTGGCTCATGATATAGATCTTGCCTTCATTGTAGGCTTTGACGCCGTAAGGTATGCCGTCGTCCGTAAAACCACGCGTATACCAATCGCCGTCCCATGCTATCGTATTCACTCTTTCAGCCATGGTCTTTGCTTTATCCAGAAATTCCTGTGCCTTTTCCTTATCTCCCATAAGTTCCGCGAGCTCCGCGAAATATTTCTGAGAGCGCACCAATGCCTGAGCAAGCCATACGCTTTCGCCCTTATGCTTCTTACCGGCAGCGTCAATAGCGTCGTTCCAATCCGCGTGCCCTATTTTAGGAAGGCCGCGTTCGCCGACGTCATTAAAACAAAAATTAAGGTTTTTCTCAAGGTGCTCAAAAAGAGTGCCTTCTCCGTCGGTTTGAGGCCCGCCTTTATGGTGAGAGTCTATCTCCCAACCGCCCAACCACTTATCTTTTAAATACGAAACATATTCTTTTAAAATATCCTTGTCGCCTGTTTCCTGGATATAAGCGCGCACTGTGGCGGTAAGCCATATCTGATGGTCTTTATTGGGGCGATGTTGATTGGACCCGGCAGTATCAGACCAACCAGGGGCTGATGTGCCGTCTTTACGTATGAGGGAAGCGATCTGCAGTATCCTTTTGCGCGTTAGCCCGTGGTTTATGGAAACTATTGACTCGGAATCCTGGCAGGAGTCGCGATAACCTCTTCCGCCTGAACCCTCGTGATAGAACGACGGAGAACGCGACCAGAGATTGCATATATAGACTTGGTATTTAACCCAGATATTGACCATATTATCAAAATCGTTATCCGGTGTTTTTATAACGATATTTTCCGTGATACGTTTCTTCCATAACGCCTTCGTCTCCTGAAGCGCTTTTTTGACGACGTTCAGGTCTCTGTATTTCTCAACAAGCTTGACGGCGTTTGACTGGCCTTCCGTCTCACCCAGGATAACAACAAATTCCTTTGCCTGCTTAGGCGCCAGCTTCACGACATTCTTGAAACAGGCTATCCCGTCTTCTCCGGCGCAGAGAGGGGAATTCTTGAATTTACCTTCTAAAATACTTTCAGGCTTTTCTTCGGTATTATAGCGCCCTAAAAATTCCTGTTTTCTTGTGGCATAACCTTTTACATCCAGGTTAGTCGCGAAAAATCCGTAATTTTTGAATTCCTTTATATTCATGCCCTGCCAAAAAGCGGTCTTCCAACCGAAGATAATATTATGGTTCTCTTCATACCACATCTTGTTATAAAGATTCATTATGTTGCGGTATCTGAGCTCTTCCTGGTAATCGCCAATAAGCCATTCAACGTAAGGATATAATTCCAGCTTCTTTTCTTTATTGGTATTATTGGTAAGGGTAACAAGCCATAATTCACAATCATCATCTACAGGGACAAAATAAGTGATGTTGGATCTAACTCCGTTATATTCGGATGAAATTGACGTGTAACCCAGGCCATGGCGGCATTCGTATGAATCAAGCTCGACGCGCAAAGGCTGGTATGTTAATGACCAGGCTTTAGCGGTTTGCGGTTTTCGGTTAGCGTCCTTCGTCCCTCGTCCTTCGCCCTTTACTTCCCTTGCGTATATATAACGGCCGGGACGGTCAAAATTTTTATTATCAGGCGCCCAACGCAAGATCCTGTCCGTGCGGCAATCCCTGTAGAAACTGTAACCGCCGGCGGTCTGCGAAATAATGGCGCAATATTTTTCGTTTGTTAAATAATTAATCCAGGGAGTCGGTGTTGCGGGATCATTAATGATAAATTCAAGTCCATCGGGTGAAAAATGTCCGTACTTCATTTGTCAGTATTTCACTCCTTTATTTTGTTGATAAAATTAACATAACCCGTTGATATCAATAGAAAATAGATTCGAAAAGTTTAGCATATTGCCCCATAGAGGTCAAGCATAAAAATATCTTTTTTTTTACGCTCCTTTTATCCTAAAAACGGCTATACCCCATCCCACCAATGCTGCCTGAATTCATGGATATAGTTAAGGGATACGTATTCAACAAGGCTCTGCTTATGGCACTCGTTAATATTCCTAAATACCACTCCTGTCATATAGTTACATTCCTCTTTTGAATCGCAAACAACCTTCTGCCACACCACATCCGCGTCAACACACACAGGATGACTGCTATCTCCTGCAGACATATCCAGCATCATTTCAAGCTTATCACCCGGCCTGTGCCTCTCTACCATAGCCAACCTTGCTCCAAGCACACTTAGATCCCTAGTCATGGCTGAACTTTCCGCGTGCATAGTCAAGCCCACGTATCGCACTGGCAAGATTATGTTCCACCGAACCGCCTCCCTGTTCTCATTCATATCGCCTCCGTTATTTCATACTTTAATATACGAGACAAACCCATCAACCGCGGCCTGTCAAAAGCAACGCCTACGCGGCAAGACGCGCCCAATAGATTGAACCATACAACCTTGCCCAATAGATGCAATGATTCAAAACCATCCGACAGGTCCACCCACATTTCCAACGGCGTCCCGGGTTTAAGTTCACGGCTAAACTCAGCGCCCATACCTCCACCGCCAATGTCTTTACAGAGGCCGCCTCCTTTCTCTCCGACTTTTAAATCTTTGAACCTTACCGGCATATCGTTTAAAACAAAACG
>CAYSCK010000007.1:0-26458 GCA_964429525.1 uncultured Planctomycetia bacterium
TGTGTTGGGTGTGTTTGGGTTGTTTTTTTAGTTGGATTTTCTGCGTTGCAAAACACTACTTCAGCCTGGAGCGGAGCTTGAAACAATTTTTCCAAAGAACACCATGCCGCCAACTTCGTTGGTGGAATATATAAGGCGTGGGGCCTTCACCTCCACGCTCCCCCACCACCTACTAAAGTCGGTAACTTAGGTTAAGAGTTAATGCAGATTGAGACATTCTGGGCTTATTTCTGAACAGGGCCTTGAAGCGACGAGCGGGCACGGATCCCCGTGCTTTGCTTCGTGAAGCAAAGCGCGGGGAGAGCGAGGAAGCTGAAAAGGAGTGCAGGTTTGCCTCTCAGGGGCAAAACAAACATCCCTGTGAAGAAATAAGCCCAGAATGTCCCCACAGCATGATTAGGAAAGTTTCTTGAAAAGGGATTTTGCCTCAAGCACATCGCGCTCCATCTGTTTTACGAGAGATTCTTTGGAAGGGAATTTCATATCCTGCCGTAATTTTTTTAACAGGCTTACTTCTATTTTACGGCCATAAAGGCTGCGGTGTTCTCCGAACAAAAAAACTTCAATGCTTCGCAAAGCGCGATCATCCTGGAAAGTCGGCTTTGAACCTATATAAGTGAGACTCTTGTATTCGCGCTTTCCCATGCGCGCCAAACTTAAATATATACCGAACGGCGCCAGGACTTCGTGATATGGCAAAATATTTGCAGTAGGATATCCCAGGATCCGGCCTCTGCCGTCACCATGCACCACGCGCCCCAAAAACGATACGCGACGGCCAAGAAAAGCCTCTGCCAGCTTCAGGTCTCCTTCTGCGACAAGAGAACGTATCAGGGTACTGCTGACTATACGTCCTTTGACCTTTAAGTGCATGAAAACCCTCAGACGGAATCCAAGCATAATAGAAAGCTTTTTTAAAACCGCGATATTACCGCCGGCTTTTCTCCCCAAGCAGAAATCTTCGCCCACATAAAGAGCTGCCATACCGATACGCCGTATCAGTATCTCCCTGACAAAATCTTCCGCCGGCATATCGGCGACATGCTTATTAAAATAAAGCACATAGCAGGTATCAACGCCCTGCTGAGATATAAATTCCAGTTTATGCTCAAGCGATGTAAGGGCAGGGACTTTTTCCGGAGGGTAGAGTATCAACGACGGATGGTCCGCAAATGTTACAACAGCGCTCTTCTGGCCGCTTTTGCGCGCGTCGCGCGCCAGAGCCTGCAATATTTTTTGATGGCCACGATGAACCCCGTCAAAAACTCCGATACTGACGATCTTATCGCGTAGGTTAGATTCAGGAAAATTCCCAATCCCGCAGATAACTTTCATTCACATCATCTATTTTTGCGGCCTCTTTTATGCTGAAAGGCCCCAGAGAAACCCTGCGAATATAAGAAATAAAACCGCCTACGCCTAGCTTCTCGCCGATCTCTTCACCGAGGCGGCGGATATATGTACCCTTGGAACAACGCACAAAAAAATCAATCTCAGGCAACTGCATACGCGTGATCTTTAGTTCATATAAATTGATCAGCCTTGATTTTCTCTCCACCTCTATACCGCGCCGCGCGAGTTCATAGAGCCTTTGGCCATGATGCTTTATAGCAGACACCATGGGTGGAACCTGCTCCCTCATGCCTACAAACTCTTCAAAGACTTTTCGCACATCCGCTTCTGTTAAATGTGAAATATCTTTCTCACTTAATATCTTTCCTTCCGAATCACCTGTGGAAGTAACAACACCGAGTTTCAAAGTTGCCTCATACTCCTTGTCAAACGAAACGAACTTCGAAAAAAGCTTGGTGGCCTTGCCAACGAGAAGCACAAGAACTCCGGTCGCAACCGGATCAAGAGTGCCGCTATGCCCGACCCTTTTTGTCTTAAGTCTCTTCCTCACCAGATCTACGCAATCATGCGACGTGATCCCGCTTGGTTTGTCTATTATCAATATCCCGTCTTTCATCCTGCGACCTCTTTCCTGGCTACCATAACTGCCTTCTCAACTGACTCCTTAAAATTTCCCCTGATCGTTGCGCCGCTCGCCATCCGATGGCCGCCGCCGCCAAAAACTTTTGCTATTCTGTTGACATCCGCCTTCCCTGTCGAGCGGAAATTCACGCGCGTTTCTTTATTCGCCCTTATCTCTTTAAAGAGCATGGCAACTTCTACGCCGGCTATTGAACGCGCGAAATATATTATGCTATCAGTCGCCTCAGCCAAATCCGGCTCATTCCGTATAAGGCTGTTATTCACGACAAGCCAGGCCACCCTGCCATCATCTGAAACTGAAAGTGTGCGGATTATCTTACCCAAAGCCTCAACTGTGCCGACTTTCAAGGATTCGTTGATATAGCGGTAAATCCGATAAACATCAAGCCCGGTCTTTAAAAGTTCGGATGCTATATAATGCGTGCGCCAGGACGTAGTCTTGTATTTAAACGACCCGGTATCAGTCATTATTCCGGCGTATAAACATATAGCTTCGCGCTTTTTAATTTTCACACCAAGCGCCTTGAACAGATAAAAGATCATCTCACACGCGGAAGACGAACCGGCTTCAATCCAGTTGACATCCCCAAAACGGCTGTTGGATATATGATGGTCAATATTTATAATCAGCCTGTCCTTACGCAATAATTTTTGAATATTACCGATACGCGACGTATCAGAGCAGTCGACCAGGATCGCGATGTCATAATCCAGAGCCTCAGCCCTATGCCTGATGAATTCTGCTCCAGGTAAAAAGGCATATTCACGTGGCACATTATCTTCATTTAGAAGAATGACCTTTTTACCCAACGCCTTAAGCAGCCAATAAACCGCCAATTCCGACCCAAGGGCATCTCCCTCAAGATTTATATGAGCGCAGACCAGAAAAGTCTTGTTACTTTTTTTTCGTATTTCCGCGAGTAATTTTTTTGGTGGCATTTTTTTTCTTTTTCTCCGTATGTAACACCGATGGCTCATCGGCGTTTATCTCATCCAGCCTCTGTTCTATAATAATACTATATTCGGACGAATGATCCGCCTTGAATAATATCTCAGGCACAAAACGCAAACCAAGGCGTTCACCCAACGCGTGACGGATAAAACCGGACGCGTTCTCCAGGGCATCCTGTGTATGCTGCCACTGAGATTCATCACCATAGACACTGAAGAGAATACGCGCGAAACGCAGATCAGGAGTAAGCTCAACGCGTGTTATCGTAGTAAACCCCAAGCGTGGGTCACGCACCTCATTCTGCAGAATACTGCCCACTTCGCGCCTTATGCCTTCAGCTACTTTTTCAGCTCGACTCATGTATTCATCTCCATGTAATAGTTCACCGCGCTGTTGATCAAGCTTCTCATGAAAACACTCACCTCTCTAGTATTAATTTTTCGGCAAGCTTTAATTCATCGCACCTGTCTTTTACCCTGCCGTCTATCTTGGCAGAGAGCAGTTCATCCAAGATCTTTTTGAATCCAGGCCCGGGTTTAACACCCATGAGCAATAGGTCCTCCCCTGTAAGATGCAGCTTTGAGCCATCGTGCACAGAAAGAAAATCCTCCACATGCTGTTTTACCCTGGCTTCGGATGACAAAGCCAATATTAAAAGAATAACCTCGCAGCTCAAAGGCTCAAGCACGCGATACACGACGCTGGGCGAGGCTTTTTTGTCTGCCAGTGATTTTTCAATAAGATCAAAATGCTCCTTTAAAGACAAGATACGGCAGCTCTCCCCCTTATGAAAAGCAAAATCAAGCATTACTCTTTTCATATCTTTCAGGCTCAGAGAGTAAAAGAATAAAGACATATACATTATATAAGACTCAATGTGGCGCTTTTGAACAAGATGTTTCTTATGCCACCGCACTGCCTTTTCGACACCCTGAAATGCCTTGCCCCAGGATCGTTCATACCGCAAGCCTTTAAAAATATAATCAAAACCGCACGATTTATAAAGCCTGCTCAGCGCCTTAAACGGCTTTTCTTCTTTAAATATCAGGACAAGTTCATCACGCAACCTGTGTTTATGCACAACCTCAAGCATCCCGGAGCGCGCGGCAGCCCTCATCCACCCATAAGTCTCTTTCTCAATACTGAAACCGAGCCTCTGCTCAAACCGGACAGCCCTCAAAATGCGCGTAGGATCATCAATAAAGCTCAGGCTATGCAACGCGCGCACCAATCGCTTCTTTAGATCATCCATACCGCAGTAAAAATCAAAGACCCTGCCATAATCAACCTTATTTATACATATCGCCATCGCGTTGATAGTAAAATCCCTTCTGAAAAGGTCATCCCTTATCGCGCCTGCGGCTACAACAGGCAGAGCCGCGGGTTTCTCATATACCTCTCTTCTTGCCGTCGCAATATCAACTTTAAACCCTTCAGGAGACCGAATTACCGCGGTCCCAAATCTTTTGTGGACCAGTATAGAGCAGGATAGCTGGTCTGCCAGAGTTCGCGCAAAAGCTACAGCATCTCCTTCAACCGCTATATCAACATCAAAATTTGAAACGCCCAGAAATAAGTCGCGGACAAACCCGCCGACGATAAAAACGCGCAGCCCTTTTCTATCAGCAAGATTACCGCTGAAAGCTATAAAATCTGCCAGAGGTTTTGGGATCTCTTTCATTTTTTTTATAAAAAGCATTCTAACCTCTCGGATGAAATGACTTATGTATAGACTTAAGCCTATCTCGGTTAATGTGCGTATAGATCTGCGTAGTGGATATGTCGGCATGCCCCAGCATCTCCTGCACGCTGCGAAGATCAGCGCCTCTTTCCAGCAAGTGCGTGGCAAAAGAATGCCGCAGGATGTGAGGCTTCATAGACTTTTTTATCCTGGCTTTCTTGGCGTAAGCCTTTACAAGCTTCCACAAAGATATACGCGATATTTTCTTCCCTGAACGGCTAAGAAAAAGCTCCGGGGACTGAAACTTCACCGACTGTTTACCACGCGCTTTTTCTGCATAGCGCGCTATTGCCGCTATCGCCTTTTTTCCTAAAGGAATTATGCGTTCTTTCCTGCCCTTGCCCAGGCAACGCAAAAAACCGACATCAGCGTTAATATCATTTAATTTAACGTTGGAGATCTCAGAGACTCTCATACCGGTCGCGTACAAAAGCTCCAGAATCGCTTTGTCACGGATCCCCTGGTCCGTATTTATATCAGGGGCATCTATAAGGCGTTCAACCTCGCTTAAATCCAAAATATCCGGTATTTTTTTCCAAAGCCGCGGCGTATCAATATATGTAGATACATCCGTCTTTATAAGCCGCTCTCGCGCTAAAAATCTGTAAAACATCCTCAAGGCCGTGAGATTACGGACTATGCTGGCTGCAGACAACCCCTTGTCTTTCTCATAAAACATGAAATCTCTTATCGTATCACGATCGCTGGTCTGCAGGTTTTTTTTCGCTACCGAATCAATAAATTTTATATAGGCTTTAAGATCGCGGCGATAAGAAAGTACCGTGTTCTTGGATAATCCCCTCTCAACGCTTAAGTAATCCAGGAACAACTCTACATATTTATCCATTCAAACCCTCTAAAAGAAACTGACTATGCTATTATCAATACATGTGGTAAAGAAGTACAGCGCTCTGGCAGAAGTCAGAAGGATAACTCGCCTCCAATAGTTGTCTCCTGCCCATGCCCCGGATAGACCTTTGTGTCAGAAGGAAGTTTTGACAGATTTTTCAATGACTCAGACAGCAATTTATAGCTTCCTCCCGGAAAATCTGTCCGTCCTACTCCGGCGCAAAAAAGAGTATCTCCTGAAAATAAAACACCGCCCCCGTAAAGGCATATTCCGCCAAGAGTATGCCCGGGGGTATGGAGCACGCGGAACGACAACTCATCCAATTCAACTGTATCTGCGTCTTTTAAAAGACGCGCCGGCACAACAGGATCAAAACTTCCCAAAAAAGCGGATGTAAGATTCTCCTTAGGGTCGCTCACCATGGCATTCTCCATCTCGTGCACGTAGACCGGCAATCCAAAAACAGCGTTATCTTTTATGTGGTCAACATGACCGTGCGTATTGACAATGAATAAAGCATTTAAATTATGCTTTGAAATAACATCCTTTATCTTTTCGGAATTATCCCCGGGATCAATGATAAAAGCGTTATTCTTTTCTGAAGCCACAATATAACAATTTGTTCCGAGCATCCCAACTACTACTTTATATATTTTCATCAGTGCTCTTGTTCATCCGGTAGAAAATACCCGCTTCAAAAATAAACCTTAAAATCCTGAGCAATGCAATGCTCTTGTTTATCGAACGAAATTTTTTGCCGTTGACTTCGGTTTACGTCTCGTTCGTCCCGCTCATACTCCCTCGCAGGGTAAAAAAACCTGAATATCTCTCGGTGACTTCTTAAAAGGGAAAATTGTTTCAAAGCATAGCGACTGCCGAAGTAGAGCAGAAAATCTAGCGGCGCCTAACGGCGCAAAAATGCACTGTTTGAGCCATTACCAAAATCTAAATTTTAGGGCGAGTTGTGCATTTTTAGTTGGATTTTCTGCGTTGCAAAGCACTACTTCGGCTCGGAGCGGAGCTTGAAACAATTTTTCCAAAGAACAACCACCTATTTCGTTTAGGTAACTAATTCAAAATAAACCAAAACAAACCCAGAACACTGCAAACAAAGCTCCGCGGCACAGTAATAAATTTTACTTCAGATGATCTTTCATCTTCTTTAAATCAAAATTCCTGATAACATTGCTTAAAATACGGTCAGCGCTATAGCGAAGAATGTTCATCCGCGAAGGCGGCATATTCTTTGCGGCCATAATTTCTTCCTTGAGCACCTCGGTCTTTTTGACGAACACTTCAAACTCTTTTCCCTTTTCTTCCTTAAGATAAGCCTGCATCTTCTTCATATTCGCCAAGCTTTGATCCACGCATTCATCGATCTTTTTATAATTCTCCGCTTCGCTTAAACTTGAAACAAGTTCCTGATTCCATGATTTCCAGTACACAAAATACTGCTTATAAAGCACATCGTTCGGAAATGGGTGCGCGCTGTAATCGCGCGGAACGATAACAACCGTCTCAGTCGATTCCTTGTTCTTGCGCTTACGCGTGAATTTCTTTCGCAGCGTTTCACAGCCGGATAGCAGAAACACGCTTGATACAAACAATATCACAACCACTGCCATTTTTCTGTATTTGATCATGCGGATACCCCTATCAATTTTCTGAACTCATCTTCGTTCAGCACAGTCGTGTTTAATTTTTTTGCCTTTTTTAACTTCGATCCCGGGTTTTTACCGGCAACACAATAGTCAAGGTTATTACTGACGCTCGAGACCGCCATGGCGCCCATATTTTTTATCAGGGCCTCAGCTTCGCTTCTTGACAGGCTCTCGAGCTCGCCTGTAAAGACAAACGTCTTCCCGGATACAGGCGATGAGATAAGCTTTTTTTTGGGCTGAGACATATTTATACCGGCATCTTTCAATTTTTCGAGCAGCCGGTTCGTTTCTTTTGAATTGAAGAACTGGTAAACTGAATGCGCTATCACAAGCCCTATCTCATGGATAGAACCCATATCCTCCTGTTTTGCCGCGATCAATTTATCAAGTGTATGGAAATGCTGAGCCAGGATCTCAGCTGACCTTTCGCCCACATGCCTTATGCCTAATCCAAATAACAACCTTGATAGAGGCCGGTCCTTGCTCATGAGAATACCATCAAGAAGGTTCCGCGCCTTCTTTTCCTTAAAAAGCTCAAGCTTTAAAAGATCATCTTTTTTAAGCGTATAGATATCCGAGAAATCCTTCACGAGCTTCTTTTCAAGCAACTGCCTCACAACCGCATCACCCATGCCTTCAATATCCATGGCAGACCTTGAAGCAAAATGCATAAGGCCTTTTTCAAGCTGCGCGGGACAGCTCGGATTTAAACATCTGTAAGCTACTTCCTCATCTTTTTCCTTAATAATGCGGCTTGCGCAAGACGGGCATTTTTCAGGAATATCAAATTTCTTTTCATGCCCCGTCCGGACTCCTTTGATCACCTTCACGACTTTTGGTATAACATCGCCTGCCCTTTCAAGGACAACCCTGTCACCTATCCTGATACCAAGACGCTCTATCTCGTCAAAATTATGCAATGTCGCGTTACTTATTGTAACGCCACCGCATTCCACAGGTTCAAGCTCGGCAACCGGGGTCAATACTCCGGTCCGGCCTATGTTTGCCGTGATATTTTTCACTTTTGTCGTTGCCTGATAAGCTGGAAATTTATACGCCATAGCCCACCTTGGGCTTTTGAGCGTAAATCCAAGCCCCTTTTGCTGAATGCGATCATTGACTTTGACAACAATTCCGTCAATTTCATAATCCAAAGTATTTCTTTTTTCCTGCCAATAGCCGCAGAATTTAATAACTTCTCCGATGCCTGAACACACTTTTGTATTCGGGTTCACAGGAACACCCCACGCCCTTACTCTGTTCAAAAAATCTTCCTGCGAAGTAAAATCCAATCCGACTGCTTCACCCAGAGAATGCGCGAAAAACAATAACTTGCGGCCGGCAACAATCTTAGGGTCTAATGTTTTTAAAGCTCCTGCCGAAGCGTTCCGCGGGTTAGCAAAAAGCTGCTGCCCGGTTGCTTCACGCTCCCTATTCATGCCATCAAAATCCTTTCGCGACATAAAAGCCTCACCGCGTACTTCCAGAAAATCCGGATGCACACTGCCTAAAAGCCTCAGCGGTATAGCACGGATAGTTTTGATATTGGTCGTAACATCTTCCCCCATGCCTCCGTCACCGCGTAACGCTCCGGTAACCAATAAACCCTCCCGATAGCTGAGGTTAACGCTCACTCCATCCATCTTAAGCTCCACAACATAACTTAAGCCTTTTTCGCTCCCCAACCCCTTTTTAACACGCTCGTCCCATTCCCTGACATCATCAAAACTATAGGAATTATCAAGGGAGAACATCTTTTGCTTATGCTGTATCGTCTTAAAACCTTCAACAGGCTCTCCGCCTACGCGCTGTGTGGGAGAATCCGGAGTTATATGCCCTGGGTATTTCTCCTCAAGGCCCTTCAGCCGCTTCATAAGGCGGTCGTACTCCATGTCAGAAATTTCAGGATCATCAAGCACATAATACTGACAATCGTGATGCCTGATCTCCTGGCGCAATTCTTCCAGGTCTCTTTTGATATCCATACCTATCGCTCCGGGCCTAGGCCATCAGTGATATAGAGCCGTGCGTTTGTTCTCACCGGCGCCATAACCGACAGATAGCCTGTAAAAAAACCTATCCATATGGAAATTCTTAGATACATCGAGGACAACTTCGAATGCTTCAAGACTGGAATAAACTTTAGAAAAAAACAATAGCGCATGTGTGGTGTCAGTCAAACCTGATATCAAAATCCTTAAATTCAGAGGTAGGCTCTTCCCACTCTACTTTCTTGCCGCTGATATAACCGCCGAACTCTTTATCCAGGCTATCCAGAAGCTCACGCAATGCCTGCTCAGGCCCTTCAGCTAAAATTTCAACCTCTCCGCTATGCAAATTTTTTACCCAACCATAAATATTCAGGCGATTGGCAATAGAAACAGCGGCATAACGAAAACCCACGCCCTGCACAGTACCTTTGAAAAAAACATTTAGGCGCTTATTCATATCTTTACAGGTTCAACTCTTAATTTTATTGAACCCGACCAATTTTTGCTCTGGCGCAGTATTTTGGTGTCTCGGCCGATTTCAGCCTGCTCGGCTTGTCGTCTCGCTACGGCTTCATCGACACCCGGCCAATTTTTGCTCTGGCGCAAAAATTGGTCGGGGAGGTGGGATTCGAACCCACGGCCTCAACGTCCCGAACGTTGCGCGCTAGCCAAACTGCGCTACTCCCCGAATATTACCAAATTTTTAAATCTATATATTTTATTAGTTTATCACAAACCGAATTGATTGACAACCTTGCCTCACGCAAGATTTGATCAGAAAATGAACCCTCAGCAAGGCTGTTTTAACTGGACTTGGCAAGCATATCAAACTCGATATTCACCCTGTCTCCTGCGGAATAGCTCCCTGAAATCGTATTTTTAGCAGTATGCGGAATAAGGCAGACAAAAAAAGAGCCTCGTCTTACGTCAGATACGGTTAAACTGACTCCATCAACAGCTATAGACCCCTTACGCAAGGCATATTTTAAAAAAGATACCGGCACACCGATACCTAACTCCAGATTCCCCCTGGATATTTTTTTAGTACGTATAATGCCTATGCAATCAATATGCCCGGATACAAAATGGCCGCCTATACGGTCACCGGCCTTCAAAGCCCTTTCGCAGTTAACTTTCCGGCCTGCTCTGAAATATTTTAACGTTGATATATTTAATGTTTCAGGCATGATATCGAAAGCGAGAGTATTACGCGTTGCAGTAACAACAGTAAGGCAAGCCCCATTAACGCAGATACTATCCCCTATTTTTGCGTCTGAAGCCGATTTTTCAGCCTGTATCTCAAGCCTGACACACGCACCCTGCCTGCGCAAAAGCTTGACTTCTCCGATCTCCTCAACAATGCCTGTAAACATATCAGCTGTATATCAGATCGCCTTCTATCAGAATATCCTGCCCTATCATTTTTAAATCCATATTTGCCATATTAATGGCTTCAGACAACCTGCCTGCGCCATAGCCTCCTACACAAGAAAGAGCTTTTACGCCTCCTATAATTTTGGGCGCAATATAAACCATGATCCTGTCGGCCAATCTTTCATCAAGCAAAGAACCGGTCAAGCTCGAACCGCCCTCAACAAGCACGCTCCTTATCTCAGACTTATTCAATATTCTCAAAAAATCTTTCAGATCAACGCGTCCGTTCTTTGATTTCGTATAAACAACCTCAGCACCTCTCTTTAACAACAGGCGCTCTTTTACCTTATTCGGCTTTACCGCAGCGATAATAACGCGCTGTCTGGTTTTAAAAAGGCGCGCGCTCAAAGGTATCTTAAGCTCTGAATCTATTATCAACTTTGTCAATTTATGCGCGCCGCTCTTTTTACCAGGCTCTAATCCAGGGTCATCACTGATAACAGTGCGCGCACCGGCCATGATAGCATCAAAAAATACTCTCCGCCCGTGAGAATAGCGCCTTGCCGGCTCAGACGTTATCCATTTGGATTCGCCGTTTTTAGTCGCGATCTTGCCGTCTAAAGACTCAGCGATCTTTATAGTTACCAACGGCAACCCCTTTGTCATAGATTTGATAAATGGCCTGTTTAAAGATGCTATCTCTTTCTCTAAAAAACCAACATGCACTTTTACTCCGCTCAAACGGAGTTTTTCAATGCTCGCACCTCTTATTAAAGGATTTGGGTCAACCATGCCGACATAAACTTCCTTAATGCCTGCCTTAACGATCTCATCAACACAGGGGCCGGTGCGGCCAAAATGAGAACAAGGCTCAAAGGTACAAAACAATACCGCGCCCTTAGCGCGGCCCCCTGCTTCTTTAAGTGCGACTATCTCAGCATGCGCAGATCCGGCTACTTTATGAAAACCACTGCCTACGATCCTTGAGCCCCTGACTATAACAGCTCCTACAAGAGGATTAGGAAAAGTCCTGCCTTCGGCTTTTTTTGCCAGATCAAAAGCCAGGCGCATATATTTTTTTGCCGGATACTTAAGAACAGCTGCCATATATAGGGCCCCTTATTCACTATAACAATAACAAATTCTTTACTATGATATTAATTTGCTTCGAGCAGATTTCAGCTTCTCCACATATTCATAAGGCAATTGAACCTTGCCCATACCGATCTCTTCCTTGGCCGTCCCATGACAGTCAGAACCGCCTGTGATCAATAAACCGTACTTATTGGCTATTTTTACAAACTCCTGCTCTTCAAAATTTGAGTGCTCAGAATAATACGCTTCAATACCCATAATACCGTCACGCACAAAATCAGAAATAATAACTTTACTGCCGAGTGTATATGGATGTGCCAATACAGGCACGCCTCCGACTCCTTTGATCCATTTAATTGTTTCAGCGGGAGTCATCTTGAATTTTCCCGTATAGGCAGGGCCCTTATCGCCTATGTAACGATAAAATGCCTCTGAGACCGATGAGCAAAAACCTTTTTCAACCAAAACACGCGCAACATGAAGACGCCCGACAGTTCCATTACCTGCCATGTTAAAAATATCCTGAGGCTTAAGATCAATGTTAAGTTTATTTAATTTTTCACAGATACTGAATATACGTTTGACGCGGGCTTCCTGCATCTGCGAGAGCATTTTCAGAAAATCTTCATTATGATGATCTATAAGATAACCCAGTATATGGACTTCCTGGCCAAAGGCTTCAGAAGCCATCTCGATACCGGGCAGGATCTCCAGATCAGAGCCAGCCTCTTTTATCGTAGGGTCAATACCATCCGTAGTATCATGGTCTGTTACGGAAACGCAGCTTAAACCGGCCTTTAATGCCTCAGCAACAAGCTGTTTTGGCGAGAATGTGCCATCGGAAAAATGACTATGAACGTGCAGATCGGCGAATTTCATCAACTTAAGTAAAGCGAAGGCTTGTCTTATTGATCTTATCCAGCACGCCATTGACGAATTTACCGGATTCCAGATCACCGTACTTCTTGGCTAATTCCACAGCTTCGTTTATGGCAACCTTTGGAGGGATATCGGCTTTATAAAGAAGTTCAAAAGCAGCCAGGCGCAGTATATTCCTGTCAACTGTCGCCATTCTGTCAAGCTGCCAGTTAGTGGCAAATTTCGATATGCACTCATCAAGGACTTTGATCTTGTCACTTACGTTCTTCACTAAATCAACCGCAAAATCCCGGACAGAGGCCTCCTCCCCAGAATTAGCTTCCATATTAAAAAAACTTTCAATAAGGCCGCATACATCAACCCCTGACAGATCAGCCTGATAAAGAAGCTGAAGCGCCAACTCTCTTGCCTTGGTACGTTTTCGCATAAATTTTTAAGTTAATCGTAGTTGATCAGTAATATATACGCCCACGCTAAGCAACTTTTGTTTCTTAGCTTCGGCAGATAAGCCCGGACACATAACTTAGCTTCGTTTTCAACTCGCCAAGTTTTATCCCCGCTTATATTATATCCAACAAATTCACCATTTCAATAGCATTGAGCGCCGCGTCGCGGCCCTTGTTCCCGCCCTTGATGCCGGCTCTCTCTATAGCCTGCTCCATTGTGTCAGCAGTTATAACACCGAATATCACAGGGATGCCGGTCTGCATCGAAACTGAAGCAACGCCCTTGGCAGCTTCACTCGCTATGAAATCAAAATGCGGCGTATCGCCCCTTATAACCGCGCCAAGGCAGATAACAGCGTCGAATTTTTTGTTTTTTGCAAGTCTCAGAGCTACTGTAGGTATCTCGAAAGATCCCGGAACCCAGAAGGCCTCAATATCTGCCTCTTTTGCGCCGTGTCTTTTTAACGTATCGCAGCAACCATCCAATAAAGACCTGGTAACCATGTCATTAAACCTGGAGATAACAACGGCGAAACGCTTGCTCTTTACTATCATGTTTCCTTCACTGACTTTGATCATCCCATCCTCCTTAATTCGCCTCCGGCGAATTAATTCCCTGCCTGCCGGCAGGCAGGCGCAACTTGCGTTAGTAAATTCCACTCATAGCCTCTGGCTCTTATGAGGGAAATTAACGAACGTTCAGACAAGGAATATAGTTTAACTTTCTTTAGTTCCGCCTCCGGCGAATTAATTCCCTGCCTGCCGGCAGGCAGGCGCAACTTGCGTTAGTAAATTCCACTCATAGCCTCTGGCTCTTATGAGGGAAATTAACGAACGTTCAGACAAGGAATATAGTTTAACTTTCTTTAGTTCCGCCTCCGGCGGGATAACTCCCTGCCTGCCGGCAGGCAGGCGAAGCTTGCGTAAGTCAATTTCGCTCGCATACCTCTGGTATACAGGCGAGGGGAATTGACGAGCGTTTAAGCAAGGAGTCATTGGTTTAATTTTATTTATTCCCCGTCTCCGGCGGAATTGACCTTCCCCCATTTTGATGCGAAAGTCTGCACTTTCTGTGTAAAACCCTTTCATTATCTGGTATTAGGAAAGTCCACACTTTCTGTGTTGTTAACTCCCTGTCTACCGACAGGCAGTTGTACACGCCTACTCCAGCATATGCCCAAGCTTCTCTTTTTTTGTCTTAAGATAACGAGTGTTCTCTTCTGTCTTAGGGGTTTCAATAGGCAGGCGTTCAACTATGTGAAGACCATACCCCTCACGACCGACTATCTTTCTCGGATTATTTGTAAGCAACCTGATCTTCTTTATCCCAAGATCCGATAATATCTGAGCGCCTATACCATAATCTCTTAAATCCGCGGCAAACCCCAGCGCCTCATTGGCTTCAACAGTATCAAGGCCCTGATCCTGTAAAGAATAAGCCCTCAATTTATTTGCCAATCCTATGCCGCGGCCTTCCTGTTTCATATAAAGTATCACGCCTTTTTTATTTTTAGCAACCAGGCTAAAAGCCTTTTTTAACTGAAGGCCGCAGTCACACCTCAGAGAACCGAACACATCGCCTGTCAAACATTCAGAATGGACCCTCACCAATACAGGCTCGTCGGGCTTAGTTTCCTCATCCAGCCCCATGGCCAGAGCCACATGAAGCGAATGATCCAATATGGATTCATAAAGGGACATCTTGAATTCACCGAATTCTGTCGGCAGTTTTGTCTCGGCTGTCTTTTTAACAAGAAATTCGGTTCTACGCCTGTATTCTATAAGGCTTTCAATACTGCAGATCTTCAGTCCGTGTTTTTCTGCAAATTCTACCAATTGAGGAAGGCGGCTCATCGTTCCGTCCTCGTTCATGATCTCACAGATAACCCCTGCAGGATAAAGGCCGGCAAGTTTTGTCAGATCAACAGAAGCTTCTGTATGCCCTGCCCTCACAAGCACTCCTCCTCGGCGTGCCTTCAACGGAAAGATATGCCCTGGACGGATAAGATCATCCCGCTTGGCGCCGCTGAAAATTAACCGCGATATAGTCCGTGCCCTGTCAAAAGCTGAAATACCGGTCGTCACCCCGTCTTTAGCATCAACAGATATCATCCATGCCGTAGAATAAGGATCCGACTCAGGATGATTTTTAGCAAATGGGCTCACCATCGGATAAATATCAAGAGATTCAAGCCTGTCTTCTTCCATTGGCACGCATATCAAACCTCGGCCATACTTTGCCATAAAATTAATATGCTCAGGCGTGGTAAAACTCGCGGCCATGACAAGATCGCCTTCATTCTCACGATCTTCGTCATCAACAACTACTATCATTTTACCTTGTTTAAAATCCGCCAGAATCTCTTCGATAGTATTAAAATGCATAATTATCCTTCTGCATGCTCAAAAAAAATCCGAAGCAAAAATGTTGCTTCGGGATATGAAATAAATAATTGTCCGACCTTCTTCCATCTAGGCTTTACTATTGGCTCAAGAATCGCACTTGATCTGTCTCGCCACTGTTTCTTTGGCGGACTCGCAGGCTTAGCCTAGTTATAAAACCTACAAGACTTTCACTGCCAGCTGGGGTTTTCACCCTATCCCGAAGATCGGGCTTTAATATATCAACTGAGTTACTGTTTGTCAAGGATATAGTTCAGGCGTATAATACTTTACAGACGATATCGATAGTCGCCCGACAACACCGTAGCGGAAGGCTTCTGTGGAGCGTAATATCAAAATTGCAAACCAAAACTGACGGAATAAATTTCGTTTACATTAACAATAATATCGCATTATTTTACTAAAACAGACCGGCCCATGATAGAAAATACTTTAGCTGATATTTTAATTAAAAGAAAACTCACTGTAGCTGTTGCTGAATCCTGCACAGGCGGCCTGATAGCCCACACCTTCACAAATATAGCCGGCAGTTCGAAATACTTCCTTGCAGGGATCATAGCCTATGCCAATGAATCAAAGACTAAATTCGCGGGCGTATCCCATGATACCTTAAAGTATCATGGAGCAGTATCACAGGAAACGGCCCTTGAACTTGCCAAAAACATCAAACATCTTGCAGGCGCAAACATAGGCATTGGAGTTACCGGGATAGCCGGCCCAAGCGGCGGCTCACTTTCAAAACCTGTAGGAACTGTGTTTATCGCGATATCCATAGGCCATCATGATTTTTTCAAAAAATTCCAATTCAAGGGCAACAGGCTTTCCATTAAAACAAAAGCAAAGGACGCCGCTCTAAAACTCCTCAAAGAATGTCTTCAGTAGAAGCTAAACGCCTATTCGTAGCGATAGAGATACCCGCAGAGATCAAAAGGGCGATATCAGCCTGTCAAAATGAATTAAAAATGCCTGAGGCGGACGTAAAGTGGGCAGAACCGCAGAATATCCATTTGACTTTGAAATTTTTAGGCTCAGTAAACGTAGAAAACATCGCGCGTATCCGGCATTCGCTCGATAAACAATTTTCCGGCCAGAATGTATTTAACACTGAACTGAGCCGCATAGGCGCATTCCCTTCTCTTTCAGACGCCAGAATATTATGGATCGGTTTAAACGATGAGAAAAAGATATTAAAAAATATGGCAGCAAAGATAGATGAGGTTTTTTTAAAATTAGGATTTAAAAATGAAATTCGCGCTTTCCAGCCGCATATCACTATCGGACGGATCCGTTCAGCCCACAAAAAAACATCCCTTATCAACAAGATCTTTGAAACTGACAAGAATCTTAAACACTCAGTATTCGCTATCAACAACTTAACCCTCTTTGAAAGCTCCCTCTCCTCTTGTGGCCCAACACATTCTATTCTCCATCAAATAAAGTTTAAATAAACAAAACGATATCGTTGATCACCCGATAGCGATTTAAATACGATATTACTGTCAAAACAAACAGGAATTTTTTTGTAAAAGTCTGCGCGGAAGAGTTCCCCAACTGAGGCTCAGGGATAGAGGATAAATTCGATGGCGGCTTAATATATTCTGTCGTTCATTGAACAAAGCTTAATTGACGATATCGATAGTCACCCGATAACGCCGTAGCGGAAGGGGAACCGTCTTCGCTTAAAATGCGAAGACGGGGGAACCACGGGAGGGTTCCCCAACAGGGGCCCGGGGGTAGAGGGTGATCTCGATAGCGGCCAAATATATTCAATTAGCCACGAGTATAAACTAAGCGTTCAATGATTTGTTTTAGATCAGAGCCGATAAAAGGCTAAAAAGGCCTACTCTATATAGGAAAGTAACTCGGATTTCGAAGCGAGGACGAATTTAACATACATGCCGGATAAAAACCTGAGATCCGACTCTGCTATAAAATCTTCAGGGTTGGAAGTCGCGACCACAAGCATATTATCTTCCACATTTATAGGAAAAACACAATATTTCTTTAATGCATCGAGCGGAACCTTGCCTACAGCATCAGGATTGATCTGATAATTACCCAGCTTTATATATGGCATATTGTACTGCTTAACCAGGCCTTCCATTAGATCAGCTTCGGATATATAACCCTTATTTGTAAGGATCTCGCCTAACGACTTGGATGAATTTTCCTGCTCATCTAAGGCCTCATGAAGCTGCTCAAAACTTATCAGACACTTTGAGATAAGGATCTCCCCGAGCCTTGAGCCATACTGCTTGGCCAAGGCCGCATCAAGCTTTTCCTTAGGCACGTATCCAAGCTGGACAATTATCTCACCTAAAAGCTTACGTTCTTTCTTCTGAGACTCCAACGCGGTAACAAGCTGACTCTCTGTCAGTATACCGTTTTCAACAAGCAGTTCGCCTAATTTCCTAGGGACTCTCCCCATACGATCCTTACGCTATTGCAGAGCTAACACCCTGTCAACTTCTTCCTGAGTCGTCAGGCCCTGTTGGATCAAAGGCTCTATAGACTTGGCAAAAGGGACCATTCCCTGTTCCATGGCAGCTGCCCTAAGCTCTTCGTAGGACGCCTTCCTCAGAATAAGTTGCTTTATTATATCACCAATTTTAACAATTTCAAAGATACCGATTCTTTTCTTGTATCCTGTATTGGAACACTGCGGACACCCTCGGCCTTTGCAAATTTTACAGACCAAACGCACCAGCCGCTGAGAAACAACCCCTGTCAGAGCGGTTGAAATAAAAAATGGTTCAACCCCCATATCCAGAAGCCTGACGATTGTATTGATACCATCGCGCGCGTGAAGAGTTGAAAATATCATTGAACCAGCCAGCGCTGCCTGAAGAGCTGTGCGGACAGTCTCAGCGTCCCTCATTTCTCCAACCGCGATCACATTAGGGTCCTGCCTCATGATCGCCCTTAGGCCGGTAACAAATGTCATGCCAAACTCATGTTCAACCTGTATCTGGTTAATACCCGGAAAACGCACTTCCACAGGGTCTTCAATGGTGCAGATATTTTTTTCACGGCTATAAATATGCTGAATTATAGAATAGAGCGTCGTGGTCTTGCCTGAACCGGTAGGGCCGGTCGCAAGGAGAAATCCCTCCGGCTTAAAAACCATTGTTTCCAGAAGCTCCAGAGCATCTTTAGTCATGCCCAATTCCGTAAGTTTCATACAATATCTGTTGCGGTCCATGAGCCTCAGAACCAATTTCTCTCCCAGAATCGTAGGCATTGAAGCTACACGCACGTCATATTCAACATTCTCATGCAAGAATGTAAAACGGCCGTCCTGTTCATTACGCCGCTTTGTCGGGTCCATACCGGACATTATCTTGATCGCGCTAATCACAGAAGCAAGGTTCGTCTTTTCATCTGAAACTTTATCAATATCTTTAAGGATCCCGTCAACCCTGAAACGGATGACCAGCTCCTCTTTTCCCATAATGGAAAGGGGCTCCCAATGGATGTCTGTCGCACGTTCTTTTATTCCGCGGCGCACGAAATTATATATCATATCCAAAGATTCCTGCCTGACATCAGCTCTTCTTTCAATCATATTTTTATCCTTTATCTATGGCCCAACAGCTTTTTATTGGACTTCTATGAATTTGATATCATTCTATATAAAATACTCACCGTACGCAACCTTAAACTTTAAAAGCCTGGAATCTTATAAGAATCTGAAGAATAAGATTAGCGTAAACACCTGCCAAAAGGTCGTCAAACATAATCCCAAAACTGCCGGGCAATTTTTCTAGCCTTTTTAAAGGAAATGGTTTTACGATATCAAAGAATCTGAACAAAATAAAACCGGTCAAAAGAAAGCCCAGATTCAGAGGTACAGCTAAAAACACAAGAAAAACCCCGCAGACCTCATCGATCACTATCTCTCCCGGGTCTTTTCTGCCTATCAACTTTTCAGCTTTCCCGGAGCAATAAAACCCAAGCGCGACAAGAATAATAAAAAGAAAAAAAGCAAAAAATGACACACGCGCGACGCAAACCAGAAGCAAGAGGCCTATAAGGCTTGCCAAGGTACCGGGAGCGAAAGGAAATTTTCCCACATAAAAAAAAGTGGCTATAAGCTTGATCAGCTTATTTTTTAAAGACTTCGCACGAGCTTTCTGTTCTGCCATAAAAAAGATAAACCCGAATAAAGAGTAAGCGTGACTGCTATACCCATTAACACTAATACCAGAGCCTGGAAACCTTCCTGAAATTCAACGCTCCAGAAAGAAAACCGCACAGCTGATTCGCGCAAGATCATAAAGAGCATTATAAAAAATATTGTCGCCATTTGAGACACTGTCTTGTGTTTGCCTGCGCTCTCAGCTGCTAAGACTGCGCCTCTACGGACTACAACCAACCTGAAGCCGGTAACGAGAAGCTCCCTGATAATTATTATTATAACCATCCATGCCGGAACAAGCTGCAGCTGAACAAATGAAAGAAATATCCCGAGCACCAGGACTTTATCTGCCACAGGATCCATTATCTTTCCAAAATCAGTTATCTCATTTCTTGTACGAGCCAGCCAGCCGTCTAAAAAATCAGTAATACATGCCAGTAAAAAAACAACAAGAGCGATTATCTTGGCCGTTACTCCGGGTTGGAATAGAAATGCCATAAGGATAAATGTCATAACTATCCGCATTAACGTTAATTTATTAGGAAGATTCATTCTATTACGTGTCAGGTGAAGATTTTTTTAGCAATATATAGCTTCAATTAGCATTGTTCTTCAAACCAGTTCTCCAACCAGGTCGTATTCCAAAGTATCGGTAACGCGGACCCTGACAATGTCTCCCGGTTTAAGGATTTTTTTTGCATTTAAGAAAAAAACTCCGTCAACCTCCGGGGCGTCCCAGACACTGCGGCAGATATAGTCTTTATTGGTTTTTCCATGCTCATCAACAATAACTTCAACTATTCTGTCAGATTTTGAGCTCAATAACGACGCAGAGATATCTTTCTGCATTGACATCAGTATATCATAACGGCGCTCTTTTTTCTTATCTGCAATTTGCCCTTCCATTTTATACGCCTTGGTCCCCTCTTCCCTGGAATATTTGAAAACTCCCAGCTTGTCAAACCTGACCGATCTGACAAAGGAGCATAATTCTTTGAATTCCTCATCGGTCTCGGAAGGAAACCCTACTATAAAACTCGTGCGCAATGATACCCGCTTCAGGCGCCGCCTGATATTTTCAATGGCCGAAACAATATCCGTTTTCCCCATCTTCCTGTTCATAAGTCTTAATATCCTGTCATTGACATGCTGTAAAGGCATATCTATATACGGAACGATCCTTTTTTCGTCTGCCATTAAATCCAATAATGGACTCTCAATACGCAAAGGATTCAGATAAAGCAATCTTATCCATGGGATCCGGCTGTTCTTAAGGATACTCTTCAATAATACTGCCAGCGAAGAAGCATGAGACCTCTTTTTACCGTACATTGTTATATCCTGGCCTATAACGATCAGTTCGCGCACACCGTCATCCGAGAGCTTCCTGACCTCATCCAATATGGATGCCTCGCTCCTGCTTCTCAACGGCCCTTTTATCAAAGGGATAGCACAATAACTGCAATTATTTGCACAACCCTCACAGATCTTGATATACGCGTAATGAGACGGTGTCAGACTGTGCCGGATTTTAAAATCTTCCTTAAAATCTGCTATGCCCATAAACGCGTCAACTTCTGCCAAGGCTTTCTTTAACTCAGGCATATAGCGCTCAGACAGGCAACCGGCAACAACGATCTTTTTGATCCGCCCTCTCTTTTTCTTTTCGATCAGGCCTAAAATAACATCTATAGATTCCTCTTTTGCCTCTTTTGTGAAACCGCATGTATTGACCAGCACTATCGAAGCTTTTTCTACAGGAGAAATGATCGCGCCCCTTGCCTTTGCATCTGCCAGCATTTTCTCGGAATCGACTGTATTGCGTGCACAGCCAAGGCTGACTACGCCGACCCGATCCCCTTGCGCGAAATCATCCTCACATCTCTTCATCTCATTGATCCTGATCTTTACCCGCGATTACGCCTGTCATTAAAAAATTTTCCCCATACCAACCCGCGCAACATACATACGGCTGATATTAAAAGGATTGATAACTTATATGTTCAATAAAATAATTTTTACGGGCGGGAGGAATAAAATCTTTGAATACGCGGGCGCAAAACACTCTATCTCTGAACCGTCAAGCCGGATTTATCAAGAATTACACGTTTTAGCGTCTGTCCCGGCCGGCCGATTTTTTCAAGAAGTTTTCCGTTAAATTCCAACTGCACAGCTCCAGCATCTCCAAGCCAAAGCTCTATCTTTTCTTTAGCGCCCCAGGTTTCAGCGCTGCCCTTTGCCAATGTACCCTGGAACACCACCCTGCCGTCGACTTTTACCTGAAGCCAGCTCTTACCCTGCGCTTTTATGGTCAGGACTAGATCTTGCGCCTTCTGGGTTGTTGCCACAACAACGGGCTTTACCACAGGCAAATTCTTGGCCTTCTTTAAGGGAATGGTTTTTGAAACACTTTTTGGAGCCTCTGCCTTCACCTCTATAGAGGCCTTCTTAACTTCAACTTTCTTGGCTTGCGCCTTCTTTACTACAGACGCAAACGCAACTGTTTTTCTATGCCCGACAAACTTCACAATTCCAAAAACAAGAAAAAAGGCCGCAACACAAATAATAAGCAAACGAAGATCTATTTTATTAAGAAAACTGCTGAATTTAAAACCATCATCGCCTGATGGATTTGGGATTTTCAACGCTTGGCGCTGGCTTGGTATAGCCGATTCAAAACAACGATTAGCCTCGTCTTTATTTATCCCGAGGTATTCCGAATAGAGCTTCAGAAAACTTCTAGCATAGACAGGGCCGATGGCCGTAAAATTATCAGCCTCAATATCTTTTAAAATCTTCATATGGATCCTGGTATCTTTGCTCGCCTGCTCAAGGCTTAAATTTTTAGCAGAACGCGCCTCCTTCAGGATCACACCAATGCTTTTAACGGGAATATTATCAGGCATTTTCTTCCGCCCCCTTATGTATTTGTTCTTTGAGCCACTTTTCTCTATCAATCAATATCTCCCTCGGCTTACTTCCGCGGTATGGCCCAACCAGTCCTTCATCCTGCATCATATCGATCAGGCGCGCGGCGCGCGTATACCCAAGCCTCAAGCGCCTCTGCAAGATAGACACAGAAGCCTGGCCTGTTTCTATAATAAGCCGCGATGCTGTATCAAACAGCTCATCCTTTTCAAGGGCCGGGCCCAATTGCGACTGATCCTGCTGTTTCAATATTGTTTCATCGTAAATAGGCTCAGCCTGTTTCTTGATAAACTGCAGGACATTTTCAATCTCGCTATCCTTTACATAGGAACTTTGCGCGCGTATTGGTTTCGGCTGACCTGGCTCCAAAAATAAAAGATCGCCGCGGCCCATAAGCTTTTCGGCGCCATTCATATCCAATACAGTGCGAGAATCAACTTTGGATGCCACCTTAAAAGAAATACGCGCCGGAAAATTAGCCTTTATAACACCGGTTATTACATCAACCGATGGCCGCTGTGTTGCCAATACCAAATGTATCCCTACCGCGCGCGATAACTGCGCTAGGCGCGCTATAGCGCTCTCAACCTGATCACGCGCTATCATCATAAGATCAGCCAACTCGTCAATAATAACAACGATATAAGGCAATTTTTGCTTTTTCTGATTATAAGCCTCTATATTACGACAGCCTTCCTTTGCCAGAAGTTGATATCGCTCATCCATCTCGTTTGTAACCCATGCCAGCGCAGTTGCCACCTTTTTAGGGTCTGTTACAACAGGGCAGAGCAGATGCGGCAGCCCGTTATACGGCGCCAACTCAACCATCTTTGGATCAACCATCAGGAATTTAACATCATTTGGAGTCGCATTAAAAAGCATGGAAAGAATAATACCATTGACGCAGACAGTCTTGCCCGAACCGGTAGTGCCGGCTATAAGCATATGGGGCATCTCTCCTAAATCAGTGATTATGGGCTTGCCTGCAGTATCTTTGCCCAAAGCAAGCGTCAGTTTGGAATTAGCATTTTTAAATTCATCGCATGCTAATACTTCTCTTAATGAAACCATAGTAGTCTGAATATTAGGGACTTCAATACCGACACGGTTTTTTCCCGGAATGGGAGCGACAATTCGCACCGCGGCTACCTTCATCGTCAATGCTATATCATCGGATAAGCTTGTAATTCTCTGCACCTTTACACCTGGAGCGGGTTCCAACTCATAGCGGGTAATGGTGGGCCCACGCTCAATATCGGCAACACGGACGCTTATACCGAAATCATTAAGCGTATCTTCCAAGATCTTGGCGTTCTGTGTCAGATCCTCTTTGACCTGACGGACCGAAACAGGCAGAGGCGCATTCAAAAGATCAAGAGTCGGCAGAATATAATTCTCATCGTTCGTTTCGCGAATCAGCGATTTTTCTTTCAGGTTTGATTCCGATTTGGCTTTTGCTATCTTAATATTGATCTCTTCTTTTTCAAATTCTTTCCCGGGTTTCTCTTCAACCAAATCCTCTTTCAAAACAGGCTTTAACACCTTGTCTGTCAGCTTTCGGATCTTCTCACGCGCGGAACGGGACCTCTTCTCCTCAGTTTTAAAAAATGACAGACCAGCGAAATACGCATAGACCTGAGATTTAAGCCTTGCGGCATAACTTGCCAAAAAAGGCAGAACAAGGATCTCACCCAAAAGCGGCAGAGACAACAGGCCCAACATGCTGATAATTACGTAAGCTCCGGCCCTGCCGAAATAAGCCACGAGGAAATCTGAGAAGACCAGGCCGACTATACCGCCTCGCCTGAATCTTACCGTAGAATCATTCGTTAAAGCGAGCGCCAGAAATGAACTCAAAGCAAGCGTCATGATCAAGAGGCCGATGATCTTGATAATATTAGCCCGGATCTCTTCGCGTCTGACGAACTTAAGGCCCCAAAGGCCTAAAGCCACAGGCGCCGCATATGACGCCCAGCCAAAAACAAAAAAGAAAAGTCCCGAAAGATAGGCACCGAAAACATTGACAAAATTTTTAGGAGGTACGTTCGGATGCGAAGAATAGTACGAAAGGTCCTGCGGTGTATAGGAAATAAAACTCAAAAAAATCAGGACAGTCAGAGAGAATATCAGAATTCCGATGATCTCGTATATGTGTTCCTTCTTCATTCAGCTACACTTTTAAGATCACACTTCTATCCCGCTTGCACAATTTGCCGCCGAAAGCGGCATACCAGCGCAATTCCACATAAGCGCTGAGTACCGCGTAGACGCAAGGGGATTCACCGGGAGAAAAAACGATCAGGACTTCTGTTCAGCCTGTTTTTTACTTAAATTAATACGGCCGAGTTCATCGATCTCAATTACCTTGACCGTGACTTCATCGCCGATTTTTACGACTTCTTCCACGCTCTTGACATATTTATCAGCAAGCTCAGAGATATGGACCAGGCCTTCTTTATTAGGCAATATCTCTACAAACGCGCCAAAATTCATAATACGCTTGACCTTACCCTTATAGATCTTTCCTATTTCAGGATCCTCTGTCAGGCCTTTTATCATATCTATCGCGCGCGCGGACGCTTCAGAATCAGTAGATGCCACCAAAACCGACCCATCGTCTTCCACGTCGATAGCCACACCTGTCAATTCAATAATCTTCCTTATATTCTTACCGCCAGGGCCTATCAAATCACCGATGCGCTCCTGATTGATCTTTAGATTAATAATACGCGGAGCGTACTTGGAAAGCTCCTGCCTTGGCTTCTCTATGACAGCGCACATTTTATCCAGGATAAAGTGCCTTCCCTTATAAGCGCGCGTTAAAACTTCTTCAATAATATCAAAACCTATACCATCAATCTTCAGATCCAACTGTATAGACGTTATGCCTTGACGCGTTCCGGCTATCTTAAAATCCATGTCGCCAAAATGGTCTTCAAGGCCAGCTATATCAGTCAGGACAACATGTTTTTTACCTTCCGTAACAAGGCCCATAGCAACGCCTGCGACATGCTCTTTTATAGGAACGCCCGCATCCATAAGAGACAATGAAGACGCGCAGACACTGGCCATGCTGGAAGAGCCGTTTGATTCCAGAATTTCGGAAACGACACGAACAGTATAAGGAAATTCTTCAGTCGTAGGCATAACTGCCTTCAAAGATTTTTCAGCTAACGCTCCATGCCCTATCTCCCTGCGGCCAGGGCCGCGCATAGGTTTGACTTCACCCACGCTAAAAGGAGGAAAACTATAATGAAGCATGAATTTTTTATATGACTTGCCTTCAAGAGCCTCTATCATCTGCTCATCGGCGCGCGTCCCAAGAGTTATTACGCACAAACTCTGGGTCTGGCCTCTTGTAAACAATCCGGAACCATGCGTTCTTGGCAAAACCCCGACCTCGCAGGTTACCATCCTTATCTCATCAATAGCACGTCCATCCGCTCTCCTCTTATCATGCAGGATCAGGCGACGGACTTCATCTTCTTCTATCTTTTCCAAAGCCGCTTTGACATCTTTATCACAGTAACCGTCTTTTTCACCTTCCACGCAGAATTTTTCACTTATTTCGGCATAGAGTACGCGGGAAGCTTCTTCACGATCCTCTTTTTTAGCCATACAGCAGATACCTTTGATCTTCTCATAATAGACATCTTTGATGCTTTTAACGAGTTCTTCGCTGACAGATTTGCTTTCATACTCCATCTTCGGGCTCGCTGCCTTGGCTATGAAATCTTCCTGCGCGTCAAGAATATCCTGTATATTTTTGTGGGCATATTTCAAGCCCTCTAAAACAATGTGTTCGGCCAGGCCCTTGGACCCGCCCTCGATCATAACAACTTTTTCCCTTGTAGCAACCACGATCAAGTCCAAATCGCTTGCGTCCCTCTGAGCATAAGTCGGATTCAGTATAAATTCACCGTCAGCACGGCCAACGCGGCAGCAACCTACCGGCCCATCAAAAGGAATAGATGAAATGGATAAAGCGGCAGAGGCACCGGTAAC
>CAYSCK010000008.1:0-25973 GCA_964429525.1 uncultured Planctomycetia bacterium
ATGAAACAGCCAATTAGCAAGAGGATGATAACTATTAGAATTTTCTTCACATCCTCTTTTCCCCAACCCAGCGACTTAACGTAAGCGATTACAGATTTTAAAAACACTGTCGGTTTAAGTTTCATTTCTTCCTCTATTCCTTTTTAGTATAAATATGGAAACGATAAAAATAACTGCGACAATCAAGTCTATTAAACTCCATAGCATCTTATCGAGATATATAGGCATGATTGGATTGAACAATAAAGCAATAAAGCCCATCGTCCACATCAAACCCTGCTTACTTATTTTTTTTGTAAACCAAGCCAGATAGATGGCGGTTCCACAAACAACTAAGCGCGATAAAGTATAATAGCCATATGGAAAAGGCAGAATCGCCAGAAAGAGCATGATTGTTGATATGATAATAGGCGTTTTGTTTAATTTATTCATTGTTGTTCAATAATAACAATTGTTTTCCCAGCATCAATGGTAACAAGTTTACCCTTAACATAAAAATCATAAGAGTAATTCTCTTCATCATAAGAAAGATTGGTAACATCTTTCCAAGTTACTATTTCTGGCCCATTTCCAAGCTCCGTTCTTACTGTAAATACTTTATTTTTATATTTCTGATCTTTAAAATAATCACATCCTGTTACAGCAGACAAAAGAAACACAAATAAGCAAACGCAAGCAATCCTTTTCATGCAACCCCCCTTCTAAAGCCCTATCATCTTCTTAAATTACTTTTATTATCCTTGTTTGTCAATATTTGTCAATATCTATTTTGTAGAGGTTTATTAGCCTGCTCTTTCTCCCAAACAGCGATCTTCTGCATATCAAAGCGCAAGATCTTCCCACCAAAGCGAACGCAAGGGATCTTGTTCTGGAAAGTCCAAGAGTATATCGTTCTTTTCTTAACGTTGAGGTATTCTGAAATTTCATTAATGTTCAAATATCTTTTTTCCATCTTAAAAAATTGCCTTGCTCCTTCTCGTCTTACCTGCCGCATGTTTGTCTTTCTGTGCAGGGAAGATCAGATTCGTGATCAAATTTGCGTTTGTCGGCATCGTTGAGCATCCGCAGGAAACTCACTCGGTCTGCGCTTCCGCTTCCGCTGGCCTGATCAACATATTCCTCAATGATCTCACCACCCGGGGCTGTTGTGTAATTCCTCAGAGGCTCTAATTGATTCTTAGGTTCTTGGTTCTCGTCGTTCTTTGATACGCGACAGTACAGTGCGATTCTCATACCATCTTTCCTTTTCATTATTGTTATAACAATTGTTAATATTCTGGTCAAAAAAAATCCCCTTATTTACTCAAAGATACCTTTCGCTTTCAACAATTCAATCCAGGCTCGGCCGATCCGCTCAGTCTTGAGCCACCGGTTGAGTTGACTCGTGGCCACTCCGAGCCTATTCGCCATCGCAGTCTGATTGTAATTGTGGCGCTCCATGTAAAGCTGAAGTTTTTTGACTACCTCTTTTTCCGGCATCTCGTCTCCTCGCAAAGTCAATATAACATTCGTTATAACATTTGTCAATAAGAATTATTTAAAAAATCGGATGAGGTGATATTCATCTGGCTGATCGTTTGTCCAACTGGCCAGCGCGTAACTAACCTACCCCTTGATTACCTAATAGCAAAAATAGACACCTACTTATTCGTATTACTGGCATCCGTGATAGCAGGTGGTGCTGATGGAGTATGTAGGTCTCGCCATAGTTCCATAGCAGTTTCGGTCCGATACTCAACATGTCTACGGAGAGCTTTTTCAATCGCGAAGTTAAATGGCGCAGGAAGTGCGAGTGCCATTTCGCGAGGCTTGCCTGCTAAGATTTCTTCCTGAGTGAACCGGAGCTCCTTAGAATAAGCCAACTGTAGAAATAACAAACCGAGATGATAAATATCTAGCCGACGATCCAAAGTACCAAACTCTTTGGGGCTTAAGACTTCAGGAGGAAGCATCCACTGAGCACGCGTATTCGTCGCATCCACCTCCTCAAACAGTCGTGTAACGCCTAAATCTCCGAGCTTGAATTTAGCAATTTGTGTTTTGTCATCAGGCATTACTTCATCTTTAAGTAATGCTACAAAAACGTTGCCTGGATGAATATCTTGATGCACATAATGGTTGAGATGTAAGTAATCCACAGCCTGCAAGAGACAGCGGGCAACCCCCATGATCAAAAGTTGACTGTTAAGATTATCTATCTGCAATAAATTGGTAAGAGAGAAATGACAAAATTCGGTAACAATGTAGAACGTGTCACGACATTCAAACGCATCATAGACAAAGGTGATATACGGATTACGAAGCTCGCGAAGTTTCTTAAATTCTGCCTCTGCTGCGGATTTTACTTCTTCATAAGTTTTGATCGGTTTAAGAACTTTACAGGCCAAATCATTATTCCAGGTGTCCTTGCAGGCATAGACAACATCAAAATTACCCTCGCCAATCTTGGCGCCCATGGTGTAAGTATTTCCAGTAGCTTCACTCGTAATTGACTCACCGAGGGTAGGCTGGGTTGCATGCTTCTCTATAGGGGCAAGGGGTTGTTGTTCAGGCGGCGGAGTTGATGGCACGATCTTGTCGTTATCTGTCATAGCGATTCCAGTATACAAGAAGGTCTGAGCGGCAGGCCCTAACGATTCTCCATTGAAGGTTGTCTGCCGCCTGGCAATATCCTGCCCTTATTCTCCTACGGATCCATCAAATATCGCCAAAACTTCCGGGTTCCGGTTTCCCGGGCCATCCGCCACACCTCTTTCACAACCCTACAGGATCCTTCATCGAGATTATCCGAGGTCCAACACGGGAATGTGTCAGAGTATTCGGGTCCTAATGCGAAGAGGCTGGGGAGCTTTCATGTGGTGAGCGATAAATTTGCTCACGGCTACCACCCCCTTTTTTCAGGTTATGAAACTTGCTATATTATCCCACAAAAAGTCGGCCGCGCCATAAAAGATAAATCCCCGCTCTTGGTGCCGCGGGGATACAAAAAAGCACATCGCTATATCTAATTTAACTCCGCTTGATTCTGGCATTAACGCAATTACTTTTTTCGAGCAAATCAATAGGGTTTTTATGCGGCGGTAAACAGTAGGAAAAAGTTGTTTTCTTATCCGTGTTACAAATAGCAAAATCACCAAGCTGTATAATATCCATACCAATCAGGATATCTATAGCATTTAATAACTTACCTTCTGAAACCCTAACATTGGGAATACATACCTTGTTTAGTAAAAGAATATCGACAATAAATGTATTAACTTGAGATTTGCCATGTACTCCATGCGCCTCTGTCATGCCTGTTGCTAATAGCGATACTTTTTGGGCTACATTAGCAGTAATGACTGAATTTGTTGCTCCTGTGTCCCAAATTGCTTTAAAAGGAAAAAATTGTTTTTGTGGGTTGGTATCTATTGCTAAAGGCTGGGCTATTTGACAGCCGGTAATAAGGACTCTTGTTACGCCGCTATACTGAACTCTAAAAGCATGATGAAATACGTTACCATGACTCATTATTGAAAACAAACCATTGCAGAAAAAAATCTTTGCGACACATCTTCTGGCTTGTCAGATATCTTTTGTATTAGAAATGTACCTAACGCATATTTCCGAGAAGATTCGCTCAATGCCTCATCTTGGGTAGTATAACTTCCAACTACCTTATCGTCTTTAATGACGATAAACATATTGCGGTATTCTTTTAGCAGACTATCTTTGTTTTCTAAAAAATACTTATATTCTTTTTCCAGCATGCTTTTCTCCCATCAGTTCAGAAGTTTACCATACAACTCTTTATCCTGCAATCAATAAGTTTTGGTGTCCACCTGGGTGTCTATACATCGTGATTTTTAAGGGTATATCGAGTCAAATGATGACAAGTTCTGCAAACCTCAAAATCTTGTTTTGTCGTCGATGAATTAGCTAATATGCAGAAAATACAGTAGTTGCGTAAAGTGCCCGGTTCGGTTTATGAGTCACCTGCTCTAACCGACTGAGCTATGGGCCCTTAAGGATAATAAATGCTTACTAAAATTGCTTAAATTAGAGAAATATTATATAGACAAAAAGATTATAAATCAATGTTTTTGTTCTTTTGGTGAGGCTTCCAGAATAATGTTAAAAATTAAGATTTTTTTAGGATTTTAACAGGTTTGATCGCGACGGCAGGAATATGATCAAGCGATAGTCAGATATTTCCTCAGGTGTTCGCCAAGTGAATCCTGGTTTTCACCTGAAAGGAATGTGAAAAATGCGCCAATTTCGTAAGGGTATTGAGATTCAGCTTTCGTGCCCGGGCCAGGCGCAATGATCTGTCTTGGCGTAAAACGCGCGACTTCAATAACGCCGGCCAGGTACTGGTGGTTGCCCAAGTCAATGCTTATTGCCAATTGCGCGCCCCTGGGGATAAAAGTGTTTGATCCAAAGAGTATCCCGCTTTGGCTGAAGTTGAGAATTTTGGTCTTTATTGCCTCAGGATAAGAATAAAATTGCAATTCTTTTTCAGCGTAGAACCTGCGATATCTGCGCCGGTTCGGGCCGACATAAAAGCCATTGGATATCTCTTTGGATATCAGGTTATCCCTTAGAATGGCATTATCCTGAAATTTATCAAGCTCAAAATCTTTATATGGCCCTCCGTAGTAAGTTTCTACGTGTTCTCTGATGTCGCTTCTGGTGCTGATGAATACGATGATCTCGCAGGAGGTAACGAGCCTCAGAGATTCTAATACACCCTTGTTCAATGGGTCTGCCATTACAACGGTAAGCAATCTGTCATTTTTTTCAATAGGGATGACGCAAAAATCCTGAGCATATTGTTTTGGTATCGCCTGTATAGCGTTCTCTTCTATCACGTAGGATCTTAGCGGAAGATAACAATAGCCATATTGGCACGTCAGGCATGTGGTCAGGTCGCTATCTTTGATATAACCGGCATCTATCAGATGCTGGCTTAAATAGCCGCCTTTAACTTTTAAGATATCTACGCATTCTTTAAGTTGCTCACGGGCTATGAGCTTCTTTTCAAGAAGCATAGTTCCTAAATCAATGTCTAAACTGGTTTCGTTTGTCATGTTTTCAGTCAAAAGCCTAACGTAGAAAGTATATCATAAAAATCGAAATTTAAATTTAAAAAATGGTGTTTTTCCATATTTAACTTATTGATGGATATAGAATTATAAAGATTAAACTGTCCGGGCTAGGGTTTTAAGGCAGGTTTAAAATAGTAAAGTAAATAACAAGAGCATTCCGAAAATGAGCGCGCATCTTGATGCCCTTGAGTCAGAATCCAGCGGGATATTATTATGAAAGTCATTTATAAGTTTTATAGTAAAAGGAAGGCTCAGGAAGACCGCCAGGCTTGCAGGTTTTAGGATATTCGCGAATATCAGTATGCAGATAAGCGCGTAAGGAATGACTGACGCGATTGCGAATGCCTTAAGAGCGCTGGCTTTACTCATCAGGCAGGGTATTGTTTTTATGTTGCATTGCAGGTCTGATTCAACATCTCTTAAATTATTAGCAAATAGCACAAGCGCTACCCATATACCTACAGGTATAGATATCCAGAAAACCCTCGACGATAAATAACCTCTTTGTATGCAATAAGCTCCCTCCATCAGTATCGGCCCAAAGGCAAGAAAGACGGCCGCCTCCCCAAGCGCGATATACTTGAATCCGCGCGGGGCAATAGTGTAAAAAATAGCAATTGAAAAACCTGCCAGAATAAGAAGCCAGAGCCACGCAGAAAATAGGATCGCGAGGATAATTCCAAGAACAAGGCTTAAAAAGAACAGGGCGAGGGAAAAATATAACAGCTGTCGCTGTGTGAGTATGTTGTTGAATACCGGGTGCGGTCTGTAAAGTGCTGTTGGAGAGCCTGGCGAGTCTATTTTATTTTTGAAGTCAAGATAATCATTGAGGGTGTTGGCCGCGCCGTGGATCATGAAACTGCCGAGCAGTGTCAAGGCGTACAAAGAAAACGCTATCTTTGTGTCTTCTGCGGCAACGGCTGCGGCAAGAGACACAGATACAAAACTCATTGTAAAAGACCACGCGCGGGTAATTACAAAAAATTTTGTCAAAAATCTCATGAAGATTGGGCCTGTGAGCCTGTAGGTGAAAATATTTTAGCTCCGGCGATTTTTTCCAGATCTTCTTTGCGGCCGAATTCATCGTGGAATTCAACTATAAAATACCAAAGCATGATCAGGATCACCATTTCAATGAGAAAAAACCATAGGCTATTGTCCTTCGTGGTATAAGCCTTTGTTATATTTACCTTTCAAATGAGGATAGATGATCAGGCTTTTAAGTTTTTTTCTGCAGCTTATTGGTTTGCAAGCCGGGTAGCCAAAAGCGATCACAGCCAATAATTCAAGGTCAGAGTCAAGTCCAAGCAATTTCTGGACACGTGCCTTCTGGTTTACGATCTCACCCAGCCGGCAGGACCCTATGCCCAACGCGCAAGCTTCAAGAAGCATGTTCTGGCTAACTGCCCCTGTTGCCATCAGGTCTTTATCCCTGTTGTACGAATCAGCTGTATCCATAAGAACCAAAACCAGGGAGCCAGCGCCGGTAATAATTCTGCCGTATTTGGTGAATTCAGAGATTTTTGATCGCAGCTCTTTATCCTGAATTACCAAGAACCGCCATGGCTGGTTATTTAATCCGGAAGGTGCCCATCTGCCTGCCTCAAGTATTCGCAGGAGTTTTGAGCCTTCAACAGGCTTGTCTTTGAATTTGCGTACAGATCGCCGTTTGCGTATGACGGAAATTATATCCGGCATGGTAGCCTTTGTGTTTGGCTTAATAGACAGGCGGTGCGAATTTCTGCACAAAACCCTATGCTCTATTAAACGCATAGGGTTTTGTGTGCATTATTTAATATTCACGTTCATGCGCAAGCGTCATGTCAAGAAATGTCCTTAGCTTTCTTGAGCGTGTGGGGTGCCTGAGTTTTCTCAGAGCCTTTGCCTCTATCTGCCTTACGCGTTCACGCGTAACCTTAAAAACATTGCCTACTTCTTCAAGGGTCTTGGCTGATCCGTCCTGAAGGCCGAACCTGAGCATCAATATCTTTTTTTCTCTGTCGGTCAAGGTGCTTAAAGCTGAATTCATTTCGTCTTTAAGCATTACATGCACTGTTGCATTTGCGGGAGAAACCGCTTTTTTATCCTCTATAAAGTCGCCGAAATGTGTGTCTCCCTCGTCTCCTATGGGTGTCTGAAGGGATATCGGCTCCTGCGCGATCTTCAGGATATTCTTTATCTTATCCTGCGGCATATGCATGGAACGGGCTATCTCCTCAGGTGATGGCTCGCGGCCATATTCCTGAACGAATACTCTTGATATGCGTATGATCTTATTTATGGTCTCGGTCATGTGCACAGGTATGCGTATGGTGCGTGCCTGGTCAGCAATTGAGCGTGTGATCGCCTGCCTTATCCACCAGGTAGCGTATGTGCTGAATTTATAGCCTCTTTGATATTCGAATTTTTCAACAGCTCTCATAAGGCCGATATTGCCCTCCTGTATCAGATCAAGGAAAGACAAGCCCCTGTTCGTATAGCGTTTTGCTATGCTTACAACGAGCCTTAGGTTTGCTTCAACAAGCGCTTTTTTGGCTTTTTGAAAGCGGGTGTGGCGGATCTTTATGAGTTTGAGCTGTTCTTTGAATTTTGCCAGAGGCATGCCGAAGCTTCTCAGGATCTGTTTCTTTTTGCGGATAACGATCTTTATGTCGCCCTTCATCCTTCTTTCGCGGATCCGTTTGATCTCGCGCTCAGCGGTGTCTAACTGCCTTGATAAGCCGCTCATGTCATGCACGATATCTTCAAGGGCTGGTGTTGAGATATTGAGCTCATTCAGGAGGGTTGAAACGGTCGTGTCATTTTTGGTCCGCTTAAGTTTCTTTAGAATGAGCGCGAATTTTTTTAACGTCTTTTCCTGTTTCGTAGATATGTCTTCCTTGACAACATTTTCCGCGTGTATCTCTCCTGCTTTGACTTTTTTCAGGAGTTCAATAATTTCGCGTTTCACGAATTTACTGGATAATACCAGCTGCCGGAAGTTGTTTTCGGTCTCTTCTATTTTTTTAGCCAGCCTGAGCTCTTCTTCCCTGGATAAAAGGGATATACGGCCCATCTGTTTTAAATACATTTTTACCGGGTCGTCAAGCGGTAACAGCCTGTCTTCTACCTCATCGGCGTCTTTAGGCTCTTCCATCTTTGATATGTCTTCGAGCTTTTCTTCAGTCAGCTCGTTGTCAACAATTTGAATATCTTCATTATTCAGGGTCTCAAAGATCGCGTCAATATCGTCGCTTGAAACAATATCTTCAGGCAGTACGTCATTGACTTCGTCATAGGTAAGGTAACCCTTCTTTTTACCTATCGCTATAAGCTTATCCAAGCTTTTTTTGATAACTACCGGTTTTTCCATGGACATTAATTAACTCCTTTGTTTGTTCAGGGTGTTGAATTCTTTATTGAGAGAATCCAGCTGTCGCATCAGGCTGGTTAAAAGCGTGTCATCGTTTGAATCTTGTGCCATCTTGATCTTATTCTGAACCCCTAACCGCTGATTGGTCAGTTTGTCGCGTTTAAGCCGCATGACACAATCAGAGATGAGTTTTTCCTTGTTAGGGCAATCGTGTATCTCAAGCGCTGATAATTCTGAAATTATGCTGATAGCCTCATCATCTCCCAGGTGGTTCATTAAAATATTCGGTTTCAGGCTCTTTCCTTCGCTGAAGAAATCAAATATGAATTTAACTATTTTTTTTAATTTCTCCTCCACAAAGTCGGACGGGTCAATTATGGTCCGAAGATGGTCGACCAGATGCATCTCTTCAAGCATTAATTTTACAAGCATCCTTTCGGTAATGGGTATTTCGGAAAGGCGATAATGCGAGATAGCGCTTTTATCCGTTATGTCGGAATCGTAATTGTCCTCTTCGGTGTTCTTGAAATCCTCCCAAAGGGCTGTTTCATCAAGAGACAGCCTTTGGGCTATGCGCCTGATACATTCTGAGCGTATTGTTGAAGCCTGGAATTTCTTAACAGTCGGCAGTATCTCGCGCATTATTTTTTCTTTGCCGGATAGAGTATCTGCCTGGTAACGTGATATAAGAAGGTCGAATTTATAATCAAAGATCGGTTTTGCTTCATTGATCATATTCATAAACGCGTCCTTACCCTGCTTGCGCGCGAATGAATCAGGGTCGTCACCTTTAGGCAATGAAGCTATTCTGACCTGCATATCTTCTTTTATAAGTAAATCCAGCGCTCTTAACGTGGCGAGCTCTCCGGCAAGATCAGCGTCATAAAGCATGACGATATTATTCGTGAAACGTTTCAACAGCCTGATCTGGTCTTGCGTAAGCGCCGTGCCCAGGGAGGCGACTATATTTTTGACCCCGGCTTCGTATGGAACGATCATGTCCAGATAGCCTTCAACAACTATAGCCTGATCCTGCGAGCGTATGGCTTCTTTGGCGATATTTAACCCGAAGAGATTTTTGCCTTTTATGTAAAGAGCCGTTTCGGGTGAATTTATGTATTTAGGTAAAGTGTTGTCCAGGACGCGGGCGCCAAACCCGATCGTGTGATCTTTTACATTGGTTATAGGGAATACGACCCTGTTCCGGAAACGGTCATAATAGCCGCCTTCGTCTTTTGATACCACCAAGCCTGATTTCTCTATCTGATTTAAAGTGGCGCTCTGGTTTTTAAGGTGTTGTATCAGTGTATCCCAACCGTCTTTGGCGAATCCGAGTTTAAAGCGCTGGGCTGTCTCTTTTGAGATCCCGCGTCTTTGCAGATAAGCTCGCGCCCCGCCTGCCTCCGGCGAATTTATAAGATTGCTATGGTAAAAAGCAGCTGTTTTTTCATATAATGAAAGAAGGTTTTTACTAAAGTCCTCTTTTGATTTTTGATAGTCGGATTTTTCCGGTTCAGGTAACGGGATGCCGTTTCTTTGAGCCAGGGTTTCCAAGGCTTCACGGAAGTTGACTTTTTCGTATTGCATGATGAAGGTCAACGCGTTGCCGCCGGCTCCGCAGCCAAAACAATGGTATATCTGTTTATCAGCGCTGACCACAAAAGACGCTGTCTTTTCCGGATGGAAAGGACAGCAGGCCTTGTGGTTTCTCCCCGCCCTTTTGAGTGGTAAATATGAGGAGATAACCTCAACTATGTTGCTGCGGTCAAGTACTTCAGCTATGACCGCGTCTGAAAAAAGTTTCGCCATCAGTGTTTAATTCGCCTGAATCCAGAACAGGATAGGATGTTAATTTTCGAGATTTTAGCGATCTTGTCTAAGAGGAGGTTCATTCCAAGGTTATCGCTGGCAATATGGCCTGCTATAACAACGTTGATATTCTTTTCCTGGTACTTTTTATAGTGTTCTTCGCTCAAGTGCATACCGACGATAGTGCCAACGCCGCAGGATAAAAGGTTCTCAATTATATCTTTTGGCCCTTCGGTACCGCCTGTCATGTCCACGAATATTTTTCCGCATCTGCTTGAATTTGAACCCAGGAGAATCACAGGCCCGGCGCCTTCAGCTTTTGCTATCTTGTATTCTTCAATATCCATAAGCATATCCACGATATTTTTTAGAGTAGTTGGTTTCCTTTGAGCAAAAACCCTGTTCAGGTATTCCACTGCGTGATTATCGGCCGGTGTGTGCGCGCACATGAACGGCATACCGATCAGTTTAGCGGCGTCGCTTGAACGGTTATGGTTGGCCGAATGTATCCTGCGGCAGACTTCTCTCTTTCTCGTTTCCACCAGTTTCTCGCTCACATTTATAGGAACGCCCAATAGGGAGAATATCTCAGCCTGCATATCAATGATTTCATAAAAATTCGCGTATGCCAATCCTTGAGGGTGGTGCGATAGCAGAAGGTCTATATGTGTCTTGTTCTTAGAGTTCAGCCTGTCGGCTAAAAGAATTTCCGAGCTGTCTATATCTATGCCTACTAGAATATTCCTGATATCTGCCTCAGGATTCCCTGCGAGCATGCGGGTATCGTCGTAAGGATTGGATAGACATTGTTTGTCAAAATACTGCTTATCTTTTGCGCAAAGGCTTTCAAAGTGCTCTCTTGTCTTTTTTAAGTCATCCGAAACCGCAACTTTTCCCCGCGGGTCGCATGATATACCTTCCTGAATTATATAATCATAGATTTTTTTAAATTTCATATCAACGTTCCAATGCTCTTTGGACTTCCGGGTTCACTTCCAGATGAGAGAAAAATTTAGAGATCAATATCTTATGGCTTCCTTCGTATACTGATGGAGCGAAATAGATCGCCTTGTGTCCGAAGAGCGATGACTTGGCGCTTGTTTCAAGGTATTCTACGGTTGAGATAGTCATGACATAAAGAACGATGCTGGATATCCAGAAACCCCTCAGCGCGCCCAGAAATAAACCGCCCCATTTATTGAATAGATCCTGGGATTCGATCTTTACCAAGAGAAAGAATGATTCGCGTATTATGCGCAGTAGAACAGTTATTATGGCCACGACTACGCAGAAGACAAAGACATCTCCGGCGTCAAGCGGAAGAGCCGGAAGTCTGGTGTTCAGGAAATCGGATAAAGGTGTAGTGTATAACTGATAGGCTATGACAGTGGCGAGCCAAAGCCCGAAGAGCTTGAAAAGCTCAATGCCTATTCCGGTCTTTATACCGATGTAGCACATTCTTGCAATGATGCCGATAATTACAAAATCTACCCAGTTCAGTCCGATAAGATATTTTGCTAACATATATTAAACATGATGGGTTATAAAAATTTTTGAAAGTATAACATATGTATCTGGTTATGTCAAGGTGGGGTGTCTCCCTTGACTTATGGTGTTACTTGTGATAAATTTAGGTCCATGGAAAACCCGATCCAACAGGATACGTTGGTTGAGCAATTAGCCAAGGCCAGGCAGGAACTCTCCATTCTCTTTGAGATCTCCAACGCCATGCATAAGACCCTGGAGCTTGAACAGATACTCTTTATAATACTGACAGGTGTCACCTCTCATACCGGTCTGGGTTTTAACAGGGCTATGCTCCTTTTGTTGGATGCCCAGGGCAAGTATTTGGAGGGAAAGATGGGTATAGGGCCTGACAATGGGGATGAAGCAAGGCGTATCTGGTCGCTTATAGACAAGCAAAAAATGGACCTGGATGATCTGGTCAATTCATATTCTCACTCCAAGCAGGTCTTGAACAATTCGCTTTTCTTCAATCAGGTAGCGTCTCTTAAGGTGGCAGTTGTTGAGCCTGAAGGCGGAATTTTGGCAAAAGCCTTCTGTGACGGCATGCCTTTACATATCAAACGTGAAAATTTTGCTTCATTTCCTAATGATACTCTCTTTACGATATTTTACTCAGATGAGTTCGTTGTGGTGCCCTTGAAAGCCAAAGACAAATCCATCGGCCTGATCGTGGCGGATAATCTGTTTACCCGGCGAACTATTACTAAGGATGATATACGTGTTCTTATGACTTTTGCAAATCAGGCCGGTATGGCTATAGAAAATTCGCAGTTGTATGAGCGTGCTATTGTCAAGTCGCATAAGGATTCCCTGACAGACCTATGGAATCACGGGTATTTTCAGTATACTCTTGAAGATAAGATGAAGAACGCCAAGGACCGCTGGGGTGTTTTAAGCGTTATTCTGGCGGATATAGATAATTTTAAAATTTATAACGATACGTGGGGGCATCAGAAAGGCGATGAGATCTTAGCTAAAATTTCACGCATTATCCTTGATTCTTCCCGTAAGATAGACACTGTCTGCCGCTATGGCGGAGAAGAATTCGCTATTATCCTGCCTGATTCTTCAAAGAAGGATACTGCTATTATAGCTGAACGCATCAGGGCTAATGTCGAGCAGACTGAGCAGAAGATATCCATGAGCCTTGGAGTGGCTTCCTTCCCTGAAGATGGCGTGACTAAAGATGAATTGATCCGTTCCGCGGATGGCGCGCTCTACGAAGCCAAAAGAACCGGTAAGAATAAGGTTTCAAGCGCATACCGCAAGTGAAATAACCTGCCGTATTTCTGTTCTAACTCTTAACCTAAGCCACCGACTTTAGTTGGTGGCTATTCTTTGGAAAAATTGTTTCAAGCTCCGCTTAAGAGCCGAAGTAGTGCTCTACTTCGGCAGTCGCTATGCCTTGAACGATTTTTTCAAGGCTGGCTTGGGTTTGTTTTGCCGTAAGGGCCTGTTTTGCCCGAAAGCGGGCAAGGATCCGCCAATGCTTCAATGGCGGGGAGCGAAGGGCAAAACGCGGAGTGCAGTTTGCCTCGCAGGCTAACCACTCTGCAGACTCACCTATCGAGACACAAATAAGTTAGGCTCATTTTGTTTCTCTTGCTTTAATAATTAATTGGATTTTGCTGTTTCTGGCGTGGTTTCTTCTTTGCCGGGGGCTTCTGGAACTGCGGCTGTTTTAATGTGCCCGCTTTCATGCAATTTTACCGATACAATTTTTGACATGCCGGATTGTTCCATTGTTATACCGTACATAACATTGGCGCGGGCTATGGTTTTTTTGTTATGCGTTATTACGATGAACTGTGATGTTTTGGAAAAATCTGTCAACATCCTGCTGAAACGGTCTATATTTGATTCATCGAGCGCCGCGTCTATTTCGTCCAAAACACAGAAAGGTGAAGGTTTGGTTTTGAATATCGCGAAAATAAGCGCTATGGCTGAAAGGGATTTTTCTCCTCCTGATAGCAAGGTGATGTTCTGCAATTTCTTTCCAGGAGGACGGCAGATGATCTCTATCCCCGATTCGAGTACATCTTCTTCGTCAAGCAAAAAGAGCTTTGCTTCTCCTCCGTTGAACAGAAGTTTAAAGTAGTTCTTGAATTCTTCCGCAACGATCTGAAAAGTTTCTAAAAACATTTTACGTGTTGTGCGGTTGATCTTCAGAATGGCGTTTTTCAGCGATTCTTTGGCAAGATTCAGGTCGTTTTGCTGTTGAGTGAGGAAGTCGTGCCTGTTCTTTAACTCTTCAAGTTCTTCTATGGCTACCAGGTTCACCGTGCCGAAGGATTCTGTTTTCTCTTTTAAAGCAGCTATCTCCTGCGCGAGCTGCTCCATTATCACTTCTTCGGCAGGGATTTCAAGAGGAGTCTGGTCCAGGTCAACGTTGTAAGCCTGGAATATCCTGTTTTTTATGCTGGTGTGTTTGAAATTCAATTCCTGTTCCTGCATTTGGAAATGATGGTTATCTTCCTTTATTTTATCCGCTTTTTCCTCAAGGTCTATGATCTGTTTTTGTGTGAAATCAAGGCTGTTGACCTCCTCAGTATGCATTGAGCTCAAGCGGTTGTGTTCTTTGGTCTTATTGTCTATCTCTTGTTCGCTGTCTTTTATCTGAGCATCAAGCTGGGATATTTCCGCGTTCAGCTCAGCAGTTTTCTTCTCAGATTCCCCGATCTCTCTTGAATGCAGTTCCAAAGCGGCCGTGTCCTGTTTATAGGCATTTTTAAAGAAATTGAGGTTGGCAGTTATCTGGTCCTCGGCTGTTTTCTGGTTTGCGAGTTCGGTTTTCAACTGAGCGATCTCTACGAGGATATTTTCGCGCAGCGAGGCATTTTGGGAGACTGACAGGCTATTCTGAACTATGCGCTCTTCTATCTGAGCGAGTTCCGAAGAGATCGATGCCAAGTTCTGTTTGAACTTTTCTTCATTGTTCCGGCAGTTTGCCAGGTTATCCTTAACTTCCTCGAGTTCAGTGTTGATAAGCGCGAGTTCTTCGTGCAGCCTGCGCGCGTTTTCAGAGAGGTTTGAATATACGGCCTCTTTGTTTGTTAAGTCGTAACGCTCTTTTTGCAATTCTTCTTCAGCGCGTTCAATCTGGCCTACAAGGCTGAATAATTCTTTTTCTTTTTCTGACATGAAGAGAATGAGGTTTTCAATCTCTTTTGAGACCTCTCCTATCCTTGCTTCAAGGCTTGCCAGATCGAATGAGATGAATTTTAATTCACAGGATACGCGGTAAGTGTTTGATGTAACATTAAAATGAACCTCTTTAGCGTGGGCGATTATACCTGTGATCTTTTCCTGCGGGATCTCGGTGATCTCAAGAATACCGTCTTTTGCCTGGGGCATATTGTCATAGGTCAGTTTTAGTTCTTTAAGGAATTCTGCCTGTGAACGAAGTCTTAATTTTTCATTTTCAAATTTTCGCAAGTTCTCTTCTTTTTCTTTTAGAAATGTTTCAAGCTGTGATCTGTCACTTTTGAGTTGATCGAGTTTTTTGAATTCAGAATTCATCCGTTCTTTTTGACTCATTATTTCGCAGTTGATGGTAGAGATATTGCTCGTGAGTTCTCTGTCTTCATCCGTGGTTTTTAGCTGTTCAGTCTCGAGCCTTCGCTGCCTGTTAAGTAACGTATGTATTGAGGCCGCATTTTCGTTTGTCTGGTTATTCAGCTGTGTCTGGGAAAGATTCATTTCAAAAATACGGGCTTTCAGGTCTTTTGAGTCTTGTTGGGCTATTTCAATATTCTTTCCAAGTTCTTCAAGCCTTGATTCTTTTTCAGCCAATTCCGTGCCTCTTTTACTGAAAATTTCATGCAATGAAAGAAGCTGCCCCGATAGTTCAGTAATGCTCTTTTCATTGCTTGTGATCTCGATTTTTAGCTGTTCCTTTTGAGAGCTTAAGAGTTCTATATGTTTGTTTAAGTCAATTATGCGGTCCTGGTTGAGATTTATGTGCTGGCTGTTTTTGGAATTTTCGTTTTCCAGGCTCAGAATGTCATTTTTTAATTCGTTCAGTTTCGCGTCGAGTTCCTGCAATTCATTTTTCTGGTTAATAAGCTTTCTGTCAAACTCCTGAAGCTGGTTATTGAGCAGTACCTCTTCTTCGTAGGATTTTTTTGATAGTTCCGAAAGAACCGCGAGCTCTCCCTGGAGGTTCTTTATCTCAATGGCGCAAAAAGTCAATTCTGAGGATTTAAGCTTTTCAAAGATCTCCTTATACCTGCGGGCTTTGCCGGCCTGGCGCTCTATGGAGCCTATCTGCCTTTTAACTTCAAGGATTATATCGTTAACTCTCAGCAGGTTGGCATCTGTCTCTTCCAGCTTTTTCATCGCTTCTTTTTTCCTGGCTTTGTATTTGCTCACACCGGTAGCTTCATCAAAGACTAGCCTTCTGTCTTCCGGTTTCGAGCTGATAACAAGGTCAATTTTTCCCTGCTCTACGAGCGAGTAGGATTCTGCTCCTATCCCGGTACCCATCAGGAGTTCGTTGATATCTTTTAATCGCACGATATTGTTATTTATAAGGTATTCGCTGTCTCCTGAGCGGAATAGCCTGCGGGTTATTGTAACTTCTTCATAATCAATTGGCAGGATCTTTGCTTCATTGGAAATAGTAAGTGAAACCTCCGCCATGTTCTGGGGAGGCATTTTTTCCGTGCCGTTAAAGATCACATCTATAGACTGAGAGCCGCGCAAGGATTTGATCGATTGTTCTCCCAGGCACCAGCGTATGGAGTCAAAGATATTGCTTTTGCCGCAGCCATTTGGGCCGACTACGGCTGTTATGCCGGGTTCAAAATGAAGTACTGTTTTTTGAGCGAATGATTTGAAACCCGAGATATCAAGTTTTTTAAAATACATAGGTTACCTGTTTAGCGCTTCTTTGAATTTTTTGGTTAACAGCGGGATTATTTCGAATACATCTCCTACAATGCCGAATGTTGCTACCTGAAATATCGGAGCCTGCGGGTCTGAATTGACAGCGATAATAGTATCTGAAGACTGCATTCCAACCAAATGCTGGATCTGGCCTGAGATACCACAGGCGATGTAAATTTTTGGGCATACTGTTTTTCCGGTCTGGCCGACTTGATGCGAATACGGCATCCAGCCGCTGTCAACCGCGGCGCGCGAAGCACCGACCGCTCCGTTTAAAACCTGGGCAAGGGTTTCCAGCATTTTAAAATTCTCATGCCCTTTCATCCCCCTTCCACCGGAAACTATGATATCAGCTTCCGCGATATTTACGGTGGAGGTGATCTCTTCGATTATGTCCAGAACTTTGGTGCGTGATCGAAATATACTTTCTTCGAAAGTCTCTTTTATGATCTTTCCCTTGTGTTCAGGGTTGTAAGGAGCCTCTTTCATGACTTTGTGACGGACTGTGGACATCTGCGGCCTGTGGTTAGGCGTGATTATTGTAGCCATGATATTTCCGCCGAATGCCGGCCTAGTCTGCAATAATATTTTTTTATGCTCGTCTATATCCAGGCCTGTGCAATCTGCTGTAAGACCGGTGTGGATTTTTACCGCGACTCTTGAGATCAGCGAGCGGCCTATGGAAGTCGCGCCGCAGAGCACTATCTCCGGTTTGTATTTTTTAATAAGCTGTATCAGGACATTTGTATATGGGTCATCCAGGAAGTTCTTAAGGGACGGATGGTCAACGCAATAGACTATGTCAGCGCCTCTGTGGATCAGATCCTGCGCTTTTGACTCAATGTCAGAGCCAAGGAGCACGCCGCAAAGCGGCGATTTTAATTTATTCGCCAGCTCTCTGCCTTTGCCCAAAAGCTCATAGCTGACGGATTGAACAATGCCGCGCTTTTGTTCACAGAAGACCCAGACGCCGCTTGCGTTACTATCGGCTTTAGCGGTCTCTTCTCTCTTTAATGTTATCGCGTTGAATTTACATGCTTCAACGCAGGCTCCGCAAAGAGTGCATACCTCAACTTTGACTATAGCTTTTTTTTCGTGCATTGAAAGCGCGCCAAAAGGGCATAGCTTTACGCATAAAGTGCAACCCACGCATTTATCTTTGTTGATATGTAGTGACATAGATTTTTTATGCTCCCCTGAAACTTAGTGTATTTCGTTTTTTAAAGTATTTACCAGCTTTTCAACGGCCTCTTCAGCGGCGCAGGTGAATATCTCTCCGCCTTTTCTGCGTTCAGGAGAGAATATCTTAACGACCTGGGTTGGAGAGCCTTTTAAGCCAAGCCTGTCCGTTTCTATGTCTATCTGTTGAGCGGTTAATAATTGGATCTTTGCGCTCTTTGAGCGCATGATGCCCTTTAATGACGGCAGCCTTGGTTCGTTGATCTCTTTTACAACCGTGAACAGGCATGGCAGCGGGCATTCCAGTATTTCAAAGCCTTCTTCTGTCATGCGCTCAACTCGGGCTATGTTGTCCTTAATGTCTTCGATTTTTTTTACGTAGGTGACCTGGGGCACGTCCAGATGCGTGGAGATGCCGGGTCCGACCTGCGCTGTGTCTCCGTCAGAGGCCTGTTTGCCGCACAATATCAAAGAGAATTCTCCGATCTTCTGTATGGCCTTAGCCAGAGTGTAGCTGGTTGCAAGGGTGTCTGAACCGGCAAAAGCCCGGTCAGAAACCAGGTATGCATCGTCAATACCCATGGAAATAGCTTCTCTTAAGGCGCATTCCGCCTGTGGAGGCCCCATGGTCAGCGCTGTAGTCTTGCCGCCGAATTTTTCTTTTAACCGCACAGCCTCTTCTATGGCGTACATATCAAAAGGGTTGATAATGGATTTCACGCCTTCACGGACCAGCGTATTTGTTTCAGGATTGATCTTTACGTCTGAGGTGTCCGGTACCTGTTTTAGACAGACTATGATATTCATATGAAGGATCTTTGGTTTGTTGAATAGCTATTTGGTTAAACTTATAATTTGTTAAGCATTGATTATTTTGCCATTTCCTTGATTAACTGCAAAGCGATTATGTTTCTTTGTATCTGGTTTGTGCCTTCGTATATCTGGGTAATTTTGGCGTCGCGCATGCGTTTCTCAGCCGGATATTCCTTCATATAGCCGTAACCTCCGAATATCTGAACGGCATCTGTCGTGACCTTCATGGCAACGTCTGAAGCAAATAGCTTTGCCATCGCTGATTCTTTGGACACGTCTTTAACGCCAGCGTCTATCATCCTGGCTGTAGAGTAGATCAGGGCTCTCGCAGCTTCTACCTGAGTTGCCATATCGGCGAGCATCCATTGTATGCCCTGGAAACTTGAAATAGGCTTGCCGAACTGCACTCTCTCTTTTGCGTATTTTGTTGCAGCCTCAAGAGCGCCTGCGGCAATGCCTAATGCCTGCGATGCGACCCCTGGTCTTGATATGTCGAATGTTTTCATTGTTACGATAAAACCCATTCCTTCCCTGCCAAGGATATTCTCTTTGGGGACTTCACAGTCGGTGAATATCAACTCCCTTGTGGAAGAAGCGCGAATTCCTAGCTTGTCTTCTTTTTTGCCGAAAGTAAATCCTTTTGTGCCTTTTTCAACGATAAAGGCCGTCGCTCCGCGCGCGCCTTTTGTTTTATCCGTCATCGCGATAATAACGTAAATTTCAGCCTCACCACCGTTTGTGATGAAGTGTTTGACTCCGTTTAAAACATAATGATCGCCTTTTTTCTTTGCTGTTGTTTGTATGGCGCTTGCGTCGGAGCCGGCAGCCGGCTCTGTTACGGCGAATGCCGCAAGTTTTTTGCCTGATGCAAGGTCAGGCAGGTATTTCTTTTTCTGGTCTTCATTGCCGGACAGCAGTATAGGGTCTAAGCCTAAGTAGGACGCCGCAAAGCACAGAGTTATACCGCCGCAGGCTTTTGATAATTCTTCAGTCGCGATGCAGGTTTCCAGGACTCCCCCGCCAAGGCCGCCGTATTCAGCAGGTATAGAGACTCCGAATAGGTCTGATTGCGCCAGGGCTTTGACTATGGGCCATGGGAACTCTTCGGTCTTATCGTATTCAGCCGCGATAGGCGCGATCTTCTCTTGCGCTATCTGGCGGCAGAGATCTCTGATCATGATCTGTTGTTCATTCAGCAGGTAATTCAGCATGTATCCTCCTCAATTTTATACTTTTTTTATTAATGCTATCTCGCCGCAATTCGGGAACTTTGGGCAGTTGCAGCATTCAGCCCAGACCTTATGCGGCAGATTTGATTTCGCGATAACCCGGAAGCCGAATTTTTTAAAAAATTTCGGCTTATATGATAGCGCGAAGACGTTTTCAATTTTTAGTTCTTTTGCTTCACAGAGCACAGATTCTATCAATATTGTTCCTACGCCTTTTCTTTGCTGGCTGAGCCTGACAGCCAGAGATTTGATCTCGGCAAGGTTATTCCATCCCACTATGTGAAGGGCAACGCAACCTGTTATTTTTTTGTCATTTTTTTCAAGTGCTACCCAGAAATCCCTCAAGTTTTCATATATTTCGTTTAGCGAGCGGGGCATCATCAGGTCTTTTTTTGCAAAAGAATTGATGAGCTCGTGTATGTTTTTGGCGTCCTTTATCCGGGCTTTTCTTATCATTTTATCTCTGTCCCTTTGGCGACTACGACTATCCCGTTCTCTGAAACAGCGAACCGTTTTTTGTCATCTTTGGAGTTATAGCCGATGACTGTCCCTTGGGGGATGTTTATATCTTTGTCTATTATAGCTCGCCTGACTTTTGCGTATCTTCCGACGTTCACGCCTTCCATGAGGATGGAATCGTGCACTTCGCTGTAGCTGTTGATACGGACATTCGGTGAAAGTATAGAGCGCTGGACTCTGCCACCTGAAATGATACAACCTCCGGCTATAAGGGAATCTAGCACCAGCCCCATGCGTTCAGGGTTTTCGTCTCCTGCGAATACTGTTTTGGCAGGGGAGAACTGCTCCTGGTATGTGCGTATGGGCCATTCTTTGTCATATAAGTTGAATACGGGAGAAACCTGTATAAGGTCCATATTGGCTTCATAGTAGGCGTCTAATGTTCCTATGTCTCTCCAGTAGGGAGATTCTTTTTTATTTTCATCCCTGAAATTGTATGAAAAGACGCGCTTTTTTTTCTTTAACATCTGTGGTATGACATCTTTGCCAAAGTCATGGGATGTGATCTTTTGAGAGTCTTGTGTTAATTCTTCCTTGAGAGTCTCGCGATTAAACACATAGATCCCCATTGACGCGTACATCATGCCGGGTTTAGACGGTATGGTCTTGGGTGTTTTGGGTTTTTCCTGAAAGCCGAGTATCTTTCTGGAGCTGTCTGTCTCAATAACTCCGAAATTACCGGACATTGATCTATCAAGTTCGACCACGGCAACTGTCATGTCAGCTTTATTCTTGCGATGAAAATCTATCATCGCGCAATAGTTCATTTTGTATATATGGTCTCCTGCCAGGATCAGGACTTCATCCGGCCTTTCCTGTTCTATCGTGTAGATGTTCTGGTATATCGCGTCAGCTGTACCCTGGTACCAATTTGAACCAACGCGCTGCTGGGCGGGTATGACGTCAATATATTCGCCGAGTTCGGAATTGAAGATGTTCCATCCTTGCCTTAAATGACGCTGAAGCGATATGGATTTGTATTGGATCAGGACGTGTATGCGGCGAATGCCGGAGTTTATGCAGTTAGACAGGGTGATATCTATGATACGATAAATACCGCCGAAAGGTACGGCCGGTTTTGCTCTGTCTTTGGTTAGCGGGAATAGGCGCTCTCCTTTGCCCCCTGCCAGAATGAATGTCACGACTTTGTTCATTTTAAAAGGAAAAAAGAACGCCGGCAATCCCTTGCCGAACGATCATTATGCCTATCGCTCCTAAAAAAATATAACTTATCTTTGAAAAAGCCTTAACCCCGGATCTGCCTATTACTTTAACAACAAGCATTGAATAGCGCAGGGCGAGCCACGCGATCAGCATATTTACTATAAGCGAGGTCAGTGTTGTTAAAAGGCCGAAAGTGTCAATGAGCATGATCGTTGTTACCAATACCGCCGGGCCTGTTATCAATGGTGTTGCCAGTGGGAATACTCCGATATCCTCTTCAAGCGAATTTGTGACAAAATCCTTGGATTTGCCCGGCATTAATAAATACACAGAGAGAATGAAAAGTAAAATCCCTCCTGCTATCTTAAAGTCATCTATTGTTATTCCGAGCGAATCCAGTATCAGTTTTCCTACAAAAGCGAATATTATGGCTGATATACCCGCGATGATGACAGAGTCGGTCAGTACTTTTACCTTCTGCTTCTGGTTCAGGTTCTCAGTAAGCCCAAGAAAAATAGGGATGGTACCGATAATATCAACAGCAAAGAAGATCGGAATAAATGTGACGATATATGGTTTAAAATAGCTCAATAACATAGTTTTTTATTATACAGTATTAAACGTTAAAAACAAGGAAAAAACTCTTATTTTGTTTCCAGTTTAGTTCTTAAGGCTGAATTGGTGTAGTCGTAATCAAGGGCTTTTTTCCATTCAATTTTAGCGCTCGCGTTGTTTCCTGTGATCTCCAGCATATCACCAAATTCGGCATGGTATCTGGGTTCATCTGAGTCTAGTTTTACGGCAGTTTTTAATAATTCAATGGCTTTTTTGGGATCATTGTTTTTGATAACTAAAGCTTTTGTAAAATAGGCTTCATCCAGCTTCGGTTTGTTTTTAATTATAGCGTCTATTAATTTTATGGCTTTTTCATCCTGATCGAGTTTGTGATAGATCAGGGATAATTTTGTGCGCGTATAGATATCTCCTGGCGTCAGTATCAGGCAATTGCGCGCATTCATGTAGGCTTTATAATAATCATGTTTCTCGTAGTAGTATTCTGAAAGATATTTGAATGCTTCACCGGTGTTTGGTGCTACTGAAAGGATAGCCATAGCTTCGCGCGCGGCAGCTTCATAGAAACCCATGCGGTGCAAAAATCTGGCTCTGTATATATTTGGGCGCGGATACCTGTAAACTATGCCGATCTTAAAGGTATCAAGCATCGGCGGGTCCCATTTAGCCAGGTCTATTCTGTGTTTATTTATGATATCAGAATTTTCCGGGGTATCTTTCAGTAATATGACCGCAAATTGGTCAAAATATACTATCTTCCATAGAGGGTTTTTTATGAGATAACGCATAAGGCCTGAATGAAGGTCATCTGTTGATATCGTTAAAAAGAACCCCTGGATGCCGTATTTTTTAATGACGCTGTCAATCAGTTCCCTTTTGCCTTTTCCTATCTCAACATATTCCGCAAAAAAGTCCGGGCCGTACAGTTCTGTCCTTCCGTCAATAAAAACCTTGCGATCTGGAAAGGCTCGGCCTATTAAGTATGAACCTGAATTGAAATCATTGAACATGCGCCTTGGGAAATTATTCTTTAAAAGAAAATCTGTTGCTTTTTCAGGGTAACGGTTTTCTGATATGCCCCACATTCCGGACTTAAGCGTATAGTTGTCAAAATTATATACAGCACTTTTAACGTATTTCATGGCGCCTTTACCGGAATATATGGATAAGAACACCATTAAAGCGTAGCCTGCCAGGACCCTGAGTTGCCTCTTCTTAAGGATGTCAGGAAGCGCCTTTTTATTTTCTAATGCCAATTCAAGGTTGTTGAATATTACAAAGGCCGCAATAATAGCAAAATAGGCTATGTTCCTGATGGCTATGAATGAAAAGAACGTGAAAAAGACCCAGAGCGCCGCATCCGAGAAGTTGATATTCTTATGATTAAAGCGGAAGCTGAAAAGTGAGATCAGGATCAGAGCTTTGTAAAAGATGAAGGCATTTATTTCAAATACATTTTTTAAAAGGATCGGCCTTGCCAGCTCCTGGATATATCTGAATACGATCTTTCCCTTGCCTGCTATCTGGCTGAGCACTGTTATGGGATAGGCTGCTCCTTTTAACCAGAAAGGATTGACCAGCGTCGCCAGTATTGTGAGAATCAGGATGATAAATAACTGTTTTGTCTGAGCGTCATTAAGGCTGCGCGCCTGATTCCAATTATACGGCAGATTGACGGATCTTTTGATAAGTTCGCTTACAAAGAATACGCCGATCAAGAGCGGGCCTATGAATGAAAATCCATGAATATTCGTCCATATGATCTGTAGCAGAGGCAGTAGGTATATAAATCTGGTTTTATTCAGTGAGAATGATTTGAGGATGGCCAGATAAGCGGTAAAGAAGAATATACTGAAAATATCAGGCCTTATAGTGAATCTGTAGGCTGTAGCCAGGAGCGTCAAATACAGGATGATGAAGACAAGGATGTAATTTAATGATTTTTTGCCCAGGCAGAACAGGAGTAGAAAGGCCGCGATTATTACGATATTCTGCATCAGGATAAGGCCGTCAAATCCGGATGTTTTATAGAAAAGAAAAGTGATCACCTGAAACAGCCATTCGTGGTTTATCCACGGCCTGCCCTGTATGGTGAAAGAATATATGTCCTGGCCTGGAACGCTCAGGTGTGTTGTTATGTATTCGCCGGTTTTCAGGTGGAGCCACAGGTCGAGATCGCCGATCTCCCGTGAAGCGTAAATTATCAGGATAAAAAAGAAGAAGGCGATCAACAGCCTGTGCAGGATAAATTCTATGCTCTTTAGTAATTGTTCCTGATTCTGAAATAAGGGCTTCATGTTTTTATTATAGCAGAAATCTACGCGCTGATTCCATAGTAAATAATCCTAAAGTTGGATTAGTCGGTTATCTTTTTGATCAGCAACAAACTCAAGAAGCTCGTAGCTGAGGATATGATGATAAGTTTTTGAAGCCCGATCATCGGCAGTAAATAAGCGCCTGACAGGTTGCTTGCTATAAGTGCCAGGTTATTCATGCTGGTCAGGAGGGCAAAAGACGCTGCCTCAAGGCCTGGGATGGAGTTTCTTGCCATAAAGTCAAGGATCAGCAGGAATATGAACATACCCGCGAGGCTGTAGGCTGTGTCGTAGATAACGGCTGTTGACGGCCTGTAATAGAGATAGCTCAGTGTGGTTACGGCTCCAAGAAATACCGAAAAGAAGAGCCATTTTTTGATCTTGATCCTCTGGTTGAATTTGTAATAGAGAAGAGCGCCTATTATGGCGAATATTGTGCTTATGGTGCTTAGGGTCCCGATCCACATTTTGCTCCACCCAAATGTGTCTCTTTGGATAAAAAAAAGCGGCGTGCCGAATGCCGGAGAATAGCGGTAAAGAAAAATGAATAAACCGGCTGTAAGCAGCTTTTTATCTGTGAATATAGTCTTAAGCCCGTGCTTTAATTTGGATGGGCCTTCGGCTTGTTCCGGTTTGGTGGTTTTGTATAAATACGCGAAGATGCCGGCTGTTATATAAACCGGGACCAGGCACAGAAAAGCTGCTTTGTAATCCCAGCGTTGCGCTATGTAGCCTCCGGCTATGCCTGTCAGGAGTGTGGCAACGGATATTGAGACCCATTGGACACTCTGGATCTTTCCTGTCGTGTTGTATTTTTTGCCTTCAACACACATTATTCCGTCTATGGCAACATCCCTGAAGGCGGCCCACGCTGAACTCGCGACAAGTAAGCCTATTAGAATGACAAGCGGCAGGCTGTTTGACCCTATCGTTGCTGCAAGGGTTATGCTGAAAATGAGCGATACGAATATCCAGGCCTTTTTGGTAAGGAAGTTGTCTATAAGATAACCTATAAGCGGTTTGATGAGCCACGCGAAACTGATCACGCTGGATATGACCATTATCTTCTCGGGTGAGAATTTCAGTGATTCTTTGAGATAGTAAAATAGGCTCTGGGATGGGAGTGTTTCAATGCCCTGGGTGAAGTAAAGCGCGCTGCTTAGTGCGAATACCCAGAATAATTTATGATCCGTATTCAATCTGTTTCTGGCGGTTATATTCATTGGTGTATGTCAAATGGAGCCCACCTTAAGGCTAAAGCATTAGAGTTCCTTTAAGGCGGAATGCCCCAGCGGCCACAACCAGGTGCGCTTTGAAAGGCGCGGTTTTAGGCCGCGGGGTAAAAAAAGCCACTCAGGGTTAAGTGGCTTTTTAAAACAGCGTTGAAAGATCTTGAGTATCTTTTCGTTATCACCGTCCAGCTTCTTGAGTTTGGTCTAATGGTATCTGAACCGTTTGTGCTGAAGGCAGAGTCGTTTGAGAAGCCTTTTCCTGTACGGCTACGGTTCCGGAAGCCTGT
>CAYSCK010000009.1:0-25807 GCA_964429525.1 uncultured Planctomycetia bacterium
CTCCGCTCCGAGCCGAAGTAGTGCTTTGCAACGCAGAAAATCCAGCTAAAAATGCACTCTCTCGCCCTAAGATTTATATTTTGGTAACGGCTCAAACAGTGTATTTTTGCGCCTTAAGTCGCCGCTGGATTTACTGCTCTCCTTCGGCAGTCGCTACGCTTCGAAAAAATTTTTCCAAAGAACAATCACCAACTAAAGTCAGCGGCTTAGATTAAGAGTTAGCAGGGCCTTCTGCCGGCTCCGACCAAAAACCACGTACCACCAACCGCTAATCGATTGCCAATAAACATATAGCCATTTTAAAAATTACCCCTCGCTTTCGCTTCGGTCGCGAACCTTACCTGTATGCGTAAGGGTTCTCCTTGCGCAAAAAAAACGGCTGACTCCCGATAGAAGTCCAGCCGTTATATAATTTAGTGCCGGGAAAGGGGGTCGAACCCTTACGCCTTACGGCATACGCCCCTCAAACGTATGTGTCTGCCAATTCCACCACCCCGGCAAATTTCTCAAAGTCAAAAAAGTATACCCTGACTTAAACCCACTGTCAACCTTAAACACAGAATCATGTTGCAACATTTCTGTCCAGACCTGAAATGTTGCAACAAAAGAAACATCTCAACAATGCGAGATTCGGTCTCGCACTTAAGGTCTCGTGCTTAAGATCCCGCATTTAAAGTCCGGCTTGTTTTGCCGCGTTTTATAGCTATAATATAAACTATATCAAACCGGAGGTAATTATGAAAAAAAATAGAAGAATTGCGATCCTGCTTTTAGTTATTTTTGCCTTTTTCACAAGCATGATCGTATCCTACGCTCAGGTTCCAGCGCCAACGCTTGAATTAAAGGACGCTATAGACATAGCTCAGCAGGCAGTCAGAAATCTGAAAAAAGTAGATATCGGCGACTACTACATCTACAACGTAACCTACACCAATTCACAAAAAGGCACATTCTGGTATTTTCTCTTCAAAACAATTGCATCAACGACAGGGCAGGAGATTAACGTCAAGGTCTACATGGATAAGAGTACGGAATTTTCAGGCGGGTATTTTACTCAAAGATGATACTAAAACAATTTATAACCGGCGCGCGCAAGCCTTAAGATAAAAGTTTAAGTTCCGCAAGCGCTTTTAACACAGCTTCCAGCACAGCGTCAACCCCCAGGGCCTTATCAATAAAACCGCTCCCACCACAGCTTATCGCCTTAGCCTCCTGCGCCTCGTCGTATAAACCGGAAAACAAAAATAGTTTGGCCTCTTTGTCAAACTCACGTATCAAACAGAGCGCCTTTAGGCCATCCATATCCGGCAGATGGGCATCTATCAATATGACGTTTGGCTTTGCGCTCTTTGCCAAAGCCACGCCCTCCTGGCCCAGTTCGGTCCAGAACACCTGGCAGCCTTTCTTTTCCAAATAAATTTCAAGAAGGTCATGAATACTTGGCTCATCTTCTATCACAAGTACTTTTGGAGTCATCTGGCGCCTGCTGTATCATGATTGGCGTCTTTGGGCAGAGCCACAGGCAGGAGAATAGTAAAAGCCGTTCCTTTTCCGGGAGCACTCTGAACAGATATCTTTCCTTTTTGGCGGGCTATAACTTCATAGGCTATTGCCAATCCCATACCAACACCTTTATCCGGTGTCTTGGTCGTATAAAACGGTTCGCCTATTTTATCCAGGTCTTCGCGCTTGACGCCCACGCCATTATCTGAAAAAACAATTTCAACAAAACCGTTAAGAGTCCTGTCGGTCTTTATGGTTATCACGCCCTTCTTCGGCAGAGCATCGACGCTGTTCAGGATGAGGGCTACAAAGACCTCCTGCATCTCATCTTTGTCAACCGCGACAAACGGCAGATTCGGGGTATAAAGCCTTGATACAACAATATCCGCCATCTTGACCATAGGTCCCGTCAACTCAAGCGCGTCATCTATGATCTTGTTAATATCGGCAGGAAGTATCTTCTCTTTTGGTTTGCGGGAAAACTGCAGAAGCTTAGCCAATAACTGCGAGCTGTTCTTGCCTGCCTGCTCTATCCTCTTCAAGCTGTTTACTATCTTCTCCTGATCAGGCATGTTCGGAGCTTCCTGCGCTTTTTCCAATAATACGCTTGAATATGCTCGCACAACTATAAGATAATTCACGATATCATGCGCGATAGCTCCGACCAACGTCCCCGCAGCCAGAAATTTATGCGTATGGCGCAGATGGTCCTCCTGTTTCTTTCTCTCAAGAAGCCGGGAGATCTTTGAAGAACGCGCGCTGAAATAACCAAAAGCAAAGAGAAAAGCGATGTTGCCCAAAAGCAGGCTGAAAAGCTGCAAAGGCGGCATCTTATAATCAAAGAATGAAATACGCGGCAGTATGCCGAAATACGGCAGGGCCACGACGCAGGCGAACAAGACCGCTGAACTCAATACCGCAAAAAATACCGCCAGATCATCAGAGACAACGCCCGCCCAGAGGATAACAACATAATAAGCCAGGTTTACAACAGGCGCTTCAATGCCGCCCAAATAATATATAACCCAGGAAATGGCTATTATATCCGTTATCATCTGATAAAACTGAAAACGGTAAAGATTCACGCGGTTCATCAAGAATGAATACGGCCTGTTGATCAGAGCTTCGACGAATATTAAAGAGAGTATGGCGGAATTAAGGTAGGAGTAACCACCTACGGCTTTCATGGCAAGAAGAAAAAGAAAGAGAATGGAAAAACAGATAAAACGTATCTTCCCTGCCCATTGATATTTTTTTACGAGTTCCTGTTTCCGGTTTAAGTCTATATCCATCGCCCCATTCTAATTCAAATAACGCGGCCCCGCAACATATTTACATCTTTTTTATGCCGAATTTCTCCAAAATCCATATCATCGGGCACCAATCGGTAAAAGCGGACTGCAGAAGGTTGAGCCCGACAAAGGCTGTAAACAACAGCCATCTCGGATCGATCAACACCGCCAATATAAGGCTGATGAGTATAAAACTTCCGGCAATCCCGCGCAACATCCTGTTCATCATAACAGCCTTCTCTTTGTTTCGCGTATCAAATTCAGTGGATATGTTCCGCACTAAAAACTATACCTCAGGCGTAGAAAAATATTCTTATTCTCCTTCATCTGGCCGAATTCGGTCATATCACTCTCACCCCACGGTATATTCGCCCCCACAGTAAGATTCCAGGCATCCGTCATATCACAGGCAACGGAAAAACGGAAATACCCGTCCTGATCCGACGGAGAATAAAAATTAAAGAGCGAGACCATAACTGTCTGGTTCTTGTATAATTTCGTGACGCGCTGGGTCAAAAGATGCCTGTATTCATCTTGGACATAGTCCCCGGGCAGAAGAGCCGCCTTATAGGCGCCATACTCAAACCTCTGTTCATAATAATACTGAAGGCCGGCTTTTAGATCTCCGCCGAGATCCTTCTCATAGCCGGCCATAAGCTTTGACATTGAATTCTCTATCAGGCGGTTATCGCCTTTCGGGTCTTCAGGAGAGCGCACATACGCGCCTTCAAAATTCCCTATACCTCCTGCAAACGGGCCGCGAATACTGGCGCCAAACACATCCTGCCTCTCATAAAACATCTCCCTGGCTGACTGGTCTTTGACGCTGCGCGCTATCTTGTCAAAACCTCTTGAAAGATATATAGCCGCTTCCGCGCTGCCGAAATTTCTATAGACTCTGCCGTCATATTCAAAATTCTCAGCCTGAAAAGAAGGGCTCAGGAGCCTTCTGTCCACGCTAGTCCCGGCTATACGGCCTTCAAAATTATCAAAAAACGACAGCCTATCCCCGTCAGGCATAGAGTTAGGTTCAAAATACGGAATTATTATGAAATCCACATTGGCGACAGACGGATAGAAAGAAAATTTGACGGCATCAGAAGGTTTTTTCAGGTATTCATCATCGCGGCCTATATAAAAAGAGACGTAATCTTTCGGAAATACATCATTGATAAAGAGATAATCTCCCGTTCCCCAGGTCAGCACCTGCCGCCCTGCCTTTATATCCATAAAAGAAACAGGGGTAAAAGACAGGTTGGCATCGCGCAATTCAAAATCCGTCTTGCCGGCAAAATATTCATCAACAGTAAAGTCGCCCTTAAAACGGAAAACCCCCTGCCAGCGCGAAAAAAGATCCTCGCCGTCAAAATTATACTGGGTCTTCAGCTGAAGGCGCTGCTCAGCCATGTTATAACTCTGATGTTTGGTCAGTTTTTCGTCAGCAACCCTGAGGCCAAAAGCCTCTTCAGTAAACCCGTGGAATACCAAAGAACCCGCATTGGCGGCTACCGGACAAAGAACATGGAAAAAAGCGGCAAAAACAAAGATAATACAAAGCTTCCTCATCGCGCTAACCCTTTATCCATTGGACTGCCGGATTACGTAAATAACGTTCGGTAAAGATATCTTCTTTCAGGCCAAGGTCATAGCTGGAATCAGAAAATTCCGCGACCGTGGACGCGCCTGAATTAAGGTCTTCGGCCTTCATCCTGGTTATAGTCGGATAACCATTGACATCTTCAACCGCCAAGACCTCGATCTTCCTGTAAAGCCTGCCTTCCTTATCATAATATTCCGCGCGCACAGGGATAAAATTCTTCGTATCAACCCAGACCTTATAGTATGAGAATTCAACCTGCGAAACATCCTCAGGTGTATTCTTAAGCTCATAATAATTTTCATCGCTTGAAAGAAGCTCGTGTTTATCCAGAAGAACCCCTCTACCCGATATATCTTCATAAAGAAAATTGGTGCCGGCAAAGCTTGAACGCTTATCGGATGCCGCAACGCGCCGCACAAGATCCAGCGCGGGGAGATAAAGCCAGCGGTCATCATCTTTGCCCGCGTGCTTCCACACTATATAAGACATGCCCTTGACGTCGTTTGGTTTGTGAAAATACACATAATATTTCTGGTCGCCGTTGTCCTCGATATTATAGCGCAGGATTGTCATCTCGCGTTCGCGCGTGCGGCCCCGCGCATCTTTCACCACCATCTTAACGGATGAGCGGCCGTCTTTGCCCTGATAATAACTCATATACGACGCTTTATGCGCCACGTCGTCGGCTATAGTCTGGGAAAAACCCGCACCGGCAAAACTCAACAGAAGAAGCACCACAAAAATTAATGTTTTTTTCATAACCCCTCCTGGCCTGAAAAACATTTTTTGCCTTTTGAAATAAAAAAGCATAGCATCGACAAAACCACGACGCATGACAAAGAGATCAAAGTAGTGATATTCCATTTCATACCCGAATACGCGACAAGCACGTAAGCAACGCCCCCCGAGACGACAAGAGACATCATAAGGCATTGCGAACAATGGCGCATAAATTTGCCGGAAGGCTCATAGAAGATGATCCCCGGATGCGCCGAAACCAAAGCAGGCAGCACCATCAGCGTGCCGAAACTCGCGAATAACATTATTACGAACATAAAAAGCCCGACCGTATTATACGGCACAAGCGGCGAGATGAAAAGCGGGAGAAAACCTATTGAAACGACCAGGGCGTTGCGCAATATCGCGCGATACGGCCCCAAGAACATCTCCTCTGCTGTATCCGGCCAGTTATTTTTAACGGCGTATATTGCCTTTGCCCTCTCAATAAAATGTATCGCAAAATCAATCGCAAGGCCCAGAGTCAGCGCCGAAAGAACAGCAACAGGCATATCATATTCTCTTCCTGTCAGGCCCAAGGAGCCATAGATAAATAGAATAGTCACGGTCATAGGCACCATGGCAACAAGGCCTGCCAGAACGGAGCGCAGAAGAATGATCATCATGATCAGGACTATTATGAAACTTCCTATAAAATTCCACAGCATCCCCACAACCATCTTATCCTGCCAGACCATGTTAATATATGTCAGGCCGGACCAGTTGTGAGTCACGGCAAAAGGCGCCGGATTCTCCCTTAAGAACTCCTCTGTATCGCGGACTACCCTGCTCATAGCCTGGTTATCACCTGACTTAAGCTGCAGCCACAGATTAAGCCTGGAATAATCCGGCGTGACAAAATGGAACAGATCATCAGGTTTATGCGAACTCTCAAAAGATAGCAGGCATTGCGCGACAGCCTGCTTCGTATCAGGGATAGCGTAATAAGCCTTGTCGCCGCTCATCAGCTCTGAATATACTTTTTTCGTGATATCAGACAGAGATGTGGATTTTCCGACACCGCCTTTTTTAGCCAGGTACCCCTGCAATCCGCTGACATAGGAGAGCATTGCCGGCTCTTTAAAAACTTCCGCGCCTTTATCTTTGGCGTCAAAGACAATATAAGCGCTATAAATTCCCCCGAAATGTTTGTTTAAAACAGTATCTGCCACGCGTATCGGATGACGTTGAGCAAACCATTTGGTCGGATTATCATTGATCTCTATCTTTGTTATGCCCCAGATCGAAACAATAATAATGATTGCGGTACCGACAAGAACCATCCGCCACCCGCGGACTGTAAAACGCCCCGTGCCGACTAAAAATCTTGAAAATAAACCGGCCTTAAGCTCTTCGCGCGATACGCCAAAATTTTTAAAATTCTTTTCCTGCAGCAAAGCTATATAAGCCGGCACAAACAAAACCGTTGCCAGCCACGCCACGCCAACCCCTATTGCCACAAAAACACCAAAGACCTGGATAGGAGGGATCGGCGCGAAAGACAATGAAAAAAATCCCGCCATAGTCGTTATTGAAGTAAAGAGATTCGGAATGAATAATGATCTCAGCACATGCGTAATAGCCTTGTCTTTGTCTTTTATCAATGGATAACTTTCAAAAAAATCGCTTAACAAGTGGATAGAATCCAATACGCATATAGGCAGAAGGAATATAGGTATCATCGAACTCATGATATGTATGGGAAACCCCATGCCCACCAAAAGCCCCATGGTGATGATGACCACGTCAACTGCCATAATTATCGGGAACAAGACAATATTGACATGTTTGAAAAACCAGAGCATCAATAAGAAGATGACGAGAATAGCCAATGACGCAGATATACCCATCTGAACAAACATCTCCTGGCCAAAAGCATCCTCAGCCAGAGGCAAGCCTGCAAGATAGTATCTCTCATCCCCATTGTACGAATTCAGGATTTTTCGGACAGCCTTTGAAACTCTGTAACTTACATTTTTTTCTTTTATCGGGATGTAAATACACAGGGCTTTTGCGTCAGCGGAGATAAGCGTGTCATAAAACAACGGATTTGCCAAAGCCCTTTTCTTAATACGCTCTGCGTCCTGAACGCTGTAAGGCGGCTGCGTCATAAGCCATCTGAATTCAACCTCGCCGGGTGAGCCCTGGCTGATATCGTCCTTATTGGCAAGGCTCATCAATTCATAAGGTACAACGCCATCGATACCTTTGACCTTCTGCGTTATATCGTAAACTTTTTCCAGCGTGGCAGGATTGAATACGCCGGCTGGATCCTTCTCATTGACAACTCCGAGTACAACATAATCATACAGGCTGAATTCGCTTTTGACCTCTTTATGAAAGACACGCGCAAATTCGTTCTCAGGGAGCATATTTTCAGGATCGGTATCTATCTTGACCCTCAAGAACATCGCGATCGCGACAAGGGTGATAGCTCCTGTTATTGCAAAGATAAACTTTGGCCTGCGCAAGGCAAAATGTATCATTTTATCAAACATACAACCTCCGATTATTTTAAACTGCCGCTCAAAACCTTCATTATGAGCTCAACCCGTCTATCAAGGATCCTGTAACAGGTCCGGACCCCTTCTTTGCGTATTGATACCAACCCCCTTGATCTCAACAAACTCAGATGCTGAGATACAGTTGACTGGGGAAGCCCCAGCTCTTTAACCATCTTATTTACGTTGCATTCTTTTTTTGAAAGCAGGCCTCTGACTATTTTCAACCTCACCGGATGCCCGAGCGCCTTCAATATCTCACTATCTTCAGAATAAGCAGTCATAACTTCTCCTATCGTTATATCGTTATATCGTAATAATACGATATAACGATTAATAAGTCAAGAAAAATTTTCTCCCTGTACTATGAATCACCACCGACTTTGTCTGTGGCCTATTTACAAGTTAATGCAACATTTTAGACCAGACCTGTTTTGTTGCATTAAGTCCAAGGTAGGTGGCAGAAGCCGCCTTTGATCCGATTCAGATATTTTCCGGATGGTGTTTTACGATTTTCGCCTCTGTCATATAAAATACGTCTTCGGCGATATTTGTGGCGTGGTCGCATATGCGCTCAAAGAAACGCGCGATCAATAACAACTGCACTGCGCGGGCACATGAAGAGGGGTTCTTTACCATATAATCTTCGACCAGTTCGCTCTGTATGGCATTTCTTAAATTATCAGCTAAAGCGTCTGAGAACAGGACATTCCTGGCAAGCTCTGTGTCTCTACTGACAAAAGCATCGATAGACTCCTTTACCATATTTTTGGCGACTTGCGCCAATTTCGGCATGTCTATCAATGGTTTCAATTCGGGCTCGTCCATCAGCTTCAACGAACGCTCGCAGATATCAACAGCTATATCCGCTATCCTCTCAAGCTCAGCGTTAAGCTTCACCCCTGTCATGATAAAACGCAGGTCTCCTGCCATGGGCTGATGGAGCGCTATCAGATCAAGGCACTTGTCGTCAATTACAAGCTCAAGCTCGTCAATATCCTTATCGCTGTCAATAACTCTTTGCGCCAGGCTTCTATCACGCTCTTTTAACGCCTGAATCGATCTATCGATAGCTTCCTGGGCGCAGGCGCTCATTCTTAAAATCAGATTATTAAAGTCCTTCAGCTCTTCGTCAAAATGCCTCTGCATAATACTCACCTCGAGATTATCTATCTATTTTTAATAATCAGCTCTGCCAGATCCGCCACCTTGGCCCTTATATCATCCCTTACCTTTCTAAAAAACTCTATTCCCCTGCCCTTCGGATCGTCTATACGCCATTCAATATGTTCTTTTGCAGGGACAAGCGGGCAGATATCTTTACAGCCCAGAGTTATCACGTAGTCAAATTCTTTTACCGGCAGCCGGTCAAAACCCTTGGATCCCATGGCTGAAATATCAATACCAGCCTCCGACATAACGCTTATCGCCATAGGATTGACCTCTCCTGATGGCCTTGAACCGGCGCTGTACGCTTTTAAAATACCTTCGCCCAGCTCTTTCCCAAAGCCTTCAGCCATCTGGCTGCGGCAGGAATTCTCAACGCAGACAAAAAGAACTGTAACCATATCAGCCAAACCTCCCCGTAATATAAGCCTCTGTGCGCGCGTCTTTAGGCGCTTTGAACACATCCTCGGTCCTGCCGAATTCTATCAATTCACCCAAAAGAAAGAAACCAGTGCAATCCGAAACCCTCGCCGCCTGCTGCATGTTATGCGTAACGATGATAATAGTATAATCCTTTTTCAGGGCAAGGATAAGCTCTTCTATCTTTGCGGTAGATATCGGGTCAAGGCTCGCGCATGGCTCATCGAAAAGGATGACCTCAGACTCCACAGCCAGGCACCTGGCAATACACAGCCTCTGCTGCTGGCCGCCGGACAACCCAAGCGCGCTCTCATGCAGCCGGTTCTTCACTTCTTCCCATAAAGCGGCCTTTTTAATGGATTCAACTACTTTATCCTCGATAAAAGAACGGTTTTTATTACCGTTGACCTTTAGGCCGTAACTGATATTTTCAAAGATACTTTTTGGGAAAGGGTTAGGCTTCTGAAAAACCATGCCTACCATGCGCCTCACATCAACAGCATCCACAGACGCATTGTTGATATCGCATCCATCAAGGTAGATCCTGCCCTCCAGCCTTGTATTCGGCAGGAGCTCATTCATCCTGTTAAAGAGCCGCAAGAATGTCGACTTGCCGCATCCCGACGGCCCGATCAATGCCGTAACCCTGTTTTCACGTATATCCAGGTCTATTGACTTGAGCGCCTGGTTGGAGCCGTAAAAAAAATTAACTCTTTCAGAACGCATCTTTACATTACTATACATTGTAGCTCCTCTGCCTCTGCCGTATGAATATAGCTATGCCTGAAATAAACAATACTAAAAAAAGCAGGATGAGGCTGCAGCCATAAGCTATCGCCCTCTGCTTCTCGGGGTGCGCCCCTTCAGTCATCAAAGCATAGATGTGATATGGCAATGCCATTACTTCGCTGAACACGGATCTAGGATAACCGCGTTTATAAAAAGCCGCGGCCGTAAAAAGGATAGGCGCGGTTTCGCCTGCAACCCTGCCTATGCTCAATATAATGCCTGTAAGGATCCCTGGAAGCGCGGCAGGCAGGATCATATTCTTTATCGTCTGCCATTTAGTGGCGCCCAAAGACAGCGATGCTTCGCGTATCGAATGCGGCACCGCAAAAAGCGCCTCCTGAGAAGCCGAGATTATCAGCGGCAACGCGAGTATGCCGAGAGTAAGGCTGCCGGAGAGGATCGAGACGCCAAACCCAAAAAATTTGACGAAGACAGCCAGCCCGAACAAACCGAAGACTACGGACGGAACTCCGGCGAGATTATTTATGCCGATACGTATGATATTCACAACCAGGCTCCTGGGCGAATACTCGCACAGGTATATGGCGCAGGCAAGCCCCAAAGGCACCGCAAACAGCATGGAACCTATTACAAGATAAAATGTGCCTGCTATAACAGGCGCGACCCCGCCTTCGGTCATCGCGTTTCGCGGAACTTTCGTAATAAAATCCCACGAAACCACAGGCGCTCCCTTTATAAAAATAAAATATATGATCGCTCCCAGGAAAAAAAGAGTAGCGGCCATGCAAAGGGAAAGAAAGAAAAATCCGGCCTTCTGGCTTAGATCATTTCTCATCCGCTCAACCCGAGTTTCAGCCTGAATCTGCGCGATATTATTTCAGCTATGATATTAAACACAAAAGTTATGACAAACAGGACAAGCGCTATGGCAAAGAGCGCGTGATAATGAGCGCCCCCCATCGGAGCCTCTCCCATCTCCGCCGCTATAGCCGCGGTCATTGGGCGCACCGGCTCCAGAAAAGTCCTTGGGACAACCGCAGCGCCTCCTGCCACCATAAGCACGGTCATTGTCTCTCCTATGGCCCGGCTCATGCCCAATATGATCGCCGTCGATATTCCGGAACCGGCGGCAGGTATAACCACATTTGTCAGGGTCTGCCACCGCGTAGCCCCTACGGCAAATGAAGCTTCCCTGAAAGAACGAGGCACGACTGAGAGCGCGTCCTCAGCTATGCTTGAAACAGTGGGGGTTGCCATAATGCCGAGTATAAGGCTTGCATTCAAAGCGGTCATACCCGTAGGAAGGTTGAATACTTTCTGTAAAAAAGGCGTGAGCACGACCATCCCGAAGAAACCGTAGACAACCGACGGTATGCTTGCCAATAGTTCTATCGCCGGCTTTAAAAACCGCCTCTGCCTGAAACTTGCGATCTCATTTAGATAGAGAGCGCTCCCTACCCCTAACGGCACGCATACTATTACAGCGCCGGCCGTTACCCAGACAGATCCCAGGATAAGCGGCAGTATGCCGAATTCCGGGGGATCATAAACCGGATACCAATTTCTGCCTGATATAAAATCCCAAAAACCTGTCTCCCTGAATATGGGAAACCCTTCCTTGAACAGGACAGCCACTATACCAAGCAAAAAAAATAGCGAAGAAAAAGCCAGAACGGCAAAAATGTTCTGATAAAATTTTTCTTTTAACCGGCTCTTCATCTACTTAAGGCCGACATAACCCTGGGCTTCTACAAGTTCCTGCCCTTCTTTGCTCTTCACAAAATCGAGGTATTCCTTTATCATTCCTTTAGGTTTTCCGTTTGAATACATATAGAGCGGCCGCGTAACAGGATATTCTCCTGAAAGCACAGTCTCTTTTGACGGCATGACCCCTTCAATTTCAACGGGCTTGATATCGCCTTGCATAAATCCAAGGCCCACATACCCTACGGCCTGCGGGGTCTGGGCTATCGCCTGGCTGACAGCCTGATTTGATGCCTGCATGAGCGCATCCGGCCTGACCTTCTCCTTATTCATGACCAGCTCTCCGAAAGCTTCAAAAGTACCGCTCGATGTATCGCGCGAAACAACCACGATCTTGCCGGAATTGCCGCCCAATTGGGACCAATCCGTTATCTTTCCTGTAAAAATATCCCTGACCTGTTTTGTAGACAGCTTTGACACAGGGTTAGACTGGTTCACAACAACAGCTATGCCGTCCATCGCGACTATATGCACGACCGGATCCCTGCCGTTTCTTGCCGCGTTCTGGATCTCGGTATCCTTGATCGCCCTTGAGGCATCAGCTATGTCGCATGTCCCATCTATTAGAGCGGCTATGCCTACGCTTGAACCGCCTCCGCGCACGGATATATCTGCATCGGAATTATTGTCCATAAAAACTTCCGCTGTCTTCTGCGCTATCGGCAGAACCGTGGTCGAGCCTGCCAATACCACTTTTTCCGCAAAACACGGAACCACGCAAAACAACCCGATAATACCTGCGAATATCAGCAACCTTGATCTTTTCATATTATTCCCTTTCGTATTTATCCGCCACAAGACATCAGCGGATAATCTTCGCCGCAGGCCTATGCGGCCCGATTAAAATTTCATATTCCAGTCAACCTGGACAAGAGTCTCAGGCGCTTTTGCCCCTACTATGCTCCATGAACGGTAAATATCCACGCCTAAAAACGTATTCTTGCTCAAACCAAAGTTTAAGGACCCTTCGTGGCTTCTCATGCCGGTCTTGCCGCCTAACCTGTCTGAATCAGGCAGAACGTCTAATACGGCATCTTTACCAAGCATCGCGTAAATATATTTGAACTGCCAATCTCCCCATTTTTCTATCTTGTCATTGCCGAGCTGAAAACCGAGTGAGAAACCGGTACCATCGTCGTCAACGTCAAAATTATTCATAAATTCGCCGAATAATTTCAATGTCTCTACGCTAGAGCCTATGATCTTCAAAGGCTCCGTTATCTTTAATTCTATTGCCGGATTCAGCATCTGATAATCATACGTGTAGCTCGATACGCCTTTTGTGATATTGCCTGTGTTGGACTGTGAAGAATGGCTGCTGCTCACGTGGCCTTTGATATTATCAAAAGACTGAAACGACACGCTGCCTTTTAACGAAACGTTATCATTGACTTTATAAGACGCGCCGGGCTGAACGATATATGCCGTCGGCGGATTCGCATCGGTGCTTGAGTCGTCATCAACAATCAGGACGCCGGCATTTAAAAACATTGAAAGCTTCGCGCCGAGTTTTTTGTTGAACTGGAATATTCCTCCCTCAGGAGTTATATCCGTATCCCATATCAGATCGGTCGGCTCCCATAGAGCGTCATTCAACAGCATCTTTCCGCCGACGACATTCATCCAGGCAAACGGGCTGTATTTAGCGTAAGCGTAATCAAGCACCACGGTCTTTTTCTCGTTATAATTCCCGAATGTCATATTGGTGGAGCGCGGGTCTCCCGAACCGCTCGCTATACCTATGCCTGTCATAAGTTTGTCATTTACTTTAGCGTCCAAACCAAGACGCAGGCGTATACGGCCTATATGCGTGTCTTTAGCGTAATTATTTGCCGCTTGCTCATGCTTGTACTGATACCTCAACCTGGTATCACCTTTAAGTTTTATATTCTGTACCCAGGAAGGCATGGAAGCTGATTTGCCGGTCGCAACCTCTTTTTTCACCTGCTCCTGCGTCTCATACTTCACCTGTTGCGCCTCAGCGCCTGAGAGCACACCCTTTTCAACCAGCTTCTGCAAAAGGATATCCACCTCACCTGCGTAAGCGCAAGGCAAAATAAATAACCCCAGGCCAAAAACTATTGACGATAATATCGCTGAACTCTTTCTCATCTTCTATTCCTCCTTTTTTCTCCGACGATTAACATGTTCTTTCGCACGGGTGCCGTTGGTGTTCTGTTCATCACGGCAAAAGTATAGAATATGAAGGTGAAAAGCTAAAGGACAGGAAGTAAACTCTGTGTGAATTAATTATTGAGGTATTACGGGGTATATACTGGTATGGTAAAGCTGAATGTGGAACCTTTCAGGAGTTCTGATGCGACCCGGATACGCCCTCCATGGGCAGATACTATATGCTTGACTATGGACAAACCCAGACCGGTCCCGCCCTGTTGATCTGAGCGCGCCTTATCCACTCTATAAAAACGCTCAAATATGCGCGGAAGGTCATTTTCCGGTATGCCTATGCCTGTGTCCGTTACTGTAACGCGCACAAAACCTTCTTCGAGCCCGGCGCTTATACTGATACGGCCAGACTCAGGCGTATACTTGATGGCATTATCAGCGAGATTCATCAAGACCTGTATTAAACGCGTCTCATCGCCCTTGACTTTCGGCAGGGCTTGATCCACGTTCAACTCAAATGTTATATTTTTCATTGATGCCTGTTTCTTCAACACGGAGACCGTGCGGTGTATCACATCAGAGATATCCGCCGGAATAAAGACCATATTCATCTTCCCGGATTCTATCTTGGACAGGTCAAGGATATCGTCTATAAGCTTATTCAGACGTTCGCTGTCCTTATGAATGATCGATATGAACTCTTTCGCGTTTTTTTTGTCTTCAAGCGCGCCTTCAAGAAGGGTCTCAGCATACCCCTTTATGCTTGAAAGCGGGGTCCTGAGCTCATGGGAGACATTGGCGACAAAATCCTGGCGTACGCGCTCCAGGCGCCTGAGCTCGGTTATATCATGAAATACAAGTATCGCCCCGTCGGCTTCGGGCCCGTTTAATACAGGCGCGGCATTGACGAGAAAATTTTTTTCCTGCGGCACAAGCAGGGTTATCTGGCGGGTAATTACCCGCGGCTCTGTACTTTTTAAAACAGCGTCCGCCAGTTCACTTACGAAGACATTGCGGATGACTTCCAGCGGCTCTCGCCCTTTAGGGTCCACATCAATAAGAAAATCTTTTCTAAGCGACGGGTTCATTAACAGGATACGCCCCCTTTTATCAACCACGAGGACGCCTTCTACCATGCTGGAGAGTATAGCTTCCAGCTTTGCCTCGTCAGATGAGCCCAAAATCGTCTTCTTCTCTAAAAGGGCCTTTACAGAAAATAACGTATTTTCAAGTTTTACATACCTGAACTTAAGAATAAAAAACCGCAGGGCCGTTATTGCGAGCGCTGCGGTTAAAATATAAAGCAGAATATTCATTTAAATTTTAAGACTCCTCTTTAAAACGATAACCCATCCCCCTGACAGTCTCAATATAACGGCCTAACGGATCAATTTTTTCCCTCAGGCGCTTGATATGAGTATCAATGGTACGTGTGTCAGCCTCGGAATTCATGCCCCACACATCTTCCAGGAGCCTGTCGCGGGTCTGCACGCGGCCCTGCCTCTCTATCAATGTTACAAGAAGATTGAATTCCATAAGAGTCAGGCTTATCTCTTTTGCTCCGATACATACCTTATGTTTTGCCTTATCAACCGAAAGATTCTTGTAATTTATTATTTCCTTATTATCCTCCTGCGGAGCGGACCTTCTCAATATCGCCTTTACCCGCAAGATAAGCTCGCGCGGACTGAATGGCTTGACAATGTAATCATCAGCGCCAAGCTCTAACCCCACCACGCGGTCAACCTCTTCGCCCTTAGCGGTCAGCATGATGACCGGTATTCTTTTCAGTTTGTCACTGGCCTTGATACGGCGGCACACCTCAAACCCGTCCACCCCAGGCAGCATAATATCCAGTATGACAAGGTCCACAGGATAACTGTTCAGAAAATTAAACCCATCTTCTCCCGATAAACTGATATTGCAGTTAAAACCTGCTTTTTCAAAATTATAGCTTAAGAGTTTCGCTATATTCTTATCGTCTTCTATAACAAGGACGCTCTCTTTGGCCATATGGGTTATCCTAAATCTTCCTTATGATGTTTTACCACTTTTGCCTCGACCATATAAACTATGTCTTCTGCTATATTTGTCGCGTGGTCGCATATGCGTTCCAGAAACCTGGCTATCAACAAAAGCGGTACAGCGCGATCGGCGGTATTTGGGTCTTTCTTCATATAATCATTGATCAATTCATCCGTAACCTTGTCCCTTAAATTATCGGCCTCATTATCAGCAGACATCACACCCTTCGCGAGAGCAACGTCATTTTTAATAAAGGCATCTATGGCATCACCCACCATTTTCTGGGCAACACTCGACAGCTTGGGTATGTCTATCAAAGGCTTCAACAAAGGCATCTCCACAAGCTCTATGACCCTTTGAGCGATATCAACTGCAAGATCCGCGATACGCTCCAATTCCGCGTTTATCTTCATGCCGGTAGTAATAAACCTTAAGTCACCTGCCATCGGCTGATAGCGGGCTATAAGGTCAATACATTTTTCATCAATTATAAGCTCGAGCTCATCAATATCATTATCTGCTTTAATGATCTCCTGCGCCTGCGACTTATCGCGATTTTTCAAAGCTTCAATTGATTTATATATCGCTTCCTGGGCGTAAACACCCATCTTGAGGATATCCTTATTCAGTTCTTTCAGCTCTTCGTCTAAATGCCTTTGCATGTCAGCTCCTTACTTTTGCATTATATCCAGGTATTTCTTCTAACCAAAAGTAACTCCGAAGTTTGCGCAGAAAATATCACGAAGTAAAATTTTCAAGCGTCTAAACAAGGAGTCTACGCTTATTCTTTACTTTTGCATTATATCCAGGTATTTCTTCTCATCAAAAGTAACCCCTGAGCTTACCCCAAAAATGTCTAAGGAGATATTTGGGGTATCTTAAGCGAATGGGGCCAAGTAATTATTCATCATCCGTATCTTCCGGTTATATAATCTTCAGTCCTTTTATCCTTCGGCCTTGTAAATATCTCATCCGTGCCGGCAAACTCTATCAGCTCACCTAAAAGCATAAAACCGGTATCGTCTGAGACGCGCGCTGCCTGCTGCATATTATGAGTAACGATGATTATGCTGAAATTATTTTTTAATTCGCGCATCAGTTCTTCTATGCGCGCGGTGGCCTGAGGGTCAAGCGCCGAACATGGCTCATCCATCAGAAGCACTTCCGGCTTGACCGCGATAAGACGCGCTATGCACAATCTCTGCCGCTGCTCCAAAGAAAGGCTCAAAGCAGACCTGTTGAGCCTGTCCTTTAGATCATCCCATAGAAGCACGGATTTCAAACTTTCTTCAACAATCGCCCCGAGCCCGCTTTTTTTGGCGAAATGATGCACCTTGGGGCCGAAAACTATATTTTCATAAATAGAGAGAGGGAACGGATTCGGGCGCTGAAAGACCATGCCCACATTCTTGCGCAATTCAACCAGATCGGCATCGTGAGAAAGTATATTCTTGCCGTCGATAACCACCTCGCCTGTTATACGTATGCCTTCAACCAGGTCGTTCATTCGGTTAAAGACGCGCAACAAGGTAGATTTGCCGCAGCCCGACGGGCCTATTATGGCAGTGATCTTCTTTTGCGCGAAAACCGCGTTAACATTTTTCAACGCCTGGAAATCGCCGTACCACAGATCAAGGTTATTTACTTTTATGCTGTCGTTCATCCGAATTTCCCGCTTATATAATCATTGCTGCGCCTGTCTAACGGCGCTGTAAACATTTTTTCCGTCTTGTCGATCTCAATAAGTTCCCCGTTTAAAAAAAACGCCGTTCTGTCTCCTACGCGCGCCGCCTGCTTAACATTATTGGTCACCAGTATTATTGTATAGTGTTTTTTCAATTTTAACATCGCATCTTCCACTTTTGCGGTTGATATTGGGTCCAGGCCTGAACACGGCTCATCGAAGAGAATTACCTCAGGCTCAACGGCCAGCGTGCGCGCGATACATAATCGCTGTTGTTGCCCTCCGGAAAGCTTAAAGGCGGAAGTCGAAAGCCTGTCTTTGACCTCATCCCACAGATAAGCTTCTTTAAGGGCGCTCTCAACTGTTTCTGACAATCTTTTCTTATCGCCGATACCGTGCATGCGCGGGCCATACGCTATGTTATCGAATATCGACAAAGGCAATGGAAGTGGCAAAGCAAAAACCATACCGATCTTCTTTCTCAACAACTGGGCATCATAACTTAAAATATCTTTATCCGCCCACTTGACTGATCCGGACATCCGGAAATTAGGCTGGAGCTCATTGATCCTGTTTAACATGCGCAAAAATGTGGTCTTGCCGCTATTTGCGGGGCCGATAATGCTTAATATCTCATTGGCCTCTATCCCAAGCTTTATGCCCTTCAAAGCCTGCATGTCTCCAAACCAGATATTTAAATCTTCTATTTCAAAAACTACCATTTTTTATTTCTCCTGATCCTGTAACGGATAATGATAGCAACCAGGTTCATCAACAGGACAAGCGCCATGAGCACCAGCGCAGTGCCGTACCTGACCTTCTCGTCGACATTCGGGACCTGGGTTGATATAACATACAAGTGATACGGCAGGGCCATCGCCTGGTCAAATATAGAATGCGGAAGCTGGGGCAGATAAAACGCCGCAACAGTAAAGAGGATCGGCGCGGTTTCGCCTGCCGCGCGGCCCAACCCCAGTATCGTCCCCGTAAGAATCCCTGGTATGGCATTCGGCAAAAGTATATGGCGGATAGTCTGCCATCGGCTTACCCCCAGGGTCCAGCTCGCCTCCCTGAATGAATAAGGCACGCTCTCCAAGGCCTCGCGCGATGTAGTGATAATTATAGGCAAGATCATGATACCCAGTGTCAGAGAACCTGAGAGGATCGAGGCGCCGAATTTAAAAAATACGACGAACAACGCCAGCCCGAACAAGCCGTACACAACAGAAGGAACTCCCGCTAAATTCACTATTGCCAGCTTGATCATGCGTGTCAAAAAATTATCCTTGGCGTATTCGCTCAAATATATGGCGGCAAGCAGGCCGACAGGCAACGCAAAGATTATCGCGCCTGTCACAAGATATACGGTCCCGATTATCGCCGGGAATATGCCTCCCGCGCGCATGCCCTGGCGCGGCACATCCGACAAAAACTGCCAGTTAATCGCGGGCAGCCCTTTTTGCATAATAATGACCATAATAAGGCCGATAGGTACGATGATAAGAAGGGTCGCAAAAAACAGAAGCGAAAAAGCGACCTTCTGGGTTATTTTAGGATTGAGCCTCATTTATTCCTGTGTAAAAACAGATCAGCTGTAACATTTATAAGAAAACTCATGATAAAAAGCACGATACCTATCGCGAACAGAGCGAAATAATGCTCGCTTCCCACAACCGCCTCCCCCATCTCAGCAGCTATAGTCGCGGTAAGGGTCCGGACAGGCACGAGTATGCTCTGCGGTATAACGGCAGAATTCCCGGTGATCATCATGACAGCCATGGTCTCGCCTATAACGCGGCCTATGCCCAGCATCACCGCGGCCAGAATACCGGAAGAACCGGCAGGAAGCATGACGCGCCAGATAGTCTGCCAGCGCGTCGCGCCCAATGCAAGCGCCCCTTCTTTATAAGACTTAGGCACAGCGTAAAGCGCATCTTCTGCGATTGAAACTATGGTCGGCATTGCCATAAAGGCAAGCATTATAGAACCTGAAAGAGCGGTAAGGCCTGTAGGCAGTTTAAAAACAGATTTAACCCATGGAACAAGCGTAACCATGCCAATAAAACCCAAAACAACGCTCGGTATGGCGGCCAATAATTCTATCCCGGCTTTTAAAAATTCTTTTATCCTGGCAGGCGCGACCTCAGCTATATATATAGCGCAGCCGATACCTATGGGGACTGAGATGAGCGCGGCTCCGAGCGTAACCAGCAGTGACCCGAGTATTAACGGTAATATGCCTAACTGCGCGGGCTCGGAGATCGGATACCATTTTTCACCGAACAAAAAAGCCAAAGGCCGGACTGATTGAAAAACAGCCAGCCCTTCCTTAAGCAAAAAAAGAAAGATCAGGCCTACGAAAAAAATACACGCGAGCCCGCAGAATAGGATAATTTTTTCTATAAAAAACTCTTTGAGTCTTTTCATTTTTTAACTACAGGCACAAAGTCGGTTTTAACAACTATCTCCTGGCCTTCCTTAGAAAGCATGAATTCAACGCATTTCTTTACAAGGCCTTCGGGCGACCCGTTTGTATACAAAAATAACGGGCGGGATATGGGATATTTACCGCTAACGACATTATCAATTGTAGGCGCGATGTAGTCGCTCTTATCATCCTTTGCAACTGAAACCGGCTTTTGTTTGGGAGAGACATAACCCATGCCGTAATAGCCTATTGCCGAAGGATTGGAAGCAACTTCATCAGCTATGGCCTGGGAAGAAGACAGCATTAGCGCGCCAGAGGCGAATTCCTCCTGCGAACCGGGGTCGTTACCCCTTAAAACATGTTCCTTAAAATAAACGTGAGTGCCTGAATTAACCTCGCGTGAAAGAACCACTATCTTCTCATCCCTGCCCCCGAACTCTTTCCAATTGGCCGCTTTACCCGAAAATATCGCAGCCAGCTGTTCAATCGTAAGCTTATCAACAGGGTTGCCCGGATGCACGACTATGGCAAGCCCGTCAAGAGCCACCTTGATCTCATAAGGATGGATGTTCTTTTTCTCAGCAAGCTTTATCTCTTTATCTTTAATATCCCTGGAACTCATGGCTATATCACAGGTCCCGCTTATCAGGCTTGATAAACCCGTACCTGAACCTCCGCCTGTAACCGCCATAAATTCCGTTGGATTCTCTTCCATATACTTTTCAGCCCAGGCCTGGCCGAGATTGACCATAGTATCCGAACCCTTTATCTGTATGGAATTATTTTTCGCCGCAGACGCCGGGATTGCCATAGATAAAAACATCAAGGCCAGAATAAACTTTTTAAACATATTGCCTCCGTTAGTAAAGTTGGCGTTAAACCGCGAGTCGCGCAAGTGAATCACCATCGGCTTTATCAGTGGTTTCTCAATGAAAAAATTGTTCAAGGAGCAGCGACTGCCCAAAGAGAGCATAAAATCCAGCGGCGCGTTAAGCGCAAAAATGCACTGTTTGAGCTATTTCTAAAAAAATCTTATTCCAGGGCGAGTTGTGCATTTTTAGCTTGATTTTATGCGTCGCCTAAGCGCTCTTTGAGCCTGGAGCGGATACTTGAAGCGATTTTTTCAAAAGAACATACACCACGGACTCTTTTAATGCGCTGGATCTTTGCCTCATCACCGGCTAAAGCCGGTGATTTAGTCCAGGGATTAAAAAGAAAACTTCATCTTCGTACCCAGCACATTCGCCTCGCGCCAGCCGGCAGAGCTTTTCACACTTAAGCGCATATAATAAATTTCCGCTTTTAACCAGGAAAAGAGTTTCATGCCGAACCCTGCCTGCGCCCTATTCTGGTTAAACTGGTTTGTCGCGCTCGCGAAACCGACAAATATCTCGTCGCTGACATAAGGCTGCAGCTCAAATTTTGTGAATTTGAACGGCAGCTTAAGAGTAAATTTATTGCGGTATCTCCAGAAATCCTGCTGATAATCAAAATCCTTATATTCTATCTTGTTGCAATCTTCAAATACAAATCCGCTCTTTTCAAAAGACAATATCGCAATTACGTAAGGGCTGTTCTCCTCTTCAAAATCCCCGCTCTTACGCTCGTATATCCGCCTATACCCTGCCCCTGCGATAAGATGCCTGTTGAACCCGTGACGGATGCCTATATCATAATGCTGATAATAAAATTACCGGCATTGTCTCCCCAATGGAATTCTTCTTCCAGCGCGAGCCTGGTATCGGCGCCTATCCGGAATTCCTCCACATCGGTATTCCATACCTGGGAATCCTCATCATCATAAGCATAACAAAGAGCGCTCCAAGCCATAAGAAATAGAAATAACAAGCGGCCTATATTCTTCATAATCATTGATTATACATGAAGGCTCATAGTATATAAATAAAATGTTACGCCTGAATGAATGGATTGTGAACTTTCTGTGAACTTTTTAAAAAACGGGCGGTTTTGAATAGCTTCAGCAATGTTCCCCGTGGTGGTCGATATGCGTATGCGGATGTGTGTGCAAACTGCCGGCGTGCCTATGCTTATGGATATGTATCAGGTTGTGGTCTTTTAAAAACTGCTCATCAGACAGGATCTCCTCAGGCCCAAGGCTGCGGACTATGGTATTGGCAGAATCAAAGACATGAACGATATCAGCTATCTCCGCCACTATATGCAGATCATGGGTCGCAGTAACTATGGTCCTTCCGCGTTTATTCTCGCCAAGTATGATATCAATAATATCACGCGCGGTAGCAGGGTCCAGCCCTGCCGTGGGCTCATCCAGAAGAAGCACATCAGGCTCTATCGACAAGACGCCTGCTATGGCGATCTTCTTCTTCTCTCCTATACTGAGCTGATGAGGAGAGCGTTTTAAAAGATGCGAAAATTTTAGAGACTCAGCCAAGTTCTTGAGGCGTTTTTTTGCTTCATCAACAGGCACGCCCAAATTAAGCGGGCCGAACATGACATCTTCTTCAACTGTCGGACAAAATAACTGAATATCAGGATTCTGGAATACAAAACCAACCTTTCGGCGGAAATCCGATGAAAATGCGTCATCTGAAAAATCCCCCTCCCGAAGCTTTTTGCCAAAAGCCCTGAAAGAACCGCTGTCTGAAAATATTAAACCATTGAGCAGGGCAAGCAGTGTGGACTTACCTGTACCATTGGCGCCCATAAGAACGGCCTTCTCCGTGTCCTTGACCGCCAGGTTAAGGCCGCGGAGCGCGGGTATCCTGCCAAGATAAGAGTAATTTATATTCTCAAGTTCAAATATCATAAATATGCGGTTCTCCGTTATAGCCCCTTGACACCATGGCGGAATACACATCTTTCTGCAATTGGTACGAACGCTGCCACAGGCTTGCAATATTCCACGCAACAACCCCCTGCCCTTTCTTTACGGAAACAGGCCTTCCGATACGGCTCTTTAAAGCCATGAATGTATTCTGTAATATTTCGATAAATAGATATATATAGCGGTAACTCATGCCCAGGGTCATGACAAAAAGACGCGGCACGCCTAAAAACCTCAATGCCTTTAACAGCTGCGTATGACGTGTAGTGAGGCTTAATAATATGGTAAAAGATACCGAGGCGAGAACGCGCATAAAAAATACAGACGCAGCCATGAGGCCCTGGCGGGTGATCACAAACTTTAAGCCAAAAACCTCAGACGTAAAAGCCGGCTCTCCCGGGCTGAAGGCTTCAAACAGCGCGGGCAGAGCTATAAAAAGAGTAAACAGCGGAATAAAGATCCAGCTGCGGCGGATAAAAAATAACAGATCAACCGAAGATAAAACAGCGATCAGAAGGCAGACAAGATAAAGAATCGACAAAGTTGCCAAATCTTTCGAAAACAGCGCCGCGCATAAAAAAATAAACATACCGGCGATCTTCACACGGGCATCAAGCGCCTGCAAAAAACCCCTCTTTAAAGCGTATTCTTCGGCAAAGACAGAATCTTTGACAAAAGCCAAAGCATTGGCGAGCGAACGTTCTATGAAATTATTGTTTTTCTTCAATTTTTTCCAGTATCCGGCCTGATATTTCGTATATATGCATGGGCGAGATCAGATAAAATCCGTCCACTCTGTTTTTTACGGAATTTATCAGATCCAAAGCTATCGAAATACCTTCTTCACGAGCTTTTTGTTTATCTTCAATATCCATCCTCTGCCGTATCTCATCGGGTATCTGCATGCCCGGGACTTCGTTGTGCAAAAACTCGGCGTTCTTGCGGCTCACGAGAGGAAGGATCCCGACTAAGACAGGTATCTTTAAAAATCTCACCCTATCGGCCATTTCAAAAATTTTATCCTTATCAAACATAGGCTGTGTCATGGCGAATTCAGCGCCTGCTTCTACCTTTCTTTTCAGCCGCGCGACCTGTGGAGCGATATCTTTAAAATTCGGATTAAAAGCTACACCGACGCGCATATTCAGCCCGACTTCCCTTTTCATATTATTTATCAATTCAACAAGCTTGATGGAATCCACGTCAAAAACAGAAGTTGCTTCCGGATTACCGCCTAATGAAGCCGGATCGCCGGTAACAGCCAACACAGAAGTCAGGCCCAGGGCATACGCTCCTAGGAGATCAGATTGCAATCCTATGAGGCTCCTGTCACGGCAGGTGTAATGAAAAATAGCCTCAAGGCCGGTATTCTGTTTGACGATCCCCGCGGCGGCAATAGAGCTCATCCTCACCCGGGCCAGAGGATTCTCGGGGAAACTCAAAACTCTCGCGCCTTTACTCTTTAACATCGCGGCAGTTCCAAGCAATTTATCTGTATCAGCGGTCTTGGGAGGCAGCAGCTCAACAATGACTTTTACCCCGCGGGCAGATTCATCCTTAAAATACACCCGCGCCTTATCCCGCCTGTCTTCAACAAAAACATCCGACTTGCGCCTTATCGCTGGTTTCCTGGATTTCAGCGTCCTGGCGACAAGACGTATATGTTCAGGGGTAGTGCCGCAGCATCCGCCGATAATATTAGCGCCCGCATCAACAAGCCTCTGCGCGTATACAGCAAAATATTCAGGGGCCGTAAAATACATTGTGCGGCCGTCCACTATCTGAGGGTACCCCGCATTAGGCTGGGCTGAAATGAACTTATCTGTAAGGCCTGCGTAAGTATTTACAACATCAAGCGTATACCTCGGCCCATTGCCGCAGTTCGCGCCTATGACATCAGCACCGGCCTGGATCAAACAGCCTGCTATCGTGTTTACATTGCTGCCGATGCCCGTCCTCATCCCGTCAATAAATGCCATCTGCGCCACAACAGGAATGGACGCCTCTTTTTTGCATACTTCAATGGCGGTCTTTATGTGCTCAAGGTTGGAGAAAGTCTCCAATATAAAGAGATCCACCCCTGCCTCTTTCAGAGAAATGACCTGCTCTTTATAAACATCATAGACCGCGCGCCCCGAAAGATCATGTTCTGATAAGGGGCCTATAGAGCCGGCAACATAAGCCCTATCCCCCGCGACACGCCTGGCAAGACAGGCCGCTTCCAGGTTTATCTTAAAAACATCTTTCTCAAGGCCATACTTTGCCAGTTTTGTAAAATTAGCGCCGAACGTATTTGTTTCTATTATATCCGCGCCAGCGTCAAGGTATTGCGAATGGACTGATTCTATTAAATGCGGCTGCTCAATATTGAGATACTCATAACATGAGCGCGGCTCTATTGAATGAGCCGACAACATCGTGCCCATAGCGCCATCGCAGATCAGGATCTTTTCTTTTAGAACTTCCAGTATGTTTTTCATCTTATACGATTGTACTCACCCGACAGGATAACAAGGCCTAAAGCCCTTTGGAAAGGCTTAAAATAAAGATACCTGTTTTTGACTGCTTAGTAAAGAGATAATACCTGGCTTGACCGTATTTTAGGCGCGGGCAAGACCGCCCATTATAGAGGTAAGGTTAAAGCAAATTTGCAGGCGTGGCCCTAATCTACTTTTTTGCTCAATAGTTTCCCCAGAAGAAAGGCAATGCCTGCGCAGGCAAGTATGCCTATAACGGCTGAGGCGATATATGCGATGCTCAGGCCGGCCAAGGGCTTTTCTTCCCATCCCTTAAAAGCGTAATCAGGCAGAGGCGCGCTCCATAAAGAAGCAAATCTTTCCATTCCCTGCGGTATATATCCTATCAATCCCCGCACTGAATCAGCCCCCCATTCACCCCAGGCATCTCCTGCTTTAAAATGTTCAGGCAGATACAAACCCAGAGGAGAAAACACGGCAAGGATA
>CAYSCK010000010.1:0-25213 GCA_964429525.1 uncultured Planctomycetia bacterium
CGGTACTGGAACGACGCGTTCCTGACCACGTCGATCATCGAGCCTCCCGGCAGCTCGGCCGGCCGGCAGACCTACCTCGGCAACGGCATCAGCTTCTTCAACCCGAACCCGAAAGTGTCGAAGCAGCTCCGCTGGCAGATTGGCGTCCAGCGCGAACTGCCGGGGCGGATTACCGTTGAGGCGGTGTACGTCGGCAACTACGGGTACGACATCGAAATCAGCCGCAACATCAACGCGCTGCCGGCGAAGTACCTGAGCACTGGCGGAAAAAGAGATAGCTATACGGCGGCAGAGGGTTAAGGTAACCGTCTCAATAGGCGTGGCATCTTATCCTGACGATGCTCTAATTTTTGAAGATCTTATAAGGCGCTCTGATGAGGCGTTATTGCTGGCTAAAAGGGGCGGAAGGAATAAGGTATGTTCATTTTAATTTTTGCGATCTTTGCCGTATTTTCTTTCTTAAGCGTTGTCTTTTTTAGAAAATCGCTTATGTTAAAAAATAAAAAAAGGGCGGATGATATTGAGCTGATAAGGCTTGAGCTTGAAGGTATGCTGTCTTTAAGGAACTCGCTTGAAAAGGAGATAGATGAGGTGAACTCCGAATTGACAAAGACCATAAAGATATATGAGACAGCGCGCGATATCTGCTCTTTCCTGGATGAAGAAAAACTTTTTTCACGCTTTAAAGAAGACCTGGGTAAATTTGTCGAGCATATAGAATGCCTGCTTTTACCTGAAGAAGGGTTTGATGCGGCGCGTTTTGCTGATAGCGCTGTTTTTCCGGTGTTCGTCAAAGAGCGGAGCCTGGGATACCTTGTTATTACGGGAGCGGCTGTTAAGGCGAGCCCGTACGTGGGGATACTGGTTGCGAATTTTGCCCTTGGTCTAAAGAGGGCGAGGCTTTACAAGATGGTCCAGGATCTGGCCACGACAGACAGCCTGACCAGCCTTTATACAAGGCGCTACGCTTTGGAAAGATATAAGGAGGAATTTTTGCGTTCTCAGGCGCATGATCTCAGCCTTTCATTCATTATGATCGATGTGGATGATTTCAAGGAGTGCAATGATAAGTTCGGGCATCTGGTAGGAGATTTCGTTTTGACGGAAGTGGCTCGCCGCATAAAGGACAATATCCGTGAGGTTGATATGCTGGCGCGGTTTGGAGGGGAGGAGTTTATGGTTTTTGCTCCCAGTACAACCAAAGAAAGTGCTGCCATAATAGCTGAGCGTATCCGTAAAGGCGTTGATGCGGAATTGATCCGCGCCTATGATGAAAGAGTGAAGATAACTGTAAGCATCGGCCTTGCCTGTTATCCTGAGGATGCCAAAAATCAGGAAGACCTGATAGGAAAGGCTGATTGGGCTTTATATCGGGCAAAGAAACTTGGGAAAAATAAGGTAAGTATTTTCGGCGCTTTTAAAGAATAGCGCTTCGGTTGCTGCCTGTGGGTGGATTGTCAAGTTTTTAGGTATTTAAGTTCTTTCGTTTTTTTGTTGCTTTATCCTTCAGCCTTTCTTTTCTTGCAAACCTGCATAAGTTAAGTTAAAATAAGGACTTATTCGCCAGCTAAAACAATATCCTCAAGTTTAATATGCCTCAAAAATTATATTTTGGTGTTGATGTAGGCGGTACTTTTACCAAGATAGCTTTGGTTGATGCAAAGGGCCGCCTTATAGCTAAATCCAGGGTCTCGTCCGCGGGTTTTTCCGACAAGGTTTTTTTCGTCAAAACCTTGAGGTCTGCCATCTATTCTATTTTAAGTGATAGCAAGTTCTCTTATCGCCAGGTTGACGGTATCGGGGTGGGCCTGCCCGGGCCGGTTGATTTTAAGAGGGGCGTAGTTCTAAGTTTAACAAATATTGAGGGATGGGATCGTTTCCCACTGCGCGCTTATTTAGGCAGGTATTTTGATGCGCCTGTCTTTATAGAAAATGACGCTAATTGTATGGCGCTTGCAGAGTCGCGTATGGGCGCCGCGGCAGGGTCTCGTTACTCGCTATGCGTAACTTTGGGCACAGGGGTTGGGGGAGGGGTTATCCTGGATGGCAAGATCTATCGAGGTCCTTATTTTTTGGGCGGCGAAATAGGCCATATGCCGATATCTGCCGATGGGCCGGTATGCCAGTGCGGAGGGAGAGCCTGCCTTGAGAAGTATGTCGGCAACCGTTATCTGCTTGAAAGGGCGAAGCGTGTTTTCAGGAAAAGTATCCCGCTTGAGGAAATAAGCGGTATGGCAGATTCGGGTAACAAGAAAGCTGTTGAATTTTGGAAAGAGACAGGCGCTACGCTGGGATTGGCTATAGCCGGTTTTATTAATATATTTAATCCTGAGGTCGTTGTTGTGGGAGGCGGTGTTGCCCAAGCCGGTAATGTGCTTATAGATTCTATAAGGAAAACGGTCGAACGCCACGCCATGAAGCAGCTTAAACATAAAGTAAAGATCAGGAAAGCGGCCCTTGGTAATGACGCGGGAGTTTTGGGCGCTGCTCTATTGGCTGAGGAATATAAATCATTGTGATAAAAGCAAAATTCATACTATCGCTTACTCTTGTTTTATTCTTGATTGCATCTGGTTACGCGCAGGCAGCAGATGCGGTGGGGGGCAAGCAGCCGATCACGGTTAATGGTGATGTGGTTGAGTTCAAGTCTGAAGGCCGCGAGATCACAGCTGAAGGTAATGTAGAAATAATTTATCAGGGCTCCAGGATAACATGCGATAAGGTCAGGGTTTTTATTGATCAGAAGATAGCCATAGCGGATGGCCACGTCAGGTTCAGGCAGGCGACAGGAGAAGAGCTGTCGGGTGAAACGATAGTATATGATTTTGCCTCACAGACCGGCACGATCATAAGCGCTGATGTCCTGATGAGCCCGTATTATGGCCATACCGAACTGATGGAAAGGATCTCTGATTCAGAATTTATTCTGCAGGAAGGCGTTCTTTCCACATGCGATCTGCCTCATCCTCATTATTCTCTTGGGTGCAGCGAAGCTCAGATGAAGCCCGGAAATATTTTAACCGCCAAGGGCGTAAAGATCAAAGTTGGCGATGTGCCGATCATGTATCTGCCTCAATATTCACAGCGTATGATGGATAAAAGGCCGCGCCTTATGATCATTCCAGGGCATGGCAAGGAACTTGGAACATACGCTCTTGGGTCATGGAGGTATTATCTGAACGAGAACGCGAAAGGTTTACTCCATTTTGACTGGTATCAGGATAAGGGCTGGGCCGAGGGCGCGGACCTGAATTATAATACTAAGCTTTTCGGAGGAGGAAATTTTAAATATTATAGGATTGATGAGAAGGATAACAGGGTCGGTCTGCCGGAAAGCATGAAAGAAAACAATCAGCGTTCAAGGTTAGAGTTGCGCCACCGCTGGGATCCGGGCGACAGGGACCATTTTGTTATGGAATTATTCAAGTCCTCGGATGCGGATTTCCGTAAGTTGTATTTCTTCAGGGAGTATGAAAAAGAACCCAATCCGAAAACATATTTTCTGTATTCGCATGTTTATCCCAACGCGACATTCAGTTTTCAGGCCCAGCCGCGTGTTAACGCGTTTGAGACCATTTTGGAAAAAGTGCCTGAGCTGAAACTCGAAACTATCAATCAGCAGATAGGCTCAAGCCGCTGGTATTATAAAAATACCACTACCGCAGACCACCTTATGAATACGGTCGCCAATGTCGGCGTGACTGCCGACGTATCAAGGATAGATACTTCAAACCAGATCTCTTATATCTTCAGATTCATGAATGTGGACTTTAGCCCTTTTGTCGGCGAAAGGAATACTTTTTATAGCCGCGGTGTGAGCCCGGATAAAACGCTGTTGCGCGATATGTTTTTTACCGGGTTTGACGCCAGCACAAAGTTTTTCAAGACCTTCGATGTGGATACCGATTTTATGAAATTAAATATAAATAAACTGCGGCATGTTGTAACGCCTTCTATACAGTATCGTTATCAGGATCAGCCTTCCGTCTCAAAGGATATCCTGATCCAGCTTGACGACGTTGACGCGCTGGAGATGCAGGATAAGGTTACTCTTGCTTTGGAAAACAAATTTCAGACAAAACGCAACGGTATCTCGGTTGACCTGGCTACCCTGATATTATCCTCTGATTATAATGTTGAGCATACTTCAACCCTTGATTCGGGCTTTCTTAATTTTAAATATGACCTGGAATTTAAGCCGTATGAATGGTGGGAATTTGATTCTGACGCGGAATATGATATTCGCGCGAATTTCTTTAAAACGATCAACGCTGATTATTGGGTGAACGCGGGTAAAGCCAGGACAGTGGCAGGGTATCGGTTTAAAAAAGACGAGAGCAGTCAGCTGACCGCGGGCTTTACTTATCCATTGAACCCATTCTGGAAGCTCGGAGTCTATGAACGTTTCCAATTTGACACGGGAAGTTTAGTTGAGCAGGAATACCGCCTGGAGCGTGACCTGCATTGCTGGACTATGGAGTTTATTATTAATCAGCGTGAGACTGAAGGGCTTTCGTTTTATGTGGATGTGAAATTAAAGGCATTCCCTGAAATCGGGATTAATGCTGAAAAGACATTTGCGCCGCCGCGTACTCAGTAAATTTGCCGGAGGGGATATGAATATAGCGATAGTGGGTTCAGGGTATGTTGGACTGGTTTCGGGCGCTTGTTTCGCCGAACTCGGCCATAAAGTTATCTGCGTTGATAATGACGCGGCAAAGATAAAGGCGCTAAAGAGGCTAAAGATACCTATCTATGAGCCCGGCCTGAACGAATTGGTTAAAAGAAATCACAAAGCCGGCCGCTTATCTTTTACAACGGATATTAAAGCGGCTGTTAAGAAGTCGGTCGCTATTTTTATCGCGGTAGGAACGCCGCCAAAAGAAAACGGAGAGGCTGACCTTACGGGCATAGAGAAGGTCGCTCAATCAGTGGCGCGCGCTATGGATGGGTATCGCATCGTTATTGAAAAGTCCACTGTGCCTGTGGATACCGGACGCTGGGTCAAGCATACGGTTGAATTGAACAAGAAGAAGAATGTGAGCTTTGATGTCGCGTCAAATCCCGAGTTTTTGCGCGAGGGCCAGGCAATATCGGATTTTATGCACCCCGACAGAATAGTGATCGGAGTTGAATCAAAGAGAGCCGAAGATATTTTGCGGGAGCTTTATTCCGGGATAGATGCGCCTTTATTGGTCACGGATATAAAGTCAGCCGAACTTATCAAACATGCTTCAAATTCTTTTTTAGCTTTGAAGATCTCTTATATAAACGCCGTGGCGCGGGTCTGCGAGTTATCAGGCGCCGACGTTGAGCTGGTGGCGGAGGGTATGGGGCTTGATAAGAGGGTGGGCAGGCCTTTTCTTGATGCCGGCATAGGATTCGGAGGATTTTGCCTGCCTAAGGATGTTGATGCCTTTGTCAATATTTCGCAAAAACTGGGCTACAACTTTGATCTTTTGAAAGAGGTAAAGAATATCAATGAGTTCCAAAAGAATGATTTTGTAAGAAAGATAGAAAGCCATCTTTGGAATATCAAGGATAAGAATATAGCCGTCTTGGGGCTGGCGTTTAAGCCCGAGACGGATGATATGCGTTTTGCGCCGTCTATCGATATCATCAGATTATTGCAGCGTAACGGCGCGCGCGTACGCGCTTATGACCCGAAGTCCATGAATAAGGCAAAATGCATCCTGAAAGGGATTAAATTCTGTTCTGACGCGTATGAAGCTGCCCGCGGAAGTGACGCTCTTGTAATTGTAACAGAATGGGAAGAATTCAAGAATCTGGACTTTAAGAAGATCAAGAAGCTTTTAAACCAACCATTAGTACTGGACGGACGAAATATTTTTGATCCCGCAAAGATGAGCGAAATGGGGATCAAATATGTGTGCGTAGGCCGTTAAGCCAAGAGGCAGTAATTATGAAAACAATATTGATTACCGGTGGGGCAGGTTTCATAGGTTCCCATCTTTGTGATTTTTGCTTAAAGAGCGGGTACCGTGTGCTTTGCCTGGATAATTTTATTACAGGCCAGAGAACAAATGTTGAACATCACAATAACGACAGGAATTTTACTCTGATAGAGCATAACATTACGCTGCCTATCCATCTGAAGGAGCATGTTAATATCGTTCTGCATTTTGCTTCTCCGGCAAGCCCTGTTGATTATCTTAATTTTCCTATCCAGACTTTAAAGGTGGGTTCACTTGGCACTCATAATGCTTTGGGCGTGGCAAAAGCCAACAATGCGGTTTTTTTGCTGGCGTCCACTTCGGAGGTCTACGGTGATCCCCTTGTGCATCCCCAGACCGAAGAATACTGGGGCAATGTTAATCCGGTAGGCCCGCGCGGTGTTTATGATGAGGCTAAAAGATTCGCTGAAGCGATCACGATGGCGTATCATCGCGTTCATAAGCTGGATACCAAGATCGTGCGCATATTTAACACATACGGCCCGCGCATGCGGCTGCATGATGGCAGAGCAATACCTAATTTTATAGCGCAGGCCTTAAAGAATGAATCTATCACCATATACGGCAATGGTTCGCAGACCCGTTCGTTCTGTTATGTCTCGGACCTTGTGGATGGCATACTGCGCCTTGCGAACTCAGACCAGCATGATCCTGTTAATATAGGTAACCCATGCGAAATGACTCTGTGCGAGCTTGCAGAGTTTATCAAGAAATTGACTCTAAGCAAGAGTAAGCTTGTATATAAACCCCTACCTAAGGATGATCCACGGCAAAGGCAGCCGGACATATCCCGCGCGAAAGACAAACTAAGGTGGCAGCCAAAGATAGGACTGGAAGAAGGGTTAGCCGCGACAATTGAGTATTTTAAAAATAATATAAAATAATTCAGGCAACGGGTATCAGGGAACAGGCAATGGGAAAAACTCTTTTGCGATACCTTAACCTTGTTTGCGGTATATCAATTTGAAAAAAATGACTATTGATTTTCACATTCATTCCAGCTATTCCTTCGACTGTTTTCTCGAGCCGTCCAAGATCATTGACCTTGCCAGGAAACATAAGATAGAAGGATTGGCTATTACGGATCACGATACCATGGCCGGTGTTGACGAATTCAAAAGGCTAGCGCCTGATCTTTATATTATAGCCGGCGAAGAGATCTCTACAAAATACGGGGATATACTCGGATTGTTTTTAAAGCGTGAAGTTGAGAATTCGCAAAATCCGCAGGATATAATCGCTGATATCAGGGGCCAGGGAGGGTTGGCTGTTTTAGCTCATCCTTTTAAATGGCCTCATCTGGTCCGGGATGGGGGTTTTTTAAAGTTGTTTGACGCTATAGAAGTTTTTAACGCGCGGAATAATATCCCTGTTCCGTATTTGGAGAATTATCTGGCAAGAAAAGCCGTCAGCAGCCTTGGGTTGCCTGTTATCGCCGGCAGCGATACTCATGAAGGATTTGAACTGGGCGGGGCGCGCACGATATTTGATTTCCTTAAATCCGATGCGGATGATGAAAAAATAAAACGCGCGATAGTGGAAAAGGCGGTAAAGTTTTCAGGAAATGAAGTTTCTCTGCCCATTGAGATCGTAAGCCATTTTTCGAGAATGTTTAAAGGCCTGCGAAGAAGATGAAAATCGTTGATAAATTCAAGACTCTTTCCAGGCTACTGCCTTATAATAGAGGCCCCAAGATCTTTTCGTTTCATGATTGCCTTCCGGATGTTTTTTCAAGTTACATAGAACTTCTCGTTTATAAGCGTTATAGGATACTTGACAGCCATGAGCTTCTGCAGCGGCTTGACTTGAGGGGCTCTACGAATACCAAGGCTAAAAGAGAAGTCGTCCTGACTTTTGATGACGGCAGGCGTAATTGCTGGACGGTAATATTTCCTTTGCTTAAAAAATATAAGGTCAAAGCGGTCTTATTTGTGATACCTTCCAGGATTAAAGAGACGAACGAGTATTATCCTAACCTTGAGGATTATTGGGCAGGGCGAGTCTCCTGGGAAAATCTTTACAGCAGCCACAGGCGTGAGCCGTATCTTACCCTTAAGGAGCTTGAGGTGATGAATTCAAGCGGCTTGGTTGATATACAATCGCACAGCCTTAAGCATACGGTCGCCCGCGTCAGCTCAAAGGTGGTTGATTTTCAGCATCCGGGCGTCTATGAGATGCCTGTTTATTTTGATGAGTGGATAGATGCCGGTATGCCGCTATTGGATTACCAGTGGGGCGTGCCTGTTTATGAGCATGTGTGGTCGCCGCTTGCTTCCAATGTCTATGTTCCTGACCGCAGGGCCGATACCCTGATGAATGAGTTTGTCAAAAAGAACGGCGGTTTTTTATTCTTTAAAAATAAACGGTGGCGATCGAGGCTCTACGAATATTATTCTTTTCAGCGCAAGGCCTGCGGCGCCGGCCATTTTAAAAGAAACGCGTCGGATGAAACTGTCCGCGCCTCTCTTATTGAATCAAAGGCATGGATAGAGAAAAAACTTAAAAAATCATGCCAGTTTTTTTCTCTGCCTTTTTACCAGGGCACTTGCGATACTTTGGAACTGGCGGATAAGGCAGGCTACAAGGCTGTTTTTACCGGTCCAAAAGATTTTGAAGCAGGCCATAAATACCTGCGGCATAAACAGGATAAGCCGTTTTTATTGACACGCATCTCAAGCTTCTGGATCAAGTTCCTTTCGTATCTATGATCAAATATTTTATTGAACAAGGTATGCGCTGGCTGTCGTTTGGATCTGTTTGAATGGCTCTCGGCTCAAGTATCGTTTGGCTGAATGCTTAAAGCCATACTTTACGCGTAAGATGGGGCTGCTAATATGTTATATCCGTGTAACTTACGGCTCCATTAAATATTTAAAAAAAGTCTTGACAGAAGTGATTAATTTTAATACAATTAACGCTTTACAAGTACGCCCCTGTAGCTCAGTAGGTAGAGCACGTCCTTGGTAAGGACGGGGTCACCGGTTCAACTCCGGTCGGGGGCTTTAATGTCGATACAGTTGTATAGCACGACGGTGAAATATGAGAGAACACATACTTTTAGAGTGTCCGGTTTGCAAGAGCAGGCTTTATTCTTTTACTAAAAATAAGAAGAAGCATACTGAAAGGCTCGAGCTGAAAAAATTCTGCAAGATGTGCCGCCGGCATGAACCGCACAAGGAAGTAAAATAATTTTATAGGAGTTAAGCAGGAAAGTTATTTTGTAAAGGTTAGGAGCGTCGGTTAGTGGTAAACCACCGGTCTCCAAAACCGGAACTGCAGGTTCGATTCCTGCCGCTCCTGCCAGAAAATTAAAAGGCATGGTTAATATATTCGCAAAAGTACCGGTATTTTTCAGAGAAGTCAGGGTTGAGCTCACTAAGGTTTCTTGGACGAGCCGTAAAGAGCTCATTGGCGCGACAGGTATCGTTTTGTTTGCCACCGCAATTCTCACTGCTTACATCGGAGTGCTGGATTTCGTTCTCTCTAAAGCCGTAAGCCTCGTTTTAAAATAATGAAAAAGTGGTATGTAGTACATACGCAGACTGGTTCGGAAGATAAGGTTAAGAAAAGCCTTGAAGGCCGTATCGCTTCAAGTGAGATAAAGGACCTTATGGGCCAGATACTTATTCCTACCGAACAGGTTTCTGAAGTCAGGTCAGGAAAGAAAAAAATTTCCCAGAGAAAATTTTTCCCCGGGTACATATTGGTTGAAATGGAGTTGAATGAAAATTCATGGCTTTTAGTGCGCACGACTCCAGGCGCCACAGGTTTTATAGGCATGGGCAAACAGCCTTCGAGCCTGACGCAGGATGAAGTGGATAATATACTGAAGCGCACGGTAGAGACCAAGTCCAAGCCAAGCCCGAAGGTGCATTTTGAAAAAGGCGAAGCAGTCAGAATAATTGAAGGCCCATTCCTGAATTTCAACGGTAGCATCGAAGAAGTGAATCCTGAAAAACAAAAAATTAAAGTGAGTGTCTCAATATTCGGAAGATCAACGCCTGTGGAGTTAGAGTTCTGGCAAGTGGAGAAGGTGTAGCATGGCTAAAAAAGTTGTCGCTAAGATCAAATTGTATGTTCCAGCCGGCGCCGCAAATCCGGCGCCTCCGGTAGGGCCGGCCTTAGGCCAGCATGGTGTGAATATCATGCAGTTCTGTAAGTCTTTTAACGAGCAGACCAAGGATAAGGATGGCATAACCCTTCCTGTAGTTATAAGTGTTTATGAAGACAAGAAATTTGATTTCATTATCAAGACGCCTCCGTGCTCAGTCCTTCTGAAGCGCGCCGCGAACCTTGCCAAGGCCTCAGGCCTTGCGGGTAAAGAAAAAATAGGCAAAGTCACAATGAAGCAGGTAGAAGAGATCGCCAAGCAGAAGCTGGGTGATTTAAACACAAGTGATATAGAAGTTGCCAAGAAGACTGTTACGGGCACTGCCCGCAGCATGGGCATTGAAGTGGTGGGGTAAATATGTCAAAAACCATTAGCAAGAGATACAAAGAAGCCAGCAAGCTGGTTGATAAGTCAAAGTCTTATACCCTGAAGGAAGCCATTGGAATTTTAAAGGCGGCTCCCAAGACGAAATTCGATCAGTCTCTGGAACTGGCTTTTAGTTTAGGTATTGACACTAAAAAATCTGACCATATGGTGCGCGGTACGGTTGTGTTGCCGCATGGCACAGGTAAAAAAATTAAAGTAGCTGTCTTTTGCAAGGGCGATGCTGAAAAAGATGCCAAAGACGCGGGTGCGGATTTTATCGGCGCTCAGGAGCTGATCGATAAGGTGTCCGGAGGGTGGATGGATTTTGATTCAGTGGTCGCGACGCCTGATATGATGAGAGATCTGAGTAAATTGGGTAAAGTTCTTGGGCCACGCGGTTTGATGCCAAGCCCTAAGACCGGAACGGTAACACAGGATGTTGCCAAGGCCGTTAAAGAGCTTAAAGCCGGTAAAGTTGAGTTTAAGGCTGATAAGCAGGGCGGTATCCACGTTGCCGTAGGAAAAATTTCATTTAGTGAAGATCATCTGGTTGAGAACGCTTCGCTTTTGATCGAATCGTTGAAATCTTCCCGCCCGGCGTCTTTAAAAGGCGATTTTATAAAAACTATTTCTATCTCAACGAGTATGGGGCCCGGGATGAGGGTGAGCGCATGAGTCTGATAACTAATAAGGTAGGCGAATTATACAGGGATTTAGTTTCAAAAGAGTTGAAAAAGAAGCTTAATAATTCAAGCGATGTGTTTCTTTTGAATTATCATAATTTAAAATCAGCTGATATGACCCAGCTGAGAAAAAATTTGAAGGCAGCCGGAGCCAGTGTTCTGGTCGCGAAAAACAGTTTTATCCGCAAGGCTTTTGAAGCGGCAAATAAGCCTGCTGATGCATTGCCGCAGGTGGATGGTCCTATGGCCATGGTTTTTGTGAAAGATGATCCGATAGGAGTTTCCAGGATCATCGTCGGTTTTATTAAAGATCATGAGGCTTTAAGTATCAAGGGCGGGTTCTTAGCTGAGCGCCTTCTTTCCGTGGATGATGTAAAAAAGATAGCGAAGTTGTCGTCGCGTGAAGCGCTCTATGCTCAAATAGCTATGACTCTTAACGCGCCGATCACCAAACTGGCCGCGACCCTGAATCAGATAACGACAAAACTTGTCTACGCGCTCAACGCTGTCAAGGATAAAAAGAAATAGGATCTAATCCCTTAAATTAAAAAATCAAATAGGAGGTAGGAAAATGGCAAAGATTGAAGAGATGATAAAAGAGATCGAGACTATGACGGTCTTGGAACTTAGTGACCTTGTTAAGGCCATTGAGGAAAAATTCGGTGTTACAGCCGCGGCACCTGTTATGGCAGCCGCAGCCGGAGCGCCTGGAGCCGCAGCAGCAGCTGTTGAAGAAAAGACTGTGTTTACGGTTGTTTTAACAAGTGCGGGAGCCAACAAGATCAATGTTATCAAGGAAGTCCGCGCTATAACAAGCTTAGGGCTTAAAGAAGCCAAGGATCTGGTTGATGGCGCGCCAAAACCTGTCAAAGAGAGCGTTCCAAAAGCAGAAGCTGACGAATTAAAGAAGAAGCTTGAAGCCGCGGGCGCTACTGTTGAGTTAAAGTAATACCACCTGTCGCATTCTCAGGATAGGTCTATATATAGGTAAAGGACCATAATCAAAGCATTATGGAGAATAGATGAGTAAAAGAAAAAGTTTCGCAAAGTTAAAAGAAGTATATTCAATGCCTCATTTGCTGGATATCCAGCGGGAGTCTTTTGAGGAATTTTTGCAGAGAGATATCCCTATTGATGAGCGCAAGCCTGTTGGGTTGCAGGAGGCTTTTGTTGAAGTATTTCCTATCGAGAGTTTTGATAAGCGTTTCCGTTTGGAATTTGTCAGCTATACATTGGGCAAACCGAAGTATCACATTGAAGAGTGCAGGCGCCGTGGAATGACATACGCTTCACCTTTGCGTGCCAACCTTCGCCTGATCACTCCGACTGACGTAAAGGTGCAGGAAGTGTATTTTGGTGAATTGCCTCTGATGACGCCAACAGCGAGTTTTATTATTAATGGCGATGAGCGCGTTGTGGTAAGCCAACTGCAGCGTTCACCGGGAGTATGTTTTGAGGATGAGCAGCATCCTACAGGAAAAAAGATATTTTACGCTCGCGTTATTCCATATCGCGGGGCGTGGCTTGAGTTTAAATATGATCTAAATGAAGTTCTTCTGGCTTATGTTGACCGCAGAAGGAGTTTTCCAGCAACACAGATCTTGCGTATCATCGGTTTCTCTACGGATGAAGATATCAAGAGGGCTTTTGGCGGTGTGGAGATCCCCGAGATCGAGAATACTTTAAAGAAAGATTTTACCAAGAATAAGGAAGAGGCTTTGATCGATTTTTACAGGAAGATGCGCCCTACAGAGCCCGTAACTTTGGAAGCCGCAGAAGAACTTTTCTACCGTTTATTTTTTGATCCAAAGCGTTACGATCTTTCACGCGCCGGCCGTTTTATCTTAAACAGGAAGCTCGGCATGAATGTCTCTTTAGAGAAGAGGATCATAGACGCGGAGATGGTTACAAGGGTTATTCGATACCTTGTGGGCCTGAAGAAGGGTGAAGGCGAGATTGATGATATTGACCACCTTGGAAACCGCCGTATAAAGAGCGTTGGTGAGCTGATACAGAATCAGGCCCGTATAGGCCTGGCGCGATTGGAGCGCTCAATACGCGAGCGTTTGGCGATATTGACTGATGCTGACGCTGTTATGATATACCATCTGATAAATTCAAAGCTTTTTTCAAGCCAGATAAGAGATTTTTACGCGCGCAGCCAGTTATCCCAGTTTATGGACCAGGTTAATCCTTTGGCTGAATTGACGCATAAAAGGCGTTTGAGCGCTTTAGGGCCTGGAGGTCTGTCAAGAGAACGAGCCGGTTTTGAAGTGCGCGACATTCATCAGTCTCATTATGGCCGTATATGCCCTATTGAAACACCTGAAGGTCCGAACATCGGTTTGATCGCGTCTTTGACGACTTATGCCAGGGTTAACGAGCTTGGTTATCTGGAAAGCCCTTACAGGAAAGTTGATGAAGGCCGCGTCACTAAGCGCATAGATTATGTAACGGCTGATTTTGAGCAGAATAAGACCGTCGCTCAGGCGAATAGCCCGCTGGATGAAGAAGGATTTTTCCAGGAGAAGGAAGTTACTTGCCGTTTCCGTGGAGATTTTCCCAAGCTTGCTCCGAAGAAAGTTGATTACATGGATGTATCGCCTAAGCAACTTGTCTCTTTGGCCGCGTCTTTGATCCCTTTTTTAGAGCATGATGACGCCAACCGCGCTTTGATGGGTTCAAACATGCAACGTCAGGCTGTGCCGCTGATGAATACCGAGAGGGCATTTGTCGGCACGGATATGGAACAGAAAGCCGCGATAGATTCGGGGGCTGTTGTAGTTGCCGAGGAAGACGGCGTCATAAAGGCTGTTGATGCCAGGCAAATTACAGTTAACGGTAAAGTTTATGAATTGAGGAAATTTAAGCGTTCTAACGCGAATACATGCGTTAATCAGAAACCTATAGTAAAGCTTGGGCAGAAGGTCAAGACCGGAGATGTTATTGCCGACGGCATAGGCACAAAAGACGGTGAACTTGCTTTGGGCCGTAACCTTTTGGTAGCGTTCATGCCATGGAGAGGGTTTAACTTTGAAGACGCGATACTTATCAGTGAAAAAGTAGTTAAAGATGATGCTTATACATCAATACACATTGAGGAATTTGAAGTTGAAGCAAGAGAGACCCGCCTTGGCAATGAAGAAGTTACCCGTGATATTCCGAACGTTTCCGAAGAGGCTCTTAAAAATCTGGATGAGAACGGTATTATCCGCATAGGAGCGGAGGTTGACGCGGGGGATATTCTTGTCGGTAAAGTTACGCCAAAGACAGAGTCTGAGCTTTCGCCGGAAGAAAGGTTATTGCGCGCTATTTTTGGTGAAAAGGCGGGCGATGTCCGCGATACGTCTCTGACGCTTCCTCCGGGTATTGAAGGTGTCGTTATAGATGTCCAGGTCTTTGCCCGCAAGGAACGCGGAAGAAAATCGAAAGATGATAAGAAAAAAGAACTCGCGCAGATAAAAGAGATAAAGAGTTATTACGCGCAGGAGATAGGATATATTCAGGAAGAAAAGATAAACAAGCTGGCAAGCATGCTGGGTATTTCAAAGGCCAAGGCTCTGAGCATTGACCTGGAAAATAATGAAGAGGCAAAGCATGTGGCTAAATTCTTTGATGATCAGATCCGCGAACTAGTACAGGAAGAGGCTCAGGAAGCCGAGAAGGTTAAACGCGGTGATGAATTGCCTCCCGGCGTGTTAAAGAAAGTTATCGTTTATATCGCTACAAAGCGAAAACTTGCCGTCGGCGATAAGATGGCCGGGCGCCATGGAAATAAGGGTGTTATAGCCAAGATCCTTCCTGAAGAGGATATGCCGCATTTAGCTGACGGTACGCCGGTTGAAGTTGTGTTGAATCCGCTTGGCGTGCCTTCGCGTATGAACGTCGGTCAGATCCTTGAGACTCATTTAGGTTGGGCAGCTAAAATTCTCGGGCTTCACGTTGCTACGCCTGTTTTTGATGGTGCTTCGGAAGCTGAGATCAAAGAGATGCTTAAAAAAGCGGGATTGCCCGAAGATGGCAAGATAGATGTCTATGATGGCTATACAGGCGATAAATTCGACCAGAAAGTAACGGTCGGTTATATTTATATGTTAAAGCTCATCCACTTGGTTGATGAAAAGATACACGCGCGTTCAATCGGGCCGTATTCGCTCGTTACGCAGCAACCTTTGGGTGGTAAGGCGCAATTCGGAGGGCAGAGGTTCGGAGAGATGGAAGTCTGGGCCCTGGAAGCGTATGGCGCTGCTTTTGCTTTGCAGGAAATGCTGACGGTTAAGAGCGACGATGTCGCCGGCCGTACAAGAATATATGAAGCTATTGTCAAGGGTGAACAACGCCTTGTTCCCGGTACCCCTGAATCATTCAATGTATTGATCAAGGAATTACAGGGTTTGGGATTAGACGTTAAAATGGAAAAGTCAAAACAATGAAAAAAGATATCTTCCAGCAGAAAGAAGTACAGGAAGTTTCCCAATTCGATAGCATAGCTATATCCATAGCTTCGCCTCAGACAATAGGTTCGTGGTCAAAGGGCGAGGTCAGGAAGGCTGAGACTATAAATTATAGGACTCTAAAGCCTGAAAAAGACGGACTTTTTTGTGAAAAGATATTCGGCCCTGTAAAAGATTGGGAATGCAACTGCGGTAAGTATAAAGGTAACAAGTTCCGCAATATTGTCTGCGACAGATGCGGTGTTGAGGTTACGCGTTCAAGTGTAAGGCGTGAACGTATGGGGCATATTGATCTTGCCGCTCCTGTAACGCACATATGGTTCTTTAAGGCCGTACCTTCCAGAATATCAGCTTTATTGGATATCGGACTTCGCGATCTGGAGAAGATTATTTATTATGAAGAGTATATTGTTGTTGATCCGGGTGACACAGGCCTGAAGAAGGGTGAGTTGCTTTCAGAAGACCAGCATCAGGAACTTCTGGAAAAATATGGCGCTTCTTTTAAGGCAAAGATAGGGGCTGAGGCTGTATTGGATCTTTTGAAGGAGATTGACCTTGACCTATTTTCCAAGAAACTGCATAAACAACTTGAGACAGTCAAAGAAGGCGTTGCAACACGCAAGATCTTAAAAACTTTAAAGATTGTGGAAGATTTCAAAAAATCAGGCAATAAGCCTGAGTGGATGGTGCTCGAGATCCTTCCGGTAATTCCTCCTGATTTAAGGCCGTTGGTCCCATTGGATGGCGGGCGTTTCGCTACATCTGATCTCAACGATCTTTATCGTCGCGTGATCAACCGTAACAACAGATTAAAAAAACTCCTGGATCTTAACGCTCCTGAAATTATCATCCGTAATGAAAAAAGGATGCTTCAGGAAGCGGTTGACGCGATACTGGATAATGGCCGTCATGGAAGGCCGGTATTGGGTTCCAATAACAGGCCTCTGAAATCATTGTCTGATATGTTAAAAGGCAAGCAGGGCCGTTTCAGGCAGAACTTGCTTGGTAAGCGTGTTGACTATTCGGGCCGCTCGGTAATCGTGGTCGGGCCTGAATTAAAACTTCACCAGTGCGGCCTGCCCAAGCGCATGGCTTTAGAATTGTTCGAGCCATTCATTATTAAAAAATTAAGAGAGCGTGGTTTTGTCCACACCATAAAAGGTGCCAAGCGCATGGTTGAACGCGCCAAGATAGAAGTGTGGGATATTCTTGATGAGGTTATTCAGGATCATCCTGTTATGCTGAACCGTGCTCCTACATTGCATCGTTTGAGCGTTCAGGCATTTGAACCAATTCTTATTGAGGGTAAAGCTATCCGCATACATCCGTTGGTCTGTACAGCTTTTAACGCGGACTTTGACGGAGACCAAATGGCTGTGCATGTGCCGCTGTCTATCGAAGCGCAGATGGAAGCGCGTCTTATGATGCTTTCTATCAATAACATCTTTTCGCCGGCAGACGGCAGGCCTATTACCACCCCGACTCAGGATATTATTCTCGGTTTATGTTATTTGACGAAAATTAAGCCAAAGGCAAAAGGCGAGGGTAGAAGTGTTTCCAATAGGGAAGAGGCTGTTTCGGCTTTTGATGACGGAACTATTACGCTTCATGCCAAGATCAAGGTTAGGGTTAATGAGGTATTTAACCTTACTGATGGCGTGTATAAGAATGAGAAAACAGTAATCGAGACAACGGTAGGAAGAATATTATTTAATGAGCGTTTACCGGAAAACTTCGGTTTTGTGAATCTTGAATTGAATAAAAAGAATGTCGGCCAGATAGTTGCCAGTGTTTATAAGCGTTTTGGCCATGACACGACCATTAAGCTTCTTGATAGTTTGAAATCGCTCGGATTTGAGTATGCGACACTCGGCGGTATCTCTATCTCTATTAATGATCTGGACATACCTGACGAGAAGAAGGAAGTGATCGCTGAGGCAAGGGCTGAGGTCGCGAAGGTTGAAGACCAGTATCGTAAAGGTATAATTACCGACGGAGAGCGATATAACAAGGTTATCGATATATGGACGCATACAACCGATAAAGTTTCTGATCTTGTGTTTAAGAAGATGGATTCATTCAATCCTATCTTCATGATGGCTGATTCCGGGGCGCGTGGTTCGCGTTTGCAGATCAGGCAGCTTGCCGGTATGAGAGGATTGATGGCAAAGCCTTCAGGTGAAATTATAGAAAATCCCATTACAGCGAGTTTCCGTGAAGGTTTGACGGTTTTGGAATATTTTATTTCTACGCATGGTGCCAGAAAAGGTTTGGCTGATACGGCCTTGAAGACCGCTGATGCCGGATATCTTACGCGCCGCCTTGTTGACGTAGCGCAGGAAGTTATTATTACGGAGACGGATTGCGGCACACTTAATGGTATCTCGCTTTCCTCAATTATTGAGGGCGATGAGGTAGTGGTCCCGTTGAAAGACAGGATCACGGGCAGGGTGGCATGTGACAATGTCGTTGACATTATAACTGACGAAACTATTGTTGCCGCCGGAGAGCTTGTGACCGAAGAGAAGGCGGATGTGCTGGAAAGAATGGGAATAGAAAAAATCCGTATCCGCAGTGTTTTGACCTGCGAATCTGACCGCGGTATATGCGCCAAGTGCTATGGAAAAGACCTGGCGCGTGACGGCCTGGTTGAGATAGGTACGGCTGTGGGAGTTATTGCCGCGCAGAGTATCGGTGAGCCTGGTACCCAGCTGACGATGAGAACTTTCCACATAGGTGGAACAGCGTCGCGCATAGTCGAACAGTCTTATATAAAGGCTAAAAATAAAGGTATAGTCAAATTCCACTCTCTTCGAGTGGTTCAAAAAGGTAAAGATGTCATCGTATTGAACAGGAATGGTTCTGTGAGCCTTAATGATCCTCAGGGCAGAGAACTTGAGCGTTACACGATACCTCAGGGCAGCGTTATTTCAGTGGCTGAGGGGTCAGAAACAACCAAAGGCGCTATATTTGTTCGTTGGGATCCGTACACTTCGCCTATTTTGACCGAAGTGAGCGGTATCGTCCGCTACGAAGACATAAAAGAGAACGTTTCTATGCGTGAAGAGATGAATCCCACTACGGGTATCTCGGAGCGCGTTATAGTTGAACATAAGATGGAATTTCACCCTCAGATCATCATCCTTGATGATAAAGGAGAAGTGGTCGGTATCTATCCTATACCGATAGGCGCCCATATTCTGATGAAAGACGGACAGAAGGCCGGGGCCGGTGAATTGATAGCGAAGATTCCGAGAGTTTCAGGCAAGACAAGGGATATTACCGGAGGTCTGCCGCGTGTCGCTGAGTTGTTTGAGGCGCGTCGTCCAAAGGATCCTGCCATTGTCTCTGAAATTGACGGATTTGTTGAGTTTGCCGAAAATAAAAAGGGCCAGCGCATGATTACGGTAACATCACCCACAGGCATGAAGAGGGAATATACCATTCCTCACGGAAAACATCCGAATGTCTATCGCGGCGACCGTGTTACCGCCGGCCAGCAGCTGACAGACGGGCCTGTTGTTTTGCAGGATATTTTAAGGGTCTGCGGTGATAAAGTTTTGCAGGAATATCTTGTCAACGAGGTCCAGGAAGTTTATCGTCTGCAGGGTGTGCGTATCAATGATAAGCATATTGAAGTTATCATCCGCCAGATGCTTAAAAAGATAAAGATAGAAGATTCAGGAGATACGGAATTTCTTTCCGGCCAGCAGATAGACCGCTGGAGGTTCCAGAAAGAGAATCAGAAGGTTATTAAAAAGGGCGGCAAGCCTGCTTCTGCCACGCCGCTTTTATTGGGTATTACAAAGGCATCGCTGACTACGGAAAGCTTTATTTCCGCAGCCAGTTTTCAGGAGACGACCAAGGTTTTGACCGACGCTGCCGCTTCAGGCAAGCGTGATGAACTGTTTGGTTTAAAAGAAAATGTTATCGTGGGGCATTTGATACCGGCTGGCACAGGGTTGATGGTCCATCGTGATATCGCGATAACGAAAGTTGGAACGCAAGAGATACAAAAGGAGACGGTGCATGCCGACGATTCAGCAGCTCATTCGGAATAATCGAATACAGAAATCACAAAAGTCCAAGTCACCGGCTTTGAAGGGCTGTCCACAGCGCAGAGGTGTGTGTCTTCAGGTCAAGACCATGACGCCAAAAAAGCCGAATTCAGCTTTGCGTAAAATTGCAAGAGTAAGGCTGACTACAGGGATTGAAGTCACGTCGTATATCCCGGGAGAGGGCCACAACCTGCAGGAGCATTCTATCGTCCTGGTAAGGGGCGGGCGTGTTAAGGATCTGCCGGGTGTGCGATATCATATTGTGCGCGGTTCTCTTGATACCGCTGGAGTCGCAAACAGGAAGAGATCGCGTTCAAAATACGGCGCGAAAAAGCCAAAGGCTGGCAAAAAGTAATTAGATAAAGTAAAAGACAGAGGGTGGATTAATGAGACGAAGACAGGCATTTAAAAGGCAGATCGTACCGGATCCTAAATATAACAATAAGATCGTCGCTAAACTTGTGAATATCATTATGACCAGGGGTAAGAAGTCCGTGGCAGAGAGTATTGTTTACGGCGCCTTTGAGATCATCAAGCAGAAGTCGGGTGAGGAAGATCCGTTGAAGGTTTTTAATAAAGCCCTGGAGAACGTTCGTCCGCGCCTTGAGGTTAAGCCTCGCAGAGTGGGCGGCGCGACATACCAGGTGCCTATAGAAGTCAGCCAGGAACGCGGAATATCGCTGGCGCTTCGCTGGTTGAAAGATTTTTCAAGGGCTAAAAAAGGTAAACCGATGATGGAACGCCTGGCTGATGAAATACTTGCCGGTTACAAAGGCGAGGGAGCGGCCATCAAGAAGAGAGACGACACGCACAAGATGGCTGAGGCTAACAAAGCTTTCGCGCATTTCAGGTGGTAGACCAGGCAGGGGCTAAACAGGCGCAATTCTATCAAGCGCCGGGTCTAAAGTATATGCAAACCATGGCAGGATAAATGAACTTAGAAAAATTAAGAAATATCGGAGTAATAGCACATATTGACGCCGGCAAGACCACGACGACCGAGAGGATGCTGTTCTATACCAAGAAGATCCACAAAGTCGGAGAGGTACACGACGGAACGGCTACAATGGACTGGATGGTGCAGGAGCAGGAACGCGGCATAACCATTACATCCGCCAGTACTACGTGTTTTTGGAAAGATATGCAGATAAATATAATTGATACCCCGGGCCATGTTGATTTCACCGTGGAGGTTGAGAGGTCTTTAAAGGTTTTAGACGGTGCTGTGGTTGTTTTTTGCGCTGTTGCCGGTGTGCAGCCTCAGTCAGAAACAGTCTGGAGGCAGGCTGATAAATACAGCGTACCGAGAGTTGCTTTTGCGAATAAGATGGACAGAACAGGCGCTGACTTTAAGAACGTGTTAGCTGAGATGCAACAAAAACTGGGCGCGAATGCCGCGGCGATCCAGGTTCCGCTTGGCGCGGAGGAAAATTTTGCCGGTATCATAGATATTATAGAAGAGCAATTAGTTGTTTTTGAAGGAGAGAAGGGCGAGATCATCATTCGCAAAGAGATACCTCAGGAATATAAGGCTGAAGTTGAGCAGGCAAGGCATGATCTGATCGAGAAGGTAGGAGAAGCGGATGATAAGATAATGGAATTTTATATACATAATAAACCTGTGCCGAAGGAAGATCTGAAAGCGGCTATACGCAGGACTGTGATCGCGAATAAATTTGTGCCGGTATTGTGCGGCACGTCATTGAGGAATAAAGGTATTCAGCTGGTTCTTGACGCGGTTGGCGATTATTTGCCATGCCCGTTGGATATGCCGGCGATCAAGGGTTTTGAACCCGAGAGCGGAGAATATGAAGAGAGAATAGTTTCTCCTGACTCTCCTTTCTGCGCTTTTTGTTTTAAGATCATGAGCGATCCGTATGTAGGGCGCCTGAATTATGTGCGTATTTATTCAGGAAAAGTCAAGAGCGGCGAGACGATCTATAATTCAAGCAAGCGTGAGGATGAAAGGTTGTCCAAGATAGTGCGCATGCACGCGAATAAACAGGAATTGGTTGAGGAAGCTACTGCCGGAGATATTGTGGCATTCGTGGGTTTGAAGGATACAAAGACAGGCGACACGCTTTGCAAAGAAGACAAGCCTATTATACTTGAAGCTATCAAATTCCCGGAGCCTGTTGTGGATCTGGCTATTGAAACAAAATCAAAGCAGGATCAGGAAAAACTCGCGTTCGCTTTAAGAAAACTTCAGGATGAAGATCCTTCGTTCAGGGTTGCTTATAACACAGAAACAGCTCAGACGATCATTTCCGGAATGGGCCAATTGCATTTGGAAATAGCCGTGGATAGAATTTTGCGCGAGTTTAATGTTGAAGCGCAGGTCGGCAGGCCTCAGGTCGCCTACAGGGAATCAATACGCAACAAGATCAATGTGACCGGTAAATTTATACAGCAGTCCGGCGGACGCGGTCAATATGGACATGTTGTTTTAACTATGGAGCCGCAGGAAACACCCGGAGCGGGAATAACTTTTGAAGATACGTTAAAGGGCGGTGTTATACCGAGGGAATTTATTCCGTCGGTGAAGAACGGTATAATACTCGCGGCAAAAAATGGAATTATGGGAAGCTATCCTGTTACAGACGTGGCTGTAACTTTGGTCGACGGGTCATATCATGATGTCGATTCATCTGAAATAGCTTTTCAGATGGCCGCTTCGATCGCGTTTCAGGAAGGTTTGAGAAAAGGAAAATCTTTTCTTTTGGAGCCCATTATGGATATTGAGATCGTTGTTCCTGAAGAATTTATGGGAACTGTCATTGGTGATTTTAATTCACGCCGCGGCAAGCTGATCTCGATGGGGCAGAGAGGAAACGTCCGAGTGCTGCGCGGACATGTTCCGCTTGCAGAAGTTTTTGATTATGCTAATATAATACGATCTTTAACGCAGGGAAGAGCGTCTTTCACAATGGAGCCTTTCTGCTATCAGGAAGTGCCTAGAGATATAGCAAATAAAGTTTTAGGAATAAAATAACTTAAAAGGGGTAGACCTTCCTAATGTAAAAAAGGAAGAGCCTAACGGAGGTGACTAATGTCAAAAGAGAAGTTCGTCAGAACTAAACCGCACGTTAACATCGGAACCATCGGTCACGTTGATCATGGCAAAACGAGTTTGACGTCAGCTATTACTTCGGTTTTATCGAAGAAGGGTTACGCGGAAGCGAGGTCGTATGAATCAATCGATAATGCTCCTGAAGAAAGGGAACGCGGAGTCACGATCAATATTTCACACGTTGAGTATCAGACCGATTCACGCCACTACGCGCATATCGATTGCCCTGGTCACGCCGATTATATCAAGAACATGATCACCGGTGCCGCGCAGATGGATGGCGCAATTCTGGTAGTTTCAGCTGCTGACGGCCCGATGCCTCAGACAAGAGAGCATATTCTTTTGGCGCGTCAGGTTAACGTGCCTGCTATTGTTGTCTTCTTGAATAAAGTCGACATGGTGCAGGATAAGGAACTTATTGAGTTGGTTGAGATGGAAGTCAGGGATCTTCTTACAAAATATAATTTTCCCGGCGATAAAACACCTATCATTAAGGGTTCAGCCACAGAAGCGCTTTCGTGCATCTGCGGAAAAGATGAATGTCCGAAATGCGGGCCGATCATAGAATTAATGAAGGCTGTTGATGAATTCATTCCTTTGCCAAAGAGAGATCTTGATAAGCCTTTCTTGATGGCCATTGAAGACGTGTTCACTATTTCCGGCCGTGGTACTGTAGGAACAGGCAGAATAGAGCGTGGTAAGGTTAAATTGAATGAAAACGTTGACATCGTGGGCATGAGAGATGCCGTGGGAAAGACAGTTGTCACAGGTATAGAAATGTTCCGTAAGCTTTTGGATGATGGACAGGCTGGTGATAACGTCGGCTTATTGTTACGCGGCGTCGACAAGGAAACTTTGGAGCGTGGCATGGTCTTGGCAGCGCCAGGATCGATCACGCCTCATAAGAAGTTTAAGGGCCAGGTTTATATCCTTACCAAAGAAGAAGGTGGGCGTCATACACCGTTCTTCACAGGTTATAGGCCTCAGTTCTATTTCAGGACAACCGATGTTACTGGAACAGTTAATCTGCCGGCCGGCGTGGAAATGATCATGCCTGGCGATAACATTACGGTTGAGGCTGAATTGATCACTCCTATCGCTATGGAGAAAGAGTTGCGTTTCGCTATCCGTGAAGGCGGGCATACGGTCGGCGCAGGCGTTGTTTCAGAGATAATTCAATAAAGGAAAGATTAGACAATGGCACAAAAAATACGCATACGACTGAAAGCTTACGACCATCGTCTATTGGATCAATCGACGCGAGAGATCGTTGAGACGGCCAAAAGGAGCGGGGCTAAAGTGTCTGGCCCTATCCCTTTGCCGACTAAGAAAGAGATTTATACGGTTAATCGTTCTGTTGTCATTGACAAGAAGTCACGTGAACAATTTATGCTCGCGACCCATAAAAGGCTGCTTGAGCTGCACGAACCGACTGCCAAGACAATAGATGCCTTGAGGAAGTTGAATCTTCCCGCGGGCGTTGATGTTGAGATCAGGTAAGAATGTTCTAAGTAAATCCAGATGGACTTTTCCGTCTGGGCTAATCAGGCGAACTACAACGGATAAAACAAATGGGTGTTCTAAATACCACAATTAAGATATTGGGTAAGAAGATCGGCATGACCAGGGTCTTTTCGGAAGATGGCAGGGTTATTCCTGTAACCGTGCTTGAAGCCGGGCCGTGTGTTGTTCTGGGGAGTAATGACAAGAACCTCAAGGTCGGTTATGAAGATATAAAGGAAAGCAAGATGAATAAACCTCAGGCAGGGGAGTTTAAGAAATTAAACCTATCCTGCAAGAGGCATGTGCGTGAATTAAGGATAGCGGATAAGGCGAATTATAAGACGGGTGATGAGATCAAGGTTGATATTTTCAAAGAGGGTGATTTTGTAGACGTCTCAGGCATGTCTATAGGAAAAGGTTTTCAGGGAGGCATGAAGCGTTGGCATTGGATGGGTACACCTATGACGCATGGTTCAATGTCTCATCGCAGAGTAGGTTCTATAGGAGCGAGCTCTGATCCATCGCGTGTTTTTAAAGGCAAGACAATGGCAGGGCATATGGGGTATGACAAAGTTACGGTTCAGAATTTGAAGGTTATGAAAGTTGATCTAGCCAATAACCTCCTCGTTGTGAAAGGCGCTGTCCCGGGTCATAATAAAGCCATCCTCGAAATCCGTAAATCAATCAAGAAACAAAAGGTATAAGATAGCCATGGAAAAGAAAAATAGAATAGTTATGCCCGTTTATGATATGGGCGCAAAAGTTGTGGAAGAGATTGAGTTGGACGCGCATGTTTTCGACGGTGAAGTAAAAAAGAAAACACTGTATCAGGCTATCGTCGGATATCGCGCTAACCGAAGATTAGGTTTGGCCGCTACAAAAACACGCGGTGAAGTTTCCGGCGGAGGCAAGAAACCCTGGAAGCAAAAAGGCACAGGACGCGCGCGGCACGGTTCAATCCGTTCTCCATTGTGGAGGCACGGCGGCGTGGTA
>CAYSCK010000011.1:0-24376 GCA_964429525.1 uncultured Planctomycetia bacterium
ATCGGCGAGCTGGCATTCTTCACGGCTTTGATGAAAATCGTGTGGCCGGACAGGACAAAGATGTCCGAATGCGAAAGCCAGAATTCCTCTGCGGACTCAACGACACGGAAACCCTGCGCGGCGACCAACCGCGCCAAAAGGGACGCCTCAAGCCTCGCATAATCTTTCCGGACTTCCATGTTGAGCCATTTTTTCGGCGGGTGTGTCGTGATGAACAGCTCACCGTCCGGCTTCAAAAACCCAAAGACCTCTTTTATAACCGGGCCGATATCAAAATATCCGATCGATTCCGAGAACAGGACAGTGTCGAACGCGTTTTCCCTGAAAGGGGCCCGCATCGCGTCCCCGACGACAAGATGACCCAGGCACGTCTTGCGCCGAGCCGCCTGGAGCATGGCGAGGCTGACATCCAGGCCGACAACGGTGTTGCCGGCTTTCTTGAGGATGTTTTCCAGCTCGCACATGCCGCACCCGACGGACAGGATGCGCTTGAGGCCGCCGATCCGCCTGGCCATGGCGTTGCGGAAATGAGGATACAGCGCGGAATACGTCCCTTCGCCGACACCGGCCCAGCCGACGCGGGCAACGTCATCGTAATGACCGAGGATCCTCAGGCGTTTATCCGCGGCCTGGGCAAGATTATCCACCTCATGAACCAGATCCGCCAGACTGCGGGAAGGCGCCTTTCCGTGTTTCTCAACCGGCGAAGACGACGCGGCAGGGCCCGGCAAGCAGCCCCAAATGTCCGTCAGGCACGCTTCTTTCAACACCGCCTCATCCGCCGGGGAAAGCGCGAACTTCCGCGCTAGGGCTTCAGCCAAGACGCGCCGGTCATCCGCGCTGAATTCGCTGAAACGCCCGCGGCCGGCCTGCTTCAATACCTCAACCTTCTGCCTGAAAGCGCGTTCTAAAGCGGCCTTTGAAATCTTCTCCCCGGCCCGGCCTTGCGCCGCGGCAAACAAGGGCTCCTGACGATAACGCGGCTTCGTCTGAGCCAAGCCGACGGGCTTATGAACAGGGATGATGTTCTTTTCCGCGAAATGAATAAAAACCGATACAGCGTCGTAAAGAGGATTGGGGGTTTTGATTTTATTTCCTGAATGAGCCGTGAGATGCCGCGGAATGAGGGCGAGTTGATACGCGCGGGCCCAGCCCAGGCGGGCCCTTGAAACCTGGTCCCGCGGGGAACCCCGGTTGAGCCCCTTGCCGGCCACATAAAAAATAAACGCCGCCCCGAAAATATCTTCCTTTTTCACGCTCTCATCCAAATGGTTCAAGACGGCCGCGACATAAGCGTCCCTGTAATCGCCGACGACGCGCTGAACGCTCCTGGCCCCGCGCAATTTCACGGCGAGCTCATCGAACACTTTTTGGGCTTCGGGCACGCCTCCCTCTTCACCGAGCAGGCGGATCACGTGGCCCAGCGCCTGTCGCATCGCGCCAAACTCCGGCTCGCGCAAAAACCGCTCAAACAGCTTATTCCGCAATAGCCCGCGCGCTTTGTTGACGGCCGCCGCCGGAGACACGCGCGAGGCTTTCCGGATGTCGTCGATCCGGCCGGCTGTCAGACGGTCCAGCTCCTCGAGATAATCCCTCAGCGCCAGGAGCCTTCCGCGCTGGGTCGCGTGGACCATCCCGATCAAAGACGCCATCCGGCCGCGCAGGAAACGCGACACCACATACGCGGTGCGGCCGGACCGGGCCTTATCCAGGCGCGCCTGGCCGGCCAGCACCAGAAGCCCAAAACGGATGATGTCTTTTTCCGGTGAGAGGACGCGCTCCAGCGCGCGCAAGAGCGCATGCAATGCCTCCGGTGTCCGCGACGACTCAGACGACAATAACCGCAGTGCCTGATGGATCCACTTGATTTCAATGAACTGCTCATCGACCTGATGATCGACGGCGCGGAACGCGGCACTGAGCGATTCATAGACTTTCTTCACAGGCCGGCTCACAAAAACGCTCCGCTCATCTCCGGCCCGCTCCGACAGCTTTTCTTTACGAGCCTGGCCCTGGATGACGGTGAAGACGCCGTCGGGCCTGCGGAACTCGACATAAGCGCCTCTGAACCTTGTTGAGGCGGCCCCAGAGGACAAGCCCGCGAACAACGCCTCTATCAAAGAGATCAGGCTGGCGAGAGCCGCCGGCTCATTGGGGCCGCGACGCGAAATTTGGCGCGATGCCAAACAAAGCCCGTCTTTGACCTTCTCCGGAGCATCCGCGGCCAGCGACAACGCGATCATGGCCTCGGACGCGGCCGCCAGGCCTTCGCGGGCCGCCGGGACATCTTTCGGCTCCGTGGAAGCGAGCCTCATCGACGCCAACTCCATGATCTTAAGATAAACCTTGCTGACAGCGACCAGATAATACCTGTCGCGCGCATCATCCCGGACAGGACTGGAAGAATCGCTCCCACCGAACCCCGAAATGTCCGCGATCATCCAGGATCGGGCTGTCCGGACCAACGCCGCGCCCGCCTTCTGAAGAATCTTCAAAACAGGCTCTTCGTCACTTTCAAGCCTCATGCGAATATACCCCTGGCCTGCCGCCGCGCGCGCAAACTCATCGAACAGCCGCGTCGCCACGCCCTGGCCGCGAAAATTCTTCTTCACCGCCACAGCGACAAGATAAATAAAATCATCTCTGTGGGCATCAGGAACGCCGACAATATAACCGACAACCCGAGGCCCCTTTTCCGCCGGGACCTGTACCGTGAACCCGAAACTGCCGTAAGACTGGAAGGCCTTTTCAATCTCGGGCCAGTGGTGGCCCGCGTCCGCTTTGCGGCCGAAATAATCTTTGCCCGCCTGGTAAATGGAACCTTTCAAATGCGGCCAGTTGAAGGAAGGATTACTGAATCTGTGGATCGTGACCGGAGCGACCGGAGAGCTCGCCGGAGGCCATGCCCGGCCATGGCCAGGCGCCGCGCGCTCCTCCCACAACCGGGACAACCGGGCATCCGGGGCCAGGTATTCCGCGGGCCGTATATGCGCGTCTTTCCACGCCCCCCAATCCTTCACCGATAACCCCAGGCCCGGCAACGCCGCGTTCTTCGAAATCTCCCCGGGATTGGCCTCGTCTTTGTTTTTCAAACACAAACCATCCATGAAAAAATCCCACACCGCTTCTTTGTAAGCGGCTGACAGGGGCGAATCTTTCGGATACAAAGTATCATCAAACATGCCTAATAACAGCGCTCTATCCCCCGTTGTTAAATTGATAACGGAATCACGCGCAACCAGGACACCCTCCCGGCTCACCAGCAAGTCATCCATGTCCAGGTCATGCCTCGGCAATAAAACATCCGTGGAGATGATCCGCGCGTGCGTCAATGAATAATTATCGTGATACCCGAGAACGATCCCCTGCGCATCAATCCCGTCCAACAAAACATTCATCCCGGCCACCGCGTCCATCGCCATGCCCGGCGGAACGTGCAGTAACGCCAACACATCCTTATTTTGCCGCCGCCTCTTAACAATCAAAACAGTGCATCCCATCAACGAAAATGTCAGAAGAGCGGTGTCTTGCGAGATCTCCCCGATGTGCAGCATGCCCGGGGCCACGGAATGGATCAGGCGGCCGTCCGGAAACAATAGCCGTCGCGGCCGCGTCGGCTTAAACACCCCGGAACCGCCATGAAAAAGAAAATCACCCGACCAAGATGCCTTTTCGAATTTTTCTTCGGGCACCAATTCATTCTCCAGGCGCCAGTCCAAAAGATACCGAACCGCCCATTCCTGCAATATGTCTCCCCGGATCGGCGAGCTGGAGCGGCCGTTCCTCTCGCCGCGCAATCTCTCGATATCAAGCGTCGCGGAGATCGCTTCTTCTTCGCGATCATCCACCGGCTTGCTAAGGACCCCCCACGGACTGAAAACACGGCTCCGGCCCCTGCGCGATCGGCCAAAAAGGCTCCCCACCCCACCGACTTTCACCACAAAAATCTTATGCTGATACACCCATGAAAGAAACTCGCGCTTTCTGGCCCTGGCGAACAGGCTGCAATCGGAACGGTCCGGGTCGCTAAAAGGCAGAAACAGGATATCAATGGGCGGCAGCGCCTCCAGGCGCGAACGCAGGCCATCGGTGAGAATATCGCTCGAAAGCAGAGCGGCGAACTTCACGCCGCTGACCTCAAAACTGGATATAGTATCGCCGGCGCTCATCCCTAAAACCCTTTCTGCCGGGATCAGCTGCATCTTACGATGGCGGCCGATCTCAATACCCCCGGAATAAACAAAAGCCGTGTTATAGAAACGGCCTCTCTCCTCCTCAAGCAAGCTTCCGCCGACGATCGTCGTGGCGAACCGTTCCGAAAGGTCCTTGAGCCTTTGCTGCCCCTTGAGGCAGATCCGGGAGACGCGCTCCAGGAATCTGTCGCTTGAAGAAGGACTAACCCGTCTGATAAAAGGATGCACGTAAAAATATTCCGGCAAACATAAAAAGTCAGGTTGGAAACGCGTCAGGACATCTTCGGTTCCGGCTCTCAGGGGCCGGCCGTATTTTTGCTGATACATCAACACGTTAAGGGCGCCCGGAGGATCCACCGGCGAGCTGGAAATGCCGATCATCGACTCTTTAATTTTCCCGGCAGAAAACGCAAAATCATTCAAAGTAAGAAATAAACCGTTATCAAGTTTTAATTGGAACTCATCTAAAACCTTGACGGCCTCTTCGGGCAAGAAGAATAAAGACATATTACATTTCATATTCAGAAGGAATTCGACAAATTCAATACAACGGGCAAGATTAAGGCGCTCAGGATCTATTGAAGACTCAGCCTTGCAGGATAAACCGAAATCCAAAAGCTTAATTTTTCCACCGACAATCATGGAATTTTGAATAATGCTGTCATTGTAAGAAATACCCTCTGCATCAAGGCGGCTCATGGCCGTCAGCATTTCTACAATCCAAACTAAACGTTTGTTGAACTCTTCCATTGTCCTCAACGAAACGTTATCCAAGTATGTTTCCAAGCTCTGTCCTTGCAGATATTCCATTGAAAGAAGATGAAGAGACTTATCAAAATCATGATACCGGATAAAGACGGAATTCTCCGAACAGCGCAAGGAAGAAACTCCTTCAGTAATATTAACTTCATTCCCTGACTGCCCGGACTTAAGCCAGACTGCCTTGCCATCAGATGACACGGCTGAATAAATGGCACCCGCCCCATTAACCCTCGACAGGTTATGATATGCCTGCTTTCCTACAACAATGGCTTTTCTTCTTACGGAGGCCTCTTTAATCACAATCCTGCCGACAAGAATCTCAAAAGGAAAAGTTGCGTCATTTCCAAGAAATTTCCTTACGGTCAAAAATATATCTTCCAGATATTCCTGAACGACCGGAAGATGGCAGCTGGATGATTTCAAACAGGGGAATACTCCTTCAATATGAGGCATCAAATACGGCACATCGACCCTGTCAGACAAATTTTGCACAGCTACATCATGAGTTCTCTGTAACCGCAATAAACTTGAATTAACATTTTTTCCCAATTTCAGCCATGGCGCTGTCCGCCCAAGCTTTTCAGTCAGATCGCCTACAACTTCACCCGATCTTGACCGCATAGCGCACCTGATCATATCCCTGAAATTAGCAGGGAAATTTAATATCGGCGAGCTGGAACCGGATATTTCAGCGGCATCATTTATATTTTTTAAAAACGCCCGTAATCCTATCGGCCCGTTGACACAAATTACCTTGTTTATCAGATCCCGCCGCAGTTTTTGCGCGTCACCTGAATACACAGGAACCACACCCGGCAAAGCGAGCATATGAAAATCGTTGATGCCGTCACCCGAAACAAAGACCTCATCCGGTTCAAAGCCAAGCCTTCTCCTGAGTTTTTCAACAGACCCTGCTTTTTCAGATACCGATATATTGACAGCCCCTGAAGCATATTCAATAGCGATACGCTCTTCACATAAATATAGCCTTAATTGAGCTGTCAGAAGAGGCAAGAATTTGCTTCTTAAATCAGCTCCGTCAACGAACAAAGCTACCTGTGAAGCGCGATTGCCAATCCTAAGCTCTCCTCTGGCCATTGCTTCTGCCAAGTCATCTATCGCCTTCTTTATCGCCCGTTCAATACGATCTCTCAGACTTGATGTCAACCCGACGCTCAATCTTCTCTGATAATCCAACCCACCCTCATCACTAAAACTCCATACGCTCCCGCCTGCTTCCATAAGCATATGAATCTGATTTTTATATTTTATCCTTGATGCTTCCGGGATATGCGCAGCAAACAGCTCTTCAATACCCGAAACATTACCCACTCTTTCCATGCTTCTTGCGGTATTTATCGCTATGTGCCTTTTCCGTTGGCATATCCTCATCAATTCAATCTGAGTTTCTGAAGATATCGCCGCACCCGAATCGGCAAGATTATCGTCGTAGTCAAAAATAAAAAGCTTCAGTTTCTCGGGTTTGAACGCAAAAGTCTTTTGATTATCTAATACGAATTCGGAAGAATCATTGCCCGGCGAGGAGGCCTTTGTCGGTGCCTCGATCATGGAAGAGACTACCCTGTCTTCGCGTAATCCTGGGGTGCTCATCACAGCGGACAGGACATCCTTTAATCCCTTGTTGCCTTCGGGTTGACCGGTCTCGTCCTTCGTCATCATTCCCATCAGCATCCGATAGAGTTCGGGATCAAGGATCTTGAGCGCCTCAAGTTTTACCTGACCTTCCAGCAATGGCATCAGGGTTACTTCTGTCAAGTCCCCTGCTGCCTTGATATACGCAGCGACTTCTCCGATCACGTTATTGAGCTCACCTTCATTTAACTCCTTCTTGAGTTTCTCCTCCATCACCTCGATCCAGGCCCTGAGGAAACCAAAGCGGAACGCCTCAAGCAACTCTTTGCCGCCTTTTTCGTCCAGCGCCGTAAGCAATGAAACCAGTGTATCTCTGCCCATTCCTCTTCCCAGCAATGATATGACGGCCTGAGCTTCTTCAGGGCATTCTTCAATCCAACAGGGATGACTTACTGCTATCTTCAATAACAACCCTGCAGCGCTCTGCCGCACAATAGGATTATCATCTCTTAAGAGAACCAATGCCCCTTCGACGACTTTCCTGCATAGATCATCGGGTCCGTCCTTGGCTATCGCCGATAACAACTCTGCAGCGTTCCACCGCACACTAGCCTTATCATCTCTTAAGGAGACCAATGCCCCTTCGACGACTTTCTCATTCATTAAATCAGGCCGGTTCTGGGCTATGTTCAATAACAACTCTGCAGCTCTCCACCGTACACTAGGATTATCATCTCTTAAAAGAACCAATGCCTCTTCGACGACTTTCCTGCATAGATCATCGGGTCCGTCCTTGGCTATCGCCGATAATAACCCTACAGCTCTCTGCCGCACACTAGGATTATCATCTCTTAAGAGAACCAATGCCCCTTCGACGACTTCCTCGTTCATTAAATCAGGCCGGTTCTGGGCTATGTTCAATAACAAATCTGCAGCTTTCCACCTTACGTTAGGATCACTGTCTCTTAAGGCGGCCAACAATGTCCGCGCATCTGCTTCGGTTGTATCTTTTAACGGCTTCGCGCCAATGGCGTTTACCATATCTTTCATTGTCGCCGGCGAGGAGGAGTGTTTTAAAAATATCAGGGAATCAAATGATTGGGATTTGAATATTTGGAACTTGGGGAATTTGGCAATGGCTTGCGTGGATGCCCTGACATTCGGGAGGCTGGCCGCCGGGCTAGATACGACCTCCACCACAGGAACTGCCGAACCACGGGCTGAATGTGCGTCAAAGCCGCAGATCGCCCAGATACCTTCTACGGCATGAGAATAGCCTGTTTCGCCTTGACTTATATCTATGAAGAAGATATACTTTATTTCATAAAGGAGGTAGGATAAAATGTTACGAAGATTTAAAATAATACTCCAAAGAGAATCCAGCGGTGGATATTCTGTTTCCGTACCGTCTTTACCGGGGTGTTCCACACAGGGAGAATCGCTTGAAGAATGCCTATCAAATGCCAAAGAGGCTATAGAACTATACCTAGAATCCCTCAAAGAAGACAACCTGCCGATACCGGAACCAGATGTCCTTCTGGAAGAGGTTGAGGTAACGGCTTGAGTGATGTTTCCCTTCCCCAAATCTCCGGCCAACGCGTTGTCAGAGCGTTGGAAAAGGCCGGATTTATCAAAAGACGGCAAAAGGGTAGTCATGTAGTCTTGGTTCACTCCCAAGATTTGAGCCGCCGTGTCGTCGTTCCTCTCCATGGCTCTATGCCCATAAAACCAGGCACACTCAAGAACATCCTTAAGGGTGCGGCTATTTCCATAGAAGAATTCAAAAAACTGATCTGACGCGCCGATCACCGGCGAGCCCTGCGCCAGATTCTTATCGGTACAGGGCGAGCTGGAATAAGTTAAAGCAGAGCTATCCCCTTTAAAAATCTCCCCTAATAAAATATTGCCATAATTTACCACATCCTTGGCATAGTTATCGCACAACCCCAAGGGGCATTGTGGATAAGTAAATAGTCCATGCGAATCATTACCCGGAATGCCGGGACGAATAAGTGGATAATCCTTATAAAACGGATGGCTTCTTTTCAGGCTCCTGCCATAATCCTCGAGATACGCAAGATAGGCAATACTGAATTTAGCCCCCGATAATCTTATTAAATCTGGGATATATGCCAGAATATGGGTTTCAACATTGTTATAAAAAGTAGTGATTCCCAAACCGGGTATTACTATTAATCTGGAAATCTTTTTATTATTTTGGCGGCTATCATTTTCTACTGCTTTGTTGATTATATTAGCGGCTTCTATGGCCTCAAAGTTTGTAATTGAATCATGCTTGGTGACGGATAAAGCCCTGAGCCCAAGCTTAAAAACAAGATATATCTGATTAGGCAAATCTATGGCTAAAATTGTTTTTAAAGTTGCTAACCTCGGGTCTTTTTTATTATTACCAACTACTTCTTGCATAATCAATTCGGCGGCTTCTCTCCTAACCGTAATTTCCTGGGAAGACATTTTCTCTTTAAGCGATTGAATAATTTTTTCATCCCGAATGGGTAACTCTTGATCAACCGGACTGCTAACTTTCTTCTCCGGGTTCACCAACATCTCCTTATAAACATTAATCAATCCTGTTGTTGAGAAATCGTGTGCGGATATTTTGGCTCCGGGCTTAAACTCATCCTGAATCTTACTGGCAAGCTTCTTGCCAAGCCGGCTTATTTCATTGATAAGCTTGTTATGCTTATGATATACCTGCCGCGATTGATAAACAGAAGAACCAAAATGACGAAAACCGTAGTAGGTATTTACGAAAATGGCATTATCCGACCACTCTCCAAGCTCCCTCTGGCTGAACATCAAAGAATAGAACTCAGGCTGGAGTTGACCAAAGGCGGTGTCTGCGCTACTCAGGCCATTATCCGCATAAAGACTAAGATCGGAAAAATGCTTGCCATATCCAAAAACGTCAGCCCCCTGAACGGATAGATGCTTTCCAATATTAAATCCGGACAAAGAGTATTCGTAGACTCTAATATCTTTATCTATCATTTTCTTGGAATAAACAACAATGCCGCGGATTTTCTCCAGCGATGCGAACAAAAAGAGATTGCCGGTTTTAACCGGTGAGCTGATTGTTTCGGTTTTCGCCGTGACTGAAGACTGGGAGCTAAGAACTGAAGACTGGCGCGAAAGCGCTTTCTTTTCAGCTGCATAAAAAGAATTGTATTCTGCCCTGCCAACCTCACGGCTGAGAGGCAAAATCACGTTAGCATCGCCGTAAATTACGGCTGATCTTGCCTCAGAATATAGCCCTCTTGGTAAGATAATTCGTTGACGTGCGATAGACCTGGCCGGCAAGGACCCTAATCGATGCGGCTTCATCGTGCGGAAGTTCATACCAGGTATTTTCGCGCCGCGCGGAGACATTCCCATCCATGGAAATGACATAAGCGAGACGCTCATTACTTTGCGGGTCGACAGCAGACCCAAATATAGTGCCGTCAGCTTGGGTGATAAAGAAATTAAAACGCGGCCTAAGCATAGCACACCTCCGTTTTGTTTTTTATCCCGTTTATATATTTTAAAAGGCAAAAGCGCCTTGTTTATTGCAATAACTACCCCTATATAATGCCTAAGCACATTGGAATCATGATCGGCAACCAGCCACGGTAAGACGCGATTGATTCTAGGGATAGTTATATTGTTTACTTGACTTTGAGGTAAAACGATAGGATGTTTTCTATTAGGAAGAGGTGAGAAATTATGAGAAAAAGTATTCAGGCATCCAAAAGGCGGCTTGAAAGAATCCGCCAGATCATGTCTGAAGCCCATTCTCCTTATCGCGGCATGACCAAGCAAGAAGCCATTAATGAGATTCGCAAAACTAGGGAAAAACTCTGGGAGGAAAAACTTGCTGCTCATTCTTGATAGCAATGAATACATTTTTGCTCTCAGCGCCTTGGGTGACAAGACATCCGAAAAACTCCTTAATAAAATCTTGGGTTCCCATAACGATATATCTGTCCGCATTCCGCGCCTGATTGTCAACGAAGTACGCCACAATCTGACTCCAATAGACGAAGATACTGAAGTGCCGTTTGAATTGGGCTCTAAATACGAATCAAGAGGTCTTAAGCCCGCGGATGCTTTTATTGCGGCGTATGCGGAATGGATAAGCGCGGATATTCTTGTAACAGAGAACAGACATTTTTTATCCCGCCAAGACAATCTTCCTTTCAAAGTTTTAACTGCAGCAAACTGCCTGAAAATCCTGGATAAGTAAACAAAGTTCACTGTCTGGCTGGAGGGATTAACCTTAATAACACGTTCTTTTCCATCTAATCCCGACGTCCTAAACGACAGCGTGGGCCCTCTGGGGAATAAAGCCTCTCCTATTCCAAATCGCTTTAGATATTCTTTGCTATATACACCTTTGACGATGGACGATAGACGATAGACGATAGATAAACCAGACCCTAAAACGAGATCTTTTACTGTATCACACTTCACCCTTCCACCCTCCCTCTTCTCTCTTGCTTCTGAATTTCCTTGTGACCTTGTGTCGTTGTATCGTTGTGACTGCCCTCTATCCTCCACCGGCGAGCTAGTAAGTAGATTAGGAAAAATTGGCGCTGGTTCTTTTTTATTTCGCACATGCAGAGAAAACTTTTCCCACGTTTTCTTTGTTTGCTCAAAAACAGTCCCACTGCCATTCGCATGCATAGCGACAATATTGAATAATTCGATGGTTCTTACAATAATTTTTTGGATGTTTTCAGGTACCTTCTCAATCACATATTGCTCGTCAGAATTACCCTCAACAATTTCCAATTTCTTCTGAAGATTAAAAGCATCGCCGATATTAATAGAGCAGGGAATTACAAAATATCCTTCATTGGAATAAATCACCCTTCCATATAGTTGTGTTCCCCTAATAATCTTTTCATTATCAGCGCCTGAAACCCCTGTGGTACCACACACCGTATGTATCCCCCCATCTCTATCAACAAAAAGATAAGCCGGCGTAGGCATACCAATCATATGCGTCCCTCTCGAAAAAATGGAATACGCGCCTTTTTCAGCAAGTAATGCAACATTATCTAACAAGAGATCTCTTTCTGTTCCGGGTATTCCATCCAAAAGCGCAATAATCCGGGGATCTTTCAAAAGAACTCCGATATCCGTTCCAGGAGGGAGAGGAGGAAAGTCGGGATTTTCAACCCCATGCTTAATAAGCATATCTTTTAATACTTGCTTTAAACCATTATCTGGAGTTTTAAGATATACTACCTGTAAACACTCTTTGGATAGCTCCGACACGTGGCTATCTTCCAGGAGGTCTTCAACATAAGATTTTACTGTACGCCGTGTAGTTTCGTCACTATGATTAATGGCTTCAATAAGCCCGCGTATTGCCATTGCATCCTTCTTCCTTGCGTATTCAAGTAATTCAGCAGCAGCATGTATACGCACCAATCGTGCCGCGTCATTTTTTAAGCTTCTACTCAATTCAGCTACTGCAATATTCTGTTTTTTATCTCGAGGAAACCCTCTGCCTACATTGCCCAAATGCAGCACTCCGTCACGCCGTTCAAATAAATCATCAGAGGCGAGCATTTCAAGTATTTTTGCCAACGGAGGCACATAGATTCCGTCTCCAAACCAAACACGCCAGAGAGAATCAACTTTCTGTTCATCAAATTCAAACCCCTGAAACTCCTGCTGTTCATTAATCCTTCCTGAATATTTATCCCGCGTTTGTTCATCAGCCAGTATCTTATATGCATCTATTAATTTTCGTGAAATTCTCGTGCATTCTTCAGTTGCCTCCTGAGGATTATGTTCCGGATGCCACATGTTAATAAGCTTACGGAATTTACCTTTAATTTCTTGAAGCGATGCATCTTTGGAAACTCCAAGTATCTCATAATATGTTTTCCCATCCAAAGATAGTAAAAATTTCAAAGCCTCCTCTTTCCTTAATTCTTTATCTTTAATCCCTACATAATCCACCGGCGAGCTGGACGCCAGCTCCCGGTTCCGGACTCCCGGTTCATACGGTCTACCGGTTTGTGACCTTGTGACCTTGTGACCTTGGGACTTCGTAGATACCGGCGAGCTGACCTCGCCTTGCTGTACCCTTCTTCTCTCTATCTCAGCGCTCAACTCCATAAGAATAGTTTCAAACTCCATGTGCTTTTCATAAAGCGTATGATCGGAAATATTAACTCCTTTCAATAATTCCATAAAATTCTTATTAACGGAGCCGTTTCCAGTAAGCGCCTCTAAATAATTCAAATAATAATTAAGATAATCCGGAGATATCTTGCTATTCTTAATCATCTCTCTTAATCCTGCATTAAATGCCTTCAGGCCGTACGCCTTGATTCCAATCTCGGGGAAAACGAACGGCCCAAGATCATCGATTTTACCGGTTTTGATTTTCTCTTTAGTGTCAGGAGAGAGATTATCAACAAAATCTTTTACAATTAACAATATATTTTCTTCTGCCTTTTCTTTTCTCTCGAGTGCCTTCGCCCAGAGCCTGATCAAGCCCTTTGCCTGGGTCCTGGTGTCCCCCTGTGTCATACCGACCCTCAAGGCATTGAACGAGAGTTTCTCATAATTCTCCTGGTTGTAATAATCGTCACACGCTTCTTTGAGTTTTGACCGAAATGACTCCTGGCCAGGCTTATTGTCTCCGGTCCAAGACCTTTCGTCCCCGTATTCCACCGCATAGCCGTTGCCGCTGACAACCCTGCCAAAAACATCCCTCTGGATGGGTTTGAGTAATTCTTCAATAACGCCGTCTATTGTGGCAAAAAGAGGAACGCCATTTTGCAGGGCATTGGTTGGGCTTGTCGGGCCTGCTTCCTTACCCTTCCAAGAGAGCATGCCGCCAAAATCCGTAGCCTGATGAATCAACCATGAGGTAAACGTATTATGGTTTTTTATCAATATGAGATGGTTCCTCATCCGGGGATCAATATTAAATATCTCCTCCACCCTTGCCCTCTGATTCCAATAGAACTCGCCGAATCTCCTGCCGCCTATAAAGATAACCGCCTTTTTCTCTGCCACCATGTCTCTGAATTCCGGGCTGTAAAAATTATCTATGATAAAATCGCCGCACTTATAATCGACAAATCTTCTCACAAAAGTAAAAAACGGCCGATTGAGAAGGTCTATGCCCTGTTCTTTAAATTCATTCAACTTGATACCGATATCACCGAATACGCCTGCAAAAAGCGCATCGATGAATTTCTGTTTTTGCTCCTTTCTGATATCCAGGAGCTCCCGGATAAAACTAGTTCTTGCTTCTTCATTCTGTTCTAATTTCCTGAACAGCCCTGAGAACTCCTTTGCCTGGAATATCTCCATATATCTATCGATATGCCGTCCTATCCGCCTTCCTTGCCAACGCTCGATATCCGCGCCTTCGCTGTTACCAAAGAGATCATCTTCTAAAAACTTATGGGCGAATTCCTTGTAAAAGCTCTCCTTGCATATTTTTGTATGCATGGTGGAACAGCCTGTGATAAAGTCGCTCACGGAACCGGTCAGCTTGACCAAGCCAACATAGCCCTCCTGTATACAAAATCTGAATTCATTTGAAATATTCAGTAATTCAAAAAGATAATGCTGATAAGAAGGCATGCCTGCAGGCACAATGGTATGATTATAGTGATGCACCAGGATATCGCTAAAAACAGGATCATGCTTATATTCATCTTCGATCACCCTGGGAACGGCAAGGGTCGTATTGACCTCGCTGGTCGAGAATATGAACTTCCTGCCTATGACCCCATCATCTATGAGATACTTCAAGAACTTCAACACTATCTTACGATATAACCAGGTCTGCACGGCTCTTAATGGATAATCGCTGCCCTGCGGATAAACCTCCTCAAAAACCCGGGGACAATAAATCCAATATTCATGCAGGCTTGAATAAGGATCCCTGTAAATGGTAACATCGACCGCTCCTGTACCCTCCTTATTTACCTCGATGCCTTTATATGTAACAACTTTTTCCAGAGACCGTTTGAGATGTTCGACGATCTCCGGGTGGTCGCGATCTAATCGGCTTATAGGGCCCTCCCCCCTTATGTCTTTCGCATAAAGAATACCGAAAACATGAAGACGATTTTTCGCCTCAATAGGGCCCCAAAACCCTCTCAACACCTCGTACCATCCCTTAACAAGATCCGGCTTAAAACTTCCAAGACCTCCTGCCATCATAAGTTTCGCAACCTGACCGACAGAATCGATCGCATTCAATACGGTCATCTTTATAGATTCGCCTTTTAAAATTTTCAACTCTTTCACGACATTAACAAGATGCCTTTTGAAATTTCTCAGGAATCTCTGTGATAACTGATATTCCATCTGCATGATAATGACATCCCTTCCTGCAATTTTTTCAACGGCTGCCTTCAGCGCCTCCTCCTTAAACTGTTCCGCCCATTCTTCCGAAACAGCATATCCTGCCGTATCCTGACCCCTATACTGGGCGCGAATGATCCGGCTTATCTTTTGTTCAAGGTCGGGATCATTTAAGACGGTATCGGCAACTTTAACACCCCCCTCAATCTTGTACATCTCGTTCAGCCCTTTTAATTTATCGATAAAGATTTTGTCGGGATTCTCAATCTCATGAGAAAAATGGAATATTTTCTCAGAAGGAATATTGTAGGGTGCCACCGGGCTGGAAGAGAAGCTCTCCGCTTGAGACGCCAGACCGTCGGGACGTGAAGACGGATACAATTCTTGCGACTTTATAAAGTTGCGGCTTCGTACCGTTGAAAATGCCGGCGAGCTGGCCTCGCCTTGCTGTACCCTTCTTCTCTCTATCTCAGCGCTCAACTCCATAAGAATAGTTTCAAACTCCATGTGCTTTTCATAAAGCGTATGATCGGAAATATTAACTCCTTTCAATAATTCCATAAAATTCTTATTAACGGAGCCGTTTCCAGTAAGCGCCTCTAAATAATTCAAATAATAATTAAGATAATCCGGAGATATCTTGCTATTCTTAATCATCTCTCTTAATCCTGCATTAAATGCCTTCAGGCCGTACGCCTTGATTCCAATCTCGGGGAAAACGAACGGCCCAAGATCATCGATTTTACCGGTTTTGATTTTCTCTTTAGTGTCAGGAGAGAGATTATCAACAAAATCTTTTACAATTAACAATATATTTTCTTCTGCCTTTTCTTTTCTCTCGAGTGCCTTCGCCCAGAGCCTGATCAAGCCCTTTGCCTGGGTCCTGGTGTCCCCCTGTGTCATACCGACCCTCAAGGCATTGAACGAGAGTTTCTCATAATTCTCCTGGTTGTAATAATCGTCACACGCTTCTTTGAGTTTTGACCGAAATGACTCCTGGCCAGGCTTATTGTCTCCGGTCCAAGACCTTTCGTCCCCGTATTCCACCGCATAGCCGTTGCCGCTGACAACCCTGCCAAAAACATCCCTCTGGATGGGTTTGAGTAATTCTTCAATAACGCCGTCTATTGTGGCAAAAAGAGGAACGCCATTTTGCAGGGCATTGGTTGGGCTTGTCGGGCCTGCTTCCTTACCCTTCCAAGAGAGCATGCCGCCAAAATCCGTAGCCTGATGAATCAACCATGAGGTAAACGTATTATGGTTTTTTATCAATATGAGATGGTTCCTCATCCGGGGATCAATATTAAATATCTCCTCCACCCTTGCCCTCTGATTCCAATAGAACTCGCCGAATCTCCTGCCGCCTATAAAGATAACCGCCTTTTTCTCTGCCACCATGTCTCTGAATTCCGGGCTGTAAAAATTATCTATGATAAAATCGCCGCACTTATAATCGACAAATCTTCTCACAAAAGTAAAAAACGGCCGATTGAGAAGGTCTATGCCCTGTTCTTTAAATTCATTCAACTTGATACCGATATCACCGAATACGCCTGCAAAAAGCGCATCGATGAATTTCTGTTTTTGCTCCTTTCTGATATCCAGGAGCTCCCGGATAAAACTAGTTCTTGCTTCTTCATTCTGTTCTAATTTCCTGAACAGCCCTGAGAACTCCTTTGCCTGGAATATCTCCATATATCTATCGATATGCCGTCCTATCCGCCTTCCTTGCCAACGCTCGATATCCGCGCCTTCGCTGTTACCAAAGAGATCATCTTCTAAAAACTTATGGGCGAATTCCTTGTAAAAGCTCTCCTTGCATATTTTTGTATGCATGGTGGAACAGCCTGTGATAAAGTCGCTCACGGAACCGGTCAGCTTGACCAAGCCAACATAGCCCTCCTGTATACAAAATCTGAATTCATTTGAAATATTCAGTAATTCAAAAAGATAATGCTGATAAGAAGGCATGCCTGCAGGCACAATGGTATGATTATAGTGATGCACCAGGATATCGCTAAAAACAGGATCATGCTTATATTCATCTTCGATCACCCTGGGAACGGCAAGGGTCGTATTGACCTCGCTGGTCGAGAATATGAACTTCCTGCCTATGACCCCATCATCTATGAGATACTTCAAGAACTTCAACACTATCTTACGATATAACCAGGTCTGCACGGCTCTTAATGGATAATCGCTGCCCTGCGGATAAACCTCCTCAAAAACCCGGGGACAATAAATCCAATATTCATGCAGGCTTGAATAAGGATCCCTGTAAATGGTAACATCGACCGCTCCTGTACCCTCCTTATTTACCTCGATGCCTTTATATGTAACAACTTTTTCCAGAGACCGTTTGAGATGTTCGACGATCTCCGGGTGGTCGCGATCTAATCGGCTTATAGGGCCCTCCCCCCTTATGTCTTTCGCATAAAGAATACCGAAAACATGAAGACGATTTTTCGCCTCAATAGGGCCCCAAAACCCTCTCAACACCTCGTACCATCCCTTAACAAGATCCGGCTTAAAACTTCCAAGACCTCCTGCCATCATAAGTTTCGCAACCTGACCGACAGAATCGATCGCATTCAATACGGTCATCTTTATAGATTCGCCTTTTAAAATTTTCAACTCTTTCACGACATTAACAAGATGCCTTTTGAAATTTCTCAGGAATCTCTGTGATAACTGATATTCCATCTGCATGATAATGACATCCCTTCCTGCAATTTTTTCAACGGCTGCCTTCAGCGCCTCCTCCTTAAACTGTTCCGCCCATTCTTCCGAAACAGCATATCCTGCCGTATCCTGACCCCTATACTGGGCGCGAATGATCCGGCTTATCTTTTGTTCAAGGTCGGGATCATTTAAGACGGTATCGGCAACTTTAACACCCCCCTCAATCTTGTACATCTCGTTCAGCCCTTTTAATTTATCGATAAAGATTTTGTCGGGATTCTCAATCTCATGAGAAAAATGGAATATTTTCTCAGAAGGAATATTGTAGGGTGCCACCGGGCTGCTGGAAAAGTTGTCATGGTGTTTTTTCAGGACTTCATAAGCTCTGTTGATTATCTTGATCCGTTCCTCTGCGTCCCGTTTCTCTGTCCTGGTTTTGCCGGCCTGGGTATCAGGATGATAGAGCTTTGCCAGCTTTCTATACTTTGATTTGATTTCACCAAATGAAGCACCTCTCTTAAGGCCCAAGACACTCAAAGAAAACTCAACTGTTTCGAACGGCTCCCCTCCAAAGGGTCCGTTTCCAAAAGATTCTCTTTCTTCGCGTCTTTCATCATAGGTACTGCCATGGGTTTCTTCTCGCCCAAAATTCCATAAGCTCTCCCAGAACGCCTCAAACTCATGCAGGCGTTGAGACGCCATCTTCTCACCGCGCATAAATTTCCTTAATCCTCCCATATTGCGACCCCATGCTCCGCTGAAAAATAGAGCGAATATCATTGTGCTCCAGGGACTGATATCTTGATAGAATAAAGCAGACCACAGCATGCTAAAGAAAGCGCCAGACCAACAGATACTAGTAAATCGTATATTTTGATACATCCATGCCCCATGATAACTCCTCCAGGCCCAATCTTTAATGCGAGGTGAAATTGTTGGATCTAGAGCTATCCTATGGCCCATCCGACTATTGGGCAAATCTTTCATCCTCGCCGTCCAAAGGTGGAATATCCCTTCGTCAACTTTCTGAAGATGGGGAGGATAAGGAGTTATAATAAGCGGGGTTCTGCCAACTTTATAGCCCGCTGCAACAGGGAGCAACAAAACTGCCCACCGCCATTGTTGGACTTCAAGAACAAAAAACGCGCCTGTCAGGAAAAATGTGGCCATGATGCCATAAAAGATAGGCCAGCCGCGGGCAAGACGGAATTTAAACGTATGAAGCAGCCCCTTTATGGACAGAAAAAATATTGAACTTACCATGAAAACAACCCCCGTCAAAAGGAGAAATTCCTTAGTCGCTTCTCTGGCAATAAGCTCTTGCTGGGTCTCTCTTGAGGCACACCCGGTTAATGACAAGCTGGCAAGGCAAATGATGAACGGAATTAAAATTAGTTTTTTATTTTCACACAAACCGCGAAGCTTCTCTTTAGCTTTTTCAAAAAATGGCTTTCCATATCTCGCATGCCTAAATTCTCTTAATCCATCCTCAACTCGCTGATTAATCTCTGCAAGGATCCTTTCTCCCATTTCATAAGCTTCCGGTGGCGCCAAGTTACAAATCACATCTTTCTCCACGTTATTTTCTGCCAGGAACCTCCATAATTGCGGAGCTATTTTTATTGCGACTCCCGTCTTCTTGAAATTCTTTATTATTTCTTTTAACGCCTCATGCTTGTCTTTGGCCTCCAGATGCTCGAGCAAACGGGTGCCTCTCTGAAGCAACTCATATAGCGATTTTTTCTCTTTACCGGTTAAATCCGCGTCCTCATTTAATCTTTGAATAATTGAACTCCTAAATTCTTCTGTCTGGTCAGAATCAAAGCGCTTATTCGATTTAAACGCTCTTATCCGGTTCGCCACCTGTTCCTTAATTTCTTTCTCAAGAACGGATCTCGTATCGGCCTCTCCGGGTTCTTTCTTTGCGCGCCATGTTTTCAACGCGGGGGTTGTATCTCTTTCCCTGCTTTTAACATAATGCAGCATCATCCACATAAAAGATGCTGCCGTAATAAGATTAACCCAGTATTTCCAGGGTATGGAAGTACGCGGGGATTTTGAGGGCGCAGAGAATGGATCTTTGTTCTCTAACTTGGACTGCGGTCCCTTCTGTCCGTATTCCCGTATCGGAGTTTGTTGCTTTTCTGCCGGAGCAACTATTTGAACCGTATCCTTCTTATCCTCAACGAAAACCTTGGCGCTCAACTTCTCTAACACGCTTGTACTCAGCCCGGAGACATGAATCTTTTGAGCCGGATAGATTTTGTCAAAATTGGAAATGTTGTTCTCCTGAGCAAGCCTGCCTACCATTCCTTCCTTCCCCCAGAGAAAAATAATATTCTTCTCTCCCAAATCCCGCCTGGCATTATTAATATCGCATGCTATCCCACCAAGGGTGTTGTCGGCTGGGCTCTGTGAATTCCAAGCCTCCACTGTAACCTGAAGTCTCTTGTCAGGAGCCATGCTGAATGTGTGGGCTAAAGCGGGATGGCTGATAGAAAAGAGTATGCTAAAAAATAAGGCCGCGCCAAGAATCAATGCATGACCCCTTCTAACCGGCGAGCCGGCGGTTCGGCGCGGGCTTCGCCCCTGCTCGGCGTATCCCAACGTCAAATCGTTCATTTCTTGTCGGACATTCCTTAACTCCGAGGTGGTCTCCCGGAGGCTGGTTCTCAGCTTGGAAAGATGGGATCGCCAGATCACAAGGAAAGGCTCAAAACCGGGATTTTGCCTAGCCTTAAGCTCATATCTCCCGACTTCGTGTAAAGATTGCTCAACGGACAGAACAAATCGCCGTTCGTCTTCTTCAAGGATGCTCCTCCTTCGAGAGAGTTGAGCGAGCTTGGCCGCGGGAGATTCGATAGGCGAGCTGGACGCCCCTCGGCCGGCCGCAAGCATCTTGCGCTCCAAAATATTAAACAGGACCGCCGCGACGCCCGTGATATCGCCGTTCATGAGGCGCTCGAGTTTGCTCTCAAAGTAAAGCTTCACGAACGCGTTCATGACCGACGGGCTAAAATGCGTGCCGATGTCGCCCATCAATCGGCTCATGACATCGACGATGTTCAACATCCTCTCGCGATAGGACCGGTCGCTGGTCAAAGCGTCAAACGCGTCCGCCAGAGAGATCACGGCGGCGATCAAAGGAATCTCTTCACCTTTAAGCCGATGAGGATACCCTGCGCCGTCCCAACGCTCCTGATGATATTTAACGCCATCCAAAACTCCGCCAAAGGCTTTCGTATCCAGGGCCTTCTTTAAAATGTTGGCGCCTCGGGAAACATGCGTGCGGATCAGCTCTTTTTCCCTGCGGCCCAGCGAACCCTTGCCATTGACGATTTTTTTGGAGATGCCGGTCTTGCCGATATCGTGCAGAAGCCCGGCAAGGTAGGCATCCAACAGGAAATCTTCCCTGCCGAAGGCATCGCCTGAATCATCTGTCAAGCGGTCGGCCAACAGCAGGGCCACCTGGGCTGTCCGCTCGCCGTGGGCGCGGGTGCCGGAATACGGCTTATTGAATTTTTTCAGGAGGTTGGAAATCGTGCCGCTCAAACGCGCGTAAAGGGGAGAGACATGGGTGAGTTCTTCTAAAAATTTCTCCGACAGGATAAAAGCGCCGGCATCCTCATCCTTCACCGGGCTACTGGAATGGTTTTGTCCAACCGCAAGAGACTTGGCAACCGGACTGCTGCCAAATCCCAGCTTCACTTCCGGCCCGCGGGCCAGGATATTGACGCCCGCGGCTTTACCTATAATATTGGCGATGGTGAAGGCCGGCGAGCTGGAGTATTCCCTGACATCCTGGCTCCGCAGGTCTTTTCGCGGCGTGCCGCGTATCTGCATCATGCCCTGGCTAAACGACGCGCGGCTTTTTTCAAAAAACGCATCAACCGGAAACGGCCCATTAAAGCGACCGTTGTAGTAAAGATCAAAAATATACAGACGACCGGACCCCGGTTCGATCAGCCTTGAGAAAATTTTAATAACGTTGATTTTTTCCGTACTGTAGTTGGCGATGACAGGAATATTTTGGTCAGACGCATAGCGGGCCATCCATTTGATAAGAGTGGAGCCGATCCCAAGATGCTGATACTGCGGATAAAGCCAGATGCTGGACAACTGCATAACGGACTCGTCCACGACCGGCATAATCGCACGACCGATGGAAAATTGAAAATCATCGAAACCTTCTTCTTTCGGGTAGCTGACGCGTTTTCCTTCGAAACAAATCCTATATGAATGACTGGAGCCCTGACGGACGGCCTCAACCCAACTACTATTAAGCTTAAGGGACAAGACCACGTCATTATTGCTTTTTGCTTTAACAGATCTTGTCCTAAAATATAGCTCTCTTGGTAAGATAATTCGTTGACGTGCGATAGACCTGGCCGGCAAGAACCCTGATTGACGCGGCTTCATTCTGAGGAAGTTCGTACCAGGTACGCTCTCTGCGCTCTGAGACACCTCCGTTTGTTGAGATAATATAGGCGAGACTTTCGTTGCTCTCGGGATCAACTGCAGACTCAAAGATAGTTCCGTCACTCTGTGTGATAAAGAAACTAAAGCGCGGTTTAACCCTGACGCACCCCTTTCCTTGATAACTGGTGAACTGGAATATATTTTATTTTTAAATTCATAAATGATATTTACGGCAACAGGCGAAGAAACACCTTTGTCGCCATGACCTGGACTACGGACATCAGACCCTCCCCACGGGAAAGGTGTGGTCAGGGAAATACGAATATGCTGATCTGGCGAAGTTGCCCAGCGGATTGCTTCATTTTTATCAAACCTGTCAAATAAGGCGAGCGTTATTCCGCCTGATTGTCTTGGCGTAAAAGCAATTGTTAAATGCATCTTACCCTGCTCGTATTTGAATCTCGTAACACAATATTGGCCGAATTTCTCAGAGAGAAAACCCCATTTAAGCGGCTCAGAAGCTATCGTATCCGTATAAACCCCTACATAAACTTTCTCAGCCAGTTCAGAGCGGCTCAAAGGTATTGTAACTTTTAGCTGAACATCTTTATTCGGCGGAATAGACCAACCCTTTTCAGCATCATAATCACCCTTATTTAAACCGACTAATTCCATAGAAAATTTATGCTGCGTTTCTGCATGTATAACCGCTCTTTCCTGAGGAGACATCCTTGAAACAATATCAACAAGCCGGCGCTCTTCCCATTTCCCGGATGTGACCATCACCCAAAAACGCATATCCTGAGCACGTGTCCTCTTCAATTCTGCCTTAAAAACAAGGAATCCATTTTCAGTACCCGTAAAGTTCACCGGATAAGTTACCCCTTCGGAGGATTTCATCCGGGCTGCAATATTATCAATCTTGTTACCTTTAGGATTAACATAAAGAACGATTTTCAAGGTCTTCTGAGACTCCTGAGGAGCGCGGTAAAAAGTATAGCTGCTGTCTGTTTTATCTTTTAATAATCCAAAATCTCCTTCAAGCCCCACAACATTAACGTCCAGATCGGCTATATCAACCTCTGCTTCAGTTCTTTGGTATTGTTTAAATTCTTCTTTTAGCAACGCTGCCAGACCCATGCCTTGATTCTGACTAAGCATGGCTTTCCTTCTTCTATTTTCCCGAAGCACAGCCATGTTCCACTGATTTGCGTATTCAGCAGCAGTTAAAACAACGTCTAAGGCCCGAAAATGTTTAAAGCCATCAAGTATATGATTAAAAAATCCTCCATCATTCGCGCTATGTTTCACTAAAAGCCATTCAAAAGACTGCTGAATCAACGCGATCCCAAGAGAAGGAACATAAGAAATATCCATGCCGCGCTCTCTCAGATTTGACACAACCTTCTCAAGCCGTCTCTGAGTCTCATTCGTAATCTCATCACCGCGGCCTGAACCAAGGCCAAATTCTTTTAAAGCTATTTCTTCCAAAGGAATCTCAACGATCTTATTAAAACCGTCAAAGCTCCCGGTAGCCGAAGCGCCATATTCACCGGCCAGAATAAAAGATTCTAAAGCCGCCATCCTGAAATAAGGGGTTGTTTTTATATGCAGATAACCGTAAAGAATATCCACAACCCTATCTACTTCATCTTGTCTTGTTACATATGGGGTCTTGTAAGCCTTGAAGCTACCTAACAGTTTATTCAGAGCCGCATACTGCCAGGATTCAGGCTTCTGATCAACCTGGATCTTCTGGACCAAAGAACCCAACCCTAAAACAAGACCCAAAAGCTGCCGATCGTATTGATTATCGTATCCTCTAACGCGACGCCTATCTTTGGAAGTCGGCATTTTGATCATGTTCTCCAAATTTTTCAAAATTCCAGGCAGTTTGGCAAATTGCCTTGCCGCTTCTTCTTTACCCTTCTTTTCAAAATTAACCACCGGGCTGCTTACTACAGATAAACTGTGCTTCTTAATATCATCTATAAGCCCTTTAATCAGGCCTGCTTCTTCACTCGTGGCTTCATTTAAAAGCTCTTTTAAATTTAAGAGCACTAATCTTCCCAAGGATTCATATTCTTCTACGCGCCAATTTTCCACAATATAATCAGCTATATTTTTAAGAGGCTCGATAAACTTTTTGGCGCTTTCACGGGTGACCGGCCACTGACCAATATGCAGCTTGGGAGAAACACCCTTTAGGCTCTGACTGAGAATCTTACGCATCTGCCTTAATAAGTCTGGCGCATCAAAGTAAACTTTAAGGGTGTTGCGACCTGCTAAGATATCTAACATGTTCTGATTAAAAGCCTGATGAGAATCTATGACCAAAATACCATTTTCACTGAGAGTGAATATTTTTCCTGAACGAC